>JAEUMJ010000150.1 GCA_016792865.1 Hyphomicrobiales bacterium | reverse complement strand
TCACCCGCCGGCAACAAAATGCCCCACACGTTTCTGAGGGCGTGCGGGGCTGATGTAAGTCTGTGTCGTCTGTTGTGTCGCTTGGTCCCCTGCGCGTGTCCCCCTGCCGTCGCCGAAGCCCCGGAGGAACAACGTCGCGCTAGCTGTTCACGGCCTCCTTCAAAAGTTTCCCAGGTTTGAACCGGGCCCTTTTGGAGGCCGGCATCTTGATGATCTTTCCGGTCTTGGGGTTGCGTGCCTCGCCCCCCTTGCGGCGTGAAACGGTGAACACGCCAAAGCCCATCAGGCGCACGTCGTCGCCGCCCTTCAGTGCCTCGATGATGTTTTCGATGGTCGCTTCCACAACTTCTTCGGCTTCCCCGCGCGTCAGCTTGGTGTCGTGGGCAACCTTGGCAATGAGTTCGCTCTTGTTCATGAGCGCAGCACTCCAGTAGAAGGGTGGAACGCAACTAACCTTGCCGTGGCCTCACCTTGAATCGGAACGCGGGAGATTCGCAAGTTTTCCCTGCACTTCAGGCAAGGCTTTCGGAATTTTCATCAAGATGCTGAAATAAATGACTTTTCTTCCGGACCTCGCAACCTTCCTGGCTTACTCGCTGGCCTCCATGCTGCTCTTCATCACGCCGGGGCCGGACATGAGCCTGTGGCTTTCTCGCACCATCGTGTCAGGCCGTCGCGCCGGAATCGCAGCCATGGCCGGAACGCAGTTGGGCTGCGTCGTCCACACGCTGCTCGCGGCCTTTGGTGTGTCCGCAGTCATTGCCGCCTCGCCCACGGCGTTCACGGCCCTGAAAATCGTCGGCGCCGCCTATCTTCTCTGGCTGGCTGTGGATGCGGTGCGCAACGGATCCTCCCTGAACGTCAGGACTGACCAGCCGAAATCCACCGCCCTTTCCAGTTTCATTCTCGGAACCACGGTGAACCTCACCAACCCGAAGGTGGTTCTGTTCTTCATCACCTTCCTGCCCCAGTTTGTTTCCGCCCATGATCCGAACGTCACGGGAAAGCTGCTGTTCCTCGGTCTCTATTTCGTTGCCATCAACACACCACTTGCAGCGCTCCTCATCTGGGGCGCGGAGAAGGTTGTGATGTGGCTGAAGGCCCGGCCCCTCGTCCTGCGCGGCATCGATTACAGTTTCGCCGGTGTCTTTGCCTTTTTCGCCTTCCGTATCGCCATGACCCAAGGCCGCTGAGCCCTGCCATTTGCGCTGGATCAATGCCGGGCCAGTAGCGATCGGCGATCACTCCTCGTATATATTAGGAGTCACGAATATGCAGAATGATTGGCCAGCCTATCTGACGAGCGTCTCCGCGCGCCTGAAGGAGATGCGCACGGAACAGCCGGATGTGATGAAGGCATTCTCCGGCCTCGCCCAGGCAGCGCTCAAGCCGCAAGCCCTGGACGCCAAGAGCAAGGAACTTATCGCCCTGGGCATTTCGGTAGCCGTGCGCTGCGATGATTGCATTGGCTTCCACGTCAAGGCCGCCCTCAGCCATGGCGCCAGCCGCGAGGAAATCATGGAGACTCTGGGGATGGCGATCTACATGGGCGCCGGACCATCAGTGATGTATGCCAGCCATGTGCTCGATGCCTATGCGCAAATGGCAACACCCAGGTCATGAAACGAAACGGCGGGATGCATGGGCACCCCGCCGTAATTCAATCCTGCCAGCAGATCACGCCGCGCGATAAAGACGGGACTGGAACAGGCCCGACCTTTCCACGCGCGACAACGATTTCGCTGCCGCCAGCACCGCCAGATCGATCAGCGGTTCGATGATGATGACGGACATGTAGGCCGCGCCGAACGACAACACGTTCGCAATGTTCTGTGCACCAAATCCCTGGCCATAGAACGCCCAGAACGCCACCCAGGCGACAATGCCGCCCTGGTAGGCAATCGAGAGCTTGAGCGCCTGGCCATAGCCCACATCCTTGTAGGCCGTGTTTTCAGGAATGATCTTCCTTGCCAGCACGCTCATGGCGGCCAGGGGCACCAGCAGCGTGGTGACGTTCATGCCGTATTGCGGCAGGTCGAAGGGCGCGAAGAACAGGCCCTGAATGAGGAGGCCGAGCGACAGGCCCACGGCGGCCGGTCCTGCCCCGAAGAGCAGGAACAAGGTCGTGCCGAGAATCAGGTGAACCTCCGAAACGCCGACGGCGTGATGCGGCAGGATTTCAAAGAAGCTGAAGACCAATGCCGAAGCGATGGCCGAGCGCAGCACGAATGCGCCCACACCGGAGGTCTTGAGCGTGTCGAGCGCGAGCTTGCCCAGAAGGCCGAACGAGGCCGCCCCTGTTGCATAGCTCAAGCCGATCTTGGCGGCGTCCACGACGCCGGGTTCAATATGCATGAAAAGTCTCCATCAACGCGCCCAACGCGCGCAAAGGTCAGTCAAGGATGACGGCTGCAAGCCGCCGGTTGCGATGGCAGGTCTCCTGACTTGCGGTTCTTCGCCTCGCCCGCCTTCCCGGTTTTCACCAGTGGCGTCATGGGGTCGGCTCGCCGCTCACAGTTGCGCGGGCAGTCACGGATTTGGCCCCTTCTGGGTACGCCTCACCGTGTTCCCTTTTGATCCGCTTCCCAGAACTGGCGAAGCAGAACCATCGCCCCGGAAACTACGCCGCCAACACCTTATGGGCAATCAACAAAAGCAAAGGGGGCCCCGATCGAGGCCCCCTTCACGGCAATCACATGCCGGTTTGCGTCAGTGGACAGCGCCTTCGCCATCGACCGCCGCCGACTTGGCGCGGGCTGCGGCTGCGGCTTCTTCCGCCTCCTCATCCCAGACAATCGGCGTCGGCTGGCGCACCAGCGCATGCTTCAGCACCTCGTCCACATGGGATACAGGCACCAGTTCCAGCCCGGACTTCACATTGTCCGGAATGTCAGCAAGGTCCTTCACGTTCTCCTGCGGGATCAGCACCTTGGTGATGCCGCCGCGCAATGCCGCGAGCAGCTTCTCCTTCAGGCCGCCGATCGGCAGCACACGGCCACGCAGCGTCACTTCGCCGGTCATGGCCACATTGCGGCTGACCGGAATCCCGGTGAGCACCGAGACGATGGCAGTCGCCATCGCGATACCGGCGGATGGGCCGTCCTTCGGCGTTGCGCCTTCCGGAACATGGACGTGGATATCCTTGCGGTCGAACAGCGGAGGTTTCACGCCGATCGAAGGCGCCCTGCTCTTCACATAGGAGGAAGCAGCCGAGATCGACTCCTTCATCACGTCGCGCAGGTTGCCCGTCACCGTCATGCGGCCCTTGCCCGGCATCATGAGGGCTTCGATGGTCAGCAATTCACCACCCACTTCGGTCCAGGCGAGGCCGGTCACGACACCCACCTGATCTTCACGTTCAGCCTCGCCGAAACGGAACTTCGGAACGCCAAGGTAATCGTGAACCACGTCTTCGGTCACCTTCACCTTCTTCTTCTTGGCGATCATCAGGTCCTTTACCGCCTTGCGGGCAAGCGTGCTCATCTCGCGTTCGAGATTACGCACACCGGCTTCGCGGGTATAACGGCGGATGATCTCGCGCACCGCGTCTTCCGTCACCTCGAATTCCTTCTTGTCGAGGCCGTGGTGTTCCATGGCCTTCGGAATGAGGTGGCGGCGCGCAATCTCGGCCTTCTCGTCTTCCGTGTAACCGGCGATGCGGATGATTTCCATGCGGTCCAGAAGGGCCGGAGGAATGTTCAGCGTGTTGGACGTGGTCACGAACATCACGTTCGAGAGGTCATATTCCACCTCAAGATAGTGGTCCATGAACGTCGCGTTCTGTTCCGGATCAAGCACTTCGAGCAGGGCCGCCGACGGGTCGCCACGGAAGTCCATGCCCATCTTGTCGATCTCGTCGAGCAGGAAGAGCGGATTGGACTTCTTCGCCTTCTTCATCGACTGGATGACCTTGCCGGGCATCGAGCCGATGTAGGTGCGACGATGGCCGCGGATTTCAGCTTCGTCACGCACGCCGCCCAGCGACATGCGGATGAACTCACGGCCCGTTGCCTTCGCGATGGACTTGCCGAGCGAGGTCTTGCCGACGCCGGGCGGGCCGACGAGACAGAGGATCGGACCCTTGAGCTTGTTGGTGCGGGCCTGAACCGCCAGATACTCGACGATGCGTTCCTTCACCTTGTCCAGGCCATAGTGATCGGCATCAAGAACGTTCTGGGCGAATTCGAGATCCGCCTTCACCTTGCTCTTCACGCCCCACGGGATCGAGAGCAGCCAGTCCAGATAGTTGCGCACCACCGTGGCTTCCGCCGACATGGGCGACATCTGGCGCAGCTTCTTCACTTCCGCATCGGCGCGTTCACGCGCTTCCTTGGACAGCTTGGTGTCCTTGATGCGCTTTTCCAGCTCGCCCAATTCGTCCTTGCCTTCTTCGCCGTCACCGAGTTCCTTCTGGATGGCCTTCATCTGCTCATTCAGGTAGTACTCGCGCTGCGTCTTCTCCATCTGCCGCTTCACGCGGCTGCGGATGCGCTTCTCGACCTGCAGCACCGAGATCTCGCCTTCCATCAAGGCATAGGCCTTCTCAAGCCGCTGATCGACGGTCTCGAGTTCAAGCAGGGCCTGCTTGTCGGGAATCTTTACGGCAAGGTGGGCCGCAATGGTGTCGGCGAGCTTGGCGAAATCGGTTATGCTCGAAAGGTTCGCCAGCACTTCCTGCGGCACCTTCTTGTTGAGCTTCACATAGCTTTCGAACTGCGCCGCCGTCGAACGCGCAAGTCCTTCCGTCTCCTTCTCGGTTACGGCGGGATGCGGCATGACGGTGATTTCCGCCTCGAAGAAATCGCTGCGGTCGGTGAACTTCTGGATGCGGGCGCGTTCCAGGCCCTCCACCAGCACCTTGACGGTGCCGTCCGGCAGCTTGAGAAGCTGCATCACCTGGGCGAGCGTGCCCACTTCGTAGATTGCGTCCTGTGCCGGATCATCATCCGCCGGATTGCGCTGTGCCACGAGCACGATGCGCTTCTCTTCACGCATGACCTCTTCCAGCGCCTTGATCGACTTTTCACGCCCCACAAAGAGCGGCACGATCATGTGCGGGAAGACGACGATGTCGCGAAGCGGCAATACCGGGAGAACTTCGACCGGATTTTCGGTAGAGGACTTTTCTGTTGTCTTCTTGGCCATTTTCATTCCCTGCTGCAGGCTGCGTGCCCGCTTAACTTGCCGGGCAAATCAGGCCGCCCGGCACTCAACTTCGGATGCGGATGTGGCGTCGCGGTGGCAGTTCTTCAAGCCCCACCGCAGGCGCGCGCATTCGTCAGGCGGTGGCGTTCGCCACCTTCGCCGCGGGCTGCTTCTCGCGGTCGGAATAGATCAGGAGCGGCTTGGCATCGCCTTCAACCACTTCGCGCGAGATCACCACTTCCTCCACGCCGGTCATGCCCGGCAGGTCGTACATGGTGTCGAGCAGGATGCCTTCCATGATGGAGCGCAGGCCGCGCGCACCCGTCTTGCGCTCGATGGCGCGGCGGGCGATGGCACGAAGCGCCTCGTCCGGGATGGTCAGCTTCACGCCTTCCATTTCGAACAGGCGCTGATACTGCTTCACGAGGGCATTCTTCGGCTCGGCGAGAATCTGCACCAGCGCCGCCTCGTCGAGGTCTTCCAGCGTTGCCGTCACAGGCAGGCGGCCCACGAATTCCGGAATGAGGCCGAAGCGCAGGAGGTCTTCCGGCTCGAGTTCGCGCAGCACGGCGCCGGTACGGCGGTCGTCCGGGGCGCGCACCGTGGCGGCAAAGCCAATGCCCGTGCCCTTGGAACGCTGGTTGATGATGCGTTCGAGGCCGGCAAAGGCCCCGCCACAGATGAACAGGATGTTTGTCGTATCCACCTGCAGGAACTCCTGCTGCGGATGCTTGCGGCCGCCTTGCGGAGGCACCGAGGCGACCGTTCCTTCCATGATCTTGAGCAGCGCCTGCTGCACACCCTCGCCCGACACGTCACGGGTGATCGAGGGGTTGTCGGACTTGCGGCTGATCTTGTCGATTTCGTCGATGTAGACGATGCCGCGCTGCGCCCGCTCGACATTGTAGTCGGACGCCTGCAACAGCTTGAGAATGATGTTCTCCACGTCTTCACCGACATAACCCGCTTCCGTGAGGGTCGTGGCGTCTGCCATGGTGAAGGGCACATCGAGGATGCGGGCAAGCGTCTGGGCCAGCAGCGTCTTGCCTGAGCCGGTGGGCCCGACGAGCAGGATGTTGGACTTTGCCAACTCCACGTCATTGCCCTTCTGGCCGTGGTTGAGGCGCTTGTAATGGTTATGCACGGCCACCGACAGCACGCGCTTGGCGTGGTCCTGGCCGATCACGTAGTCGTCCAGCACCTTGCGGATTTCCTGGGGCGTCGGAACGCCGTCCTTCGACTTCACAAGGGCCGACTTGTTCTCTTCACGGATGATGTCCATGCAGAGTTCGACACACTCGTCGCAAATGAACACGGTTGGCCCGGCGATCAGTTTGCGCACTTCATGCTGGCTCTTTCCGCAGAAAGAGCAGTAGAGCGTGTTCTTGTTGTCGCCGGAGGCTGCCTTGCTCATGTCTTGTTCCTTGTCTTACCGCCGGGTGTGCGCCCGGTCGTAGGGTCGACCACCTCTCAATACGCAGAAAGTGGCCCAAAAGTGTCTCATAATAGACCAAATGCCCGACTCAAATCCAGCATGCGGTCCCGGAGGTTAATCATTCCTTGCCGCAACCCGCCATGCACAAGTGGGATGGCTGCGAAGTGTGGATAACGGCACGGTTCCCGCAAGAAATGCAATCTACGGGCCACCCCAAGCCATCCCACTCAATCAATTCCAGCTTCACGCAGGGTTTGAGGAAGCAAGGCCAATGCGTTGTTCCGTGGAACAATTTCCGGGAGTATCGCGCGCGGGCTTACTTCTGGTCCTCAGGCAACTGGCGAACGGCCTTCACCTCGTCGATGAGGCCGAACTTCACCGCGTCTTCCGCGGTCATGAAGTTGTCGCGCTCCAGCGCGTCCTCGATTTCCTTCACCGTGCGGCCGGTGTGCTTCACGTAGATTTCATTGAGCCGCTTGCGGAGATTTTCCACATTGCGGGCATGAATGAGAATGTCGCTCACCTGCCCCTGGAAGCCGCCGGAAGGCTGGTGGACCATGATCGAGGCGTGAGGGAGGGCAAAGCGCATGCCCTTCTCGCCCGCGCAGGACAGCAACGACCCCATGGAGGCCGCCTGCCCCATGACGATCGTGGAGACCGGGCAGCGGATGAATTGCATGGTATCGTAGATCGACAGGCCCGACGTCACCACGCCGCCTGGCGAGTTGATGTACATGGCAATTTCCTTCTTGGGGTTTTCGGCCTCAAGAAACAGCAATTGCATGCAAATGGAGGCTGCCATGGTGTCTTCCACCTGACCGGTCACGAAGATGATGCGCTCGCGCAGCAACCGTGAAGGGAGGTCATAGACGCGCTCGCCACGGGCTTCCTGCTGAATGACGGAAGGCCAGAAAGCGGCAGTGGGGGCAAGCGGATCAAAGGTGGCCATGGGGTCTCCGGGCATCAGGTGGGAATCAATCGATGTGTGTCGGAACCATAGATAGGTGAGGCCCTAACAAATCGCAAACCCGCCGGAATCCCACGGTTAAGCAAGGGGATGGAGGCTGCCCCGCCCCGGTGCCGTTCACGCCAGATCGCGGCGCACGGCCCCCTTGGCTGCGGACGTGGTGAGTGCCGCATAGGCCTTGAGGGCATTGGTGACGTTGCGCTTCCGCTTCTCGGCCGGCTTGAAGCCCTTGGCCTCCTGCGCCTTGCGGCGGGCGGCAAGCACATCGGCCGCAACGGCAAGATGGATGGTGCGGTTGGGAATGTCGATCTCAATGGTGTCGCCCTGCTCCACCAGTGCAATCATCCCGCCCTCTGCCGCTTCCGGCGAGACGTGCCCGATGGACAGGCCGCTGGTGCCGCCGGAGAAGCGGCCATCCGTGAGAAGTGCGCAGGCCTTGCCCAGTCCCTTGGACTTCAGATAGCTGGTGGGATAGAGCATCTCCTGCATCCCCGGGCCGCCGATCGGCCCTTCGTAGCGGATCACCACCACATCCCCTGCCTTCACCTCGCCATTGAGAATGCCCAGCACAGCCGAATCCTGGCTTTCATAGACACGCGCCGTGCCGGTGAATTTCAGGATCGAATCATCAACGCCTGCCGTTTTGACGATGCAGCCCTGTTCCGCAATGTTGCCGGAAAGCACGGCAAGGCCGCCATCCTTTGAGAAGGGCGTTTCGGTGGCGCGGATCACGCCCGTTGTGCGGTCAAGGTCCAGGTCATCCCAGCGACGGTCTTGAGAAAAGGCCACCTGGGTGGGCACGCCGCCTGGTGCTGCGAGGAAGAAGTCGCGCACCGATTTTGAATTGGTCCGCCGAATGTCCCACCTTCCGATGGCTTCGCCCAGCGTGGCGGCATGAACCGTATGGCACTCGGTGTTCAGCAGTCCACCGCGTTCCAGCTCGCCGAGGATGCCGAAGATGCCGCCGGCACGATGCACGTCTTCCATGTGCACATCGCTCTTGGCGGGTGCCACCTTGCAGAGCACCGGCACCCGGCGCGACAGGCGATCGATGTCGGCCATGGTGAAATCCACCCCGCCCTCATGGGCAGCGGCGAGGATATGCAACACCGTGTTGGTGGAACCGCCCATGGCGATGTCCAGCGTCATGGCATTCTCGAATGCCTTCTTGGTGGCAATGTTGCGGGGCAGGACAGAGCTGTCGTTCTGGTCGTAATAGCGGCGGGCAAGATCGACCACCAGATGGCCCGCCTCAAGGAACAGGCGCTTGCGGTCGGCGTGGGTGGCAAGGGTCGAGCCATTGCCCGGCAAGGACAGGCCCAGCGCCTCGGTCAGGCAGTTCATGGAATTTGCCGTGAACATGCCGGAACATGATCCGCAGGTGGGACAGGCCGAACGTTCGATCGTTGCGACTTCCGCATCCGAATACTTGTCATCGGCAGCGGCCACCATGGCGTCCACGAGGTCCAGCGCCACGGTCTTTCCCGAAGGCGCGACGTACTTGCCCGCTTCCATCGGGCCGCCCGACACAAACACGCACGGGATATTCAGCCGCATCGCGGCCATCAGCATGCCGGGGGTGATCTTGTCGCAATTGGAAATGCAAACCATGGCGTCCGCACAATGGGCATTGACCATGTATTCCACGCTGTCGGCAATGATTTCGCGAGAGGGCAGCGAATAGAGCATGCCATCGTGGCCCATGGCGATGCCGTCGTCGACGGCAATGGTGTTGAACTCCTTCGCAACGCCGCCCGCTGCCTCGATCTCGCGGGCCACCATCTGCCCAAGGTCCTTGAGGTGAACGTGGCCGGGAACGAACTGGGTGAAGGAGTTGACCACGGCGATGATCGGCTTGCCGAAATCGCCATCCTTCATGCCCGTGGCCCGCCAGAGCCCGCGTGCACCCGCCATGTTGCGGCCATGGGTGGAGGTGCGTGAACGGTAATGCGGCATGGGACGGATCCTGACTGATGTTTCAGCGGGCGTTTAGCACCCGCGGCGTCGGGAGGCAAAGGGCCTCTGGAACGGCCGGCAGGCACGCAGGGCGACCGGCAATGCCCCCCGCCCGGCCTTGCCTCTTCCCTCAGCGGGTGAAAGGAAGGGGGCGGCGGGGATACCGTTTCAGGCTCGCTTCTTCAGCAGGTCATTGCCTCGCAGCGCCCTACTCGCAAATCATCCAGTGCTCGATACATCAGGCTGCGCGACCCAAGCGGCCCCTCAGAATGTCCACGCAAATCCGACAGTCATCAGGTGGGATCTGAGGTCAACCTCATAGTTGGTGGAGTCGGTCTTGACGTTGGTGAGCTTCATTTCGATGTCACTGGTGAAGTAGTCGGTAAACCGATATTCAGCTCGGATTCGAATGTGTTCACTATAGGCATATTCAACTCCCGCGCCTGCCGTATAGCCCAGCAACGCACCTTTGCCGCTGCCGGAATTGTCCTTGGCGGTATAGCCCACGTCCTCGCTTGCAACCGAAAGCCCACCCGTCGCATAGGGCAAAAATCGTCCTGCCGCCCAGCCCATGCGGGCCCGCACGGAGGCGGACAGGTTGAGGTCATAGTAATCCTTCAGGGCCGTGAGTTCCTTGCCCTTGCTGTGGGGATGAGTGTCATCGGACTCCGTGTCGCCCGCGATCACATCAGCTTCAACCCCCACGATCGCGCCGGAAAACGGATTGAAGTTCGCACCTCCGAAAAGGCTGCCGACCATGCCATCGAGATCAGCGGAGCCGGTGTAGATCGACGTGCCCTTGCCGGTGAAATCATTGTAATAGCTGGTATCCGCGAGGGTATACCCCCCGCTGAGGCCGACATATCCGCCCGCCCAATCCTGTGGCGTAAAGTCAGTTTTCGGTGCCATTTCGGCCAGCGCCAGCGGCGAGAACATCGCAATCGCGATGAATGCCCCAAACAGCGCAACAGAATTTCTCACGGCAAGCTCCTACTCTCAATGCGGAACGGAATCCGGATGACGAGAAAGTGGATTCCGCTCATCCGATGAGAGCAAATCCCGTCATGAGCAAATTAGGGTGCGCCCCCGCTGCAGGACCACACGGAGACTGTGCAAGATGGGAAGCGGAAACCTGCGGTTCCTGAGCGACGGAATCCGCCTCGTCGCCCGTCTTGTGGTCGCAAATCCACTGATGCGCCACTCCACGTGCGCGACCGAAAGAAAATCATGCCTGACATTCTCAATCGTTACGCAACACCCTTCGTCACGGGCCTCTTCCTCATTTCGCTTGTCTCGGGCGTCGCCCTGTTCTTCCACGTCGGAACAGCCGCCTTCCGGGAGATGCACGAGATACTCAGCCTTGTGCTGATCCTGCCGTTCATCCTGCATGTCTGGAAGAACTGGCGATCGCTCCTGAACTACTTTCGCCGCGCTCCCTTTTGGATCGGCTCCGCCATATCGCTTGCCGCCGCGCTGGCCTTCGCCTGGCCGGCCCTGACAGGCAATGCGCCCAAGGGAGGTGGCCCGCCCCCCTTCGCGCTGTCCAATGCCGTGATTCAGGCGCCCGTCGCGGAGGTGGCCCCCGTTCTCAATGTTTCGCCGGACGAGATGCTGGCAGCCTTGAAGGCCAAGGGTTTCACCGTCAGCACGGCAGACGAAAGCCTTGCCGCCATCGGCCGCAAGTCGGGCAAGGACACGATGGAACTCGCCGCCGCGCTGGTGTCACTGGCAAGGTAGGCCGCAAAAAAGAGCCGCCCCGCATGATCTCCATGGGGGCGGCCTGTATCAGTGTTGCAAGCTTGAAGCTTATGCCTCGTCGTCGAGGTCTTCCTCCACCATCTTCTGAAGATCTTCGCGGCTGGTTTCCTTGTCGGTCACGGAAGCCTTGCCCACGATCAGGTCAACGACCTTCTGCTCGAAGATGGGGCCGCGCAGCTCGATCAGCGCCGAGGGGTTCTTGCGGTAATAGTCGTAAACCTGCTTCTCCTGGCCGGGGAACTGGCGCACCCTTGCGATCAGAGCCTGCTGCAATTCCTGCTCGTTGACCTGGACGTTTTCCTTCTCGCCCAGCGTGCCCAGAACAAGGCCAAGGCGCACGCGGCGCTCGGCAATGGCGCGGTATTCCTTGCGGGCTTCATCTTCAGTGGTGTTCTCGTCGGCAAACGACTTTCCGGCCCGCTGCATTTCGTTTTGCAAGGCGTTCCAGATGCCGTTGAATTCGGCTTCCACCAGCTTTTCCGGCAGCTCGAAGGTGTATTCCTTGTCGAGCGCGTCCAGCACGTCGCGCTTCAGCTTCATTTGCGTCATGCGGCCGAATTCGCGCTCGATGCCGCCCTTCAGCATGTCACGCAGCGCGGACAGCGATTCAAAGCCCATGCGCTTGGCAAATTCGTCGTCCACCACGGCAGCCTTCGGCGCGTCGATCGATGCGATGCGGGTATCGAATTCGGCAGCCTTGCCAGCCAGTTCGGCAACACCATAGGTGTCGGGGAAGGTCACCTTTACCAGAACGTCCTCGCCGGTTTTCTTGCCGATGAGTTGGTCCTCAAAACCGGGGATGAACTGGTTCGAGCCAAGCTCCAGCGGAATGTTCTCGCCCGCGCCACCGTCAAATGCCTTGCCGTCAACCTTGCCGACGAACGAGATCGTCACCCGGTCGCCCTTTTCCGACTTGGCGTTGCCACCCTTCGATTCCCAGGACTTGGAGCCCGAGGCGAGACGGTTGACCGCTTCATCGAGGTGGGCGTCGGTCACGGACACCACATGCTTGGTCAGGGTGAGTCCGGCATGGTCCTTGACCTGGAATTCCGGGATCACTTCCGCAGAAACGTCGAAGGAAAGATCCTTCTTGCCGTCCATGATCTGCTCCACCTCGTCGGCGGCTTCCGGCAGCTTCACTTCCGGCTGATAGGCGGGCTTGAGGTTGCGGTCGGCAAACACCGAGCGGGCACCATCATCGATCGCCTTCTGCACCACTTCGGCCATGACAGACTTGCCATAGAGGCGCTTGAGATGGGCAACTGGAACCTTGCCGGGACGGAAGCCCTTGATCTGGGCCTTGGGAGCCATTTCAGCGAGGCGTTCTTCGGCCTGCCTGGCAAGCTGGGCGGCGTTCACCACCACCTTGAATTCGCGCTTCAGGCCTTGGCTTGCGGTCTCGGTCACGTTCATCGGTCTGCTCTCTGGTTCAGGCCCCTTGTCGAAACGGCATTCTGCCAAGCGCGTCTGGTGCGGGCGGAGGGACTTGAACCCCCACGGGTTTCCCCACAGGAACCTAAATCCTGCGTGTCTGCCAATTTCACCACGCCCGCGCAAGCCAGCGGCCAAAAAGCCAAGGGGCGATTAGGTCGGCGCGGCTATAGCAGAGCATATCCCGGGGTGCCAGCAGGAAATGGGGCGATTTGAGCGGGCAGTTACCGGCCACCGGCCCCGCTCCCCGCATTAATTTCCGATCGTAGGAGTATCCTGCTTCCAATCCGTCGCGGGCGGACCCATGCCCCTTCAGGCCAGTTTCCCCGGCGCCTTGAAGACATGGATGCAATACCCGTCCCGCAGGGTTTTCAGGATTGTATTGAAGAGGAATCCGGGAATGGAAACGGCACCAAGCTCCCTGGCGCGTCCGAGGATCGAAATGCGCTCCGTGAGCGTGTACCCCTCGGCCAGGGCAATCTGCTTCGGATCCGGCGATTGCGGGACAAAATCGGTTCCCAGCGTCCTCAGCACGTTGCGGAACGGGGCGGCCACCTTTTCGGCAAAGCGCGCCGTCATCATGTCGCAAACGAGCGCATGTCCGGGAAGCGCCTCTCTCAAGGCGCGGAAAAGCGAGGTCTTCTGTTCATCGGTCAGGTACATCGTGACCCCTTCGATGATGACAACCGCATCGCGCGTCCCGGCATAGGGGGCCAGCTTGTCCGCAAGCCGTTCACGGACGAAATCAATGCCGACCCGTGTCAGCGGGACCGGGCATTCCGAAACAGGCAGAAGCCTGTTCTTGAGATCAAGCAGCGCCGGTTGATCGAACTCGACCCAGTCACCGCCGCCGAGCCGATAGGCCCGCGTGTCAAACCCGGCCCCGACCAGAAAGACCTTCTGCCGCGGATTGTGCGCAAGGCGTGCCCGCACCAGGTCATCAATGATCCGCGCCCGCGTCGCATTCGAGATGTTGGGCATCCTGAGCGATGCGAAGGGAGCGAACGCCGCCCTGCCCTCCGTCGTCATGAACCGTTGCGCAAATTGATCGCCGCAGATGGGATTGGGCTTCTGTGCGTCATCTGCCCTGACGCCGCAACAGTAATAGGCCGTCTGTGCAACAGCATCCATGTCAGCCTCCACGGGCGGGCCAGTTCGAGATGGCCACGCCGATTGCAATCGCCCCCGCTCCCGCCCAAACCAGTGGCGGGTAGTGCTCGCCCAGAAAGAAAACGCCTAGCAGCAGCCCCACGGCGGCTGCAACATATCCGATCTGGCTCAGGTAGGTCGGTCCGCCCACCCATTGCAGGCGGAAGAACACCACGAACATCGCAGATGACAGCACAATCTGGACAAGAAGAAGTCCGGGCAACTGCATGGCCTGGGTCACCGCGCCATCCTGCCCCCACACCAGCAGCAGGAGCGCAAGCGGAAAAGCCGCAACGATGTTCGTGATCGCCGCCATCTGAAGGGGTGTCATGCCTTGGGGCCAGTAGGCCGTCCGGAAGACATTCCCGAAGCCCAGCGACACGGGCACCAGAAAGGCGAGCCAGAACCAGTGGCTTCCCCCTTCCATCTGCAAGCCGTTGCGCGACAGGGCGATCAGGAAGGCGCCCGCGAAGCCAAAGGCCACCCCGGCCATGAGCTTGCCGTTGGGGGGCCGGACTCCCGCGGCCATGGAAACGCCCGCCGTCACCAGAGGGGAAAACGCATACATCAATGACATGAAGCCGCTGCCCACATGCGGCAAGGCCGCAAAACCCAGCGCGTTCGGAACGACATAGGCCAACATCCCCGACAGGAGACCGAAGGCAAGATGCGAGGCCCGGAGTGAAAACGTCCCCCGAACGATGCTGACGAGCGCGATCAGGAGTCCGGGACCGAGCGAAATGACCAGCGCCCACAGCATCGGATCGAACCCGGCCTGATGGGCCAGCTTGCCGATGGGAAAATAGAGGCCGAGCAGCAAACCCGTGGTCAGCAACAGCAGAAGCGGATTGTCCCTGGCGGGTGCCATGCCGCCTTACTTGTCGAGCCCCATCTGCTCACGCATCCTGCTCAGGACTTCCGCGGCGTGGGCATCGGCCATCTTGATGGCGGCATCCATGTCCGCCTTCGCTGAAACCTTGTCGCCCTTGCCCAGCAGGTAGGACGCACGAATGACGTAAACCTGATAATCCTGAGGACTGGCGGCCACGGCCTTGTCGAAGTCATCGAAGGCACTGTTCCAGTTGCGCAGCGCAATTTTCACTTCACCCCGGTGGGCAAAGGCGCGGCCATGCGAGGGGTTGCTGAGAACGGCGGTGGTGAAGTCGGCAATCGCCTGTTCAAGCTTCCCCGCCTTCATGAAGAGCATGCCCCGTTCGTAGGCGGCATCGGCATGCTTGGGGTCGGCTTTCAGTGCGGCATCGAACTGCGCCATGGCACCCGGCATGTCCATGGCTTTCAGGGCCGCCCTGCCCCGTTCCAGCGCCTCGTCGGCGGGGGTGGCATGGGCAAGCGTGGAAAGGCTGATTGCTGCGCCAGTGAGAAGTGCAAGGAAGAATTTGTGCATGACGGCAATGGTACCCACGGCTGGCATGACAGGCAAGCGCTGCTGGAGAATTGACCGCGTGGCCGGAACCGGGCACCCATTGCCCCATGACGGCCACCCACGACCAGCCCCTCAACTCCAGCGGCAAGGCCCTTGCTGCCCTGCTGTTCACCACCCTGACCTGGGGTGTCACTCCGGTATTCGTCCGCGCCTTCTCGCTGGCAGCCGGTCCGGTCGATGCGCTGCTCATCCGCACCACCATCGTCGCCGTGCTGTTTCTGGCGCTCATGGCGTTCACGACAGGCTTTGGAGTGACAGCCAGGGATTGGCCGCGCCTGCTCTTTGTCTCGCTCGCGGGTGTGCTGGGTTACTTCGCCTTCTCCGTCTTCGGTTTTGTTCACGCTCCGGCCGGGATCGGCACCCTGATCATGTCCACGCAACCGTTCCTGATCGCCATCCTCGCCCGTCTTGCCGGGACCGAGAAACTGACCGGACCAACAATCATTGGCCTGCTTGTATCGTTTGCCGGATCGGTGCTTCTGGTGTCGGGCAACGATCTTGCAACCTCCACCTCAACCACCTCCGAGGTCCTTGTCGGCTGCATCCTGATCTTTCTGGCGGGCGTGAGCTGGGCCATCTTTGTCGTCTTCAGCCGTTCGCTGATCCGTGATCATGGCGCACTCAAGATCACCGGTCTTTCCAACATCGTGATCGTCCCGCCGCTTCTGCTGATGCTGTTCGTGCCGTCCCTCGACGCAGACCCCTTTGCAACCCTGCAGCGTCTCGACGCGGGCGCCTGGGCATCACTTGCCTTCCTGTCATTCGTGGGTGCCACCCTCAGCGTGGTCACATGGAACTACGCCGCAGGAATATTGAAGCCTTCACTGCTGGGTGCAGCACTCTATGTCATTCCCGTGCTGGCCGTCTTTGCCGGGTGGGCGATGCTGGGCGAGCCCATAACCATTCATATCATCGTTGCCGCAATCATCATTCTCGCAGGCGTCGCCATTTCGCAGATCAAATGAAGCAGGACAGGCTTATCGGGCTGATGCTCGTCATCTACGCGGTGGCCATGTGGGGCCTCGTTCCGGTGGGCATGCGCTCGCTACTGCTCGACATCTCGCCGCAAGCCGCGCTGCTGTTGCGCATCTTTCCCGCCGGGCTGTTTGCCGCCATGCTCCTGCCCTTCCTGCCGATGCGGAAACTCGGCAGGAGCGGCTGGATCAGGCTGGTAGCCGCCGCCCTTGCGGGGAACATGGGGTATCAGGTTCTCGCCGCCATCGGAATCCAGCTGATCCCGGCAAGCTGGACCGGCATGCTCTTCGGGCTTGAACCGGTGTTCATCGCATTGGGTGCGAGCCTGTTTGCATCCGAGCGCATGTCGGCGTGGTTCGTCATTGGTCTGGTCATCTCTCTCGTGGGAACTGCGGTCCTTGTCCTCGGAAGTGCCAGCGGCGAGTTGAAGGACGTGAATGTCCTCGGTGTCATCCTTGTCATGATCAGCACGATGGGGTGGGCCGTTTACACCATCCTCATCCGCCCGGTGGCCCAGGCAAACGGTGCCTTCGCCACAGCCTGTCTTGCCCTCGCCATTTCCGCCATGCCCACGGTGGCGCTGCTCTCCCCCGGTGTGGCGGGCGAAATCGCGACGCTTTCCCTCGCGCAATGGGGAACGGTCGCCTTCCTGAGCATCTTTGCCACGGTGTTGGCGACAGGCGCCTGGAACGTGGCCCTTGGGCACATGGAGAGTTCACGCGCGGGCATGTTTCTTTATGCCCAACCGCTGGTCGCGGCGGCAGGCGGCATCCTGCTGCTGCGGGAAGAACTGACAGCATGGCTCGCAGGGGGAGGCATGCTCATTCTCGCTGGCGTTGCAATCAGCCAGATCAGGACACGCAAGCACAAAATCACAGACGCCGGGACCGAAGCGTACTAAAAGGGCAAGCCATGACTCCTTCCCAGACTTCCGATAGCCGTGTCCCCTGGTACTTTGCGCCGATGATCGTCCTGATTGCGGGATGCATCGTTGCCATCATCAATTTCGGCGTGCGTTCGACCTTCGGGCTTTTCACGATCCCGATCTCGGAGGCAAATCAATGGCCGCGTGAAATCTTCTCCCTCGCAATCGCCATACAGAACCTTGTCTGGGGCATTGCGACTCCGCTGGCCGGCATGCTGGCCGACCGTTTTGGTTCGGCGCGGGTGCTGATGAGCGGAGCGGTGCTCTACGCCATTGGCATTCTGGTGATGGACAATACCGCAAGCCCCGTGGTGTTCCATTTGGGCGGCGGCGTTCTCGTCGGTGTCGGAATCGCCATGTCTTCGTTCAGCATCGTGATGGCCGCCCTGGGGCGCATCGTGCCGCCGGAAAAACGATCGTGGGCATTCGGGCTGGCAACGGCTTCAGGCTCGCTTGGTCAGTTCATTTTCGCTCCCTTCGCCGCGGCCCTCCAGTCGGCCTATGGCTGGCACAGCGCGCTCACCATTCTCGCCATCTCGTCACTCCTCATCATCGTCTTTGCTGTTCCGCTTCTGGTCCAGAACACGAGAAGCAGCGCGAAGGTTGCCGGTGAAGCAGACCTGTCCATGGGTGAAGCGATCAGCAAGGCCTTCGGCCAGCGCTCCTACGTCCTTCTCACGTCCGGCTTTTTTGTGTGCGGCTTCCAGCTCGCCTTCATCACGGTACATCTCCCGCCCTATCTGGCCGAACACGGGATCAGCAAGGAGCTTGCAGGACTGGCCATGGGCCTCATCGGGCTTTTCAACGTGGCCGGCTCCTATCTTTCAGGCATCATTGGCGGTCGTGGCGAAAAACGCCTGCCCCTGAGCCTGATCTACGTCCTCAGGTCGATCTCGGTCGTCGCCTTCATCACCTTGCCGATCACGCCCGTCACCACACTGATCTTTACTGCAACAATGGGCTTCCTGTGGCTTTCGACGGTTCCCCTCACCATGGGTCTCGTCACTGTCATGTTCGGCACGCGCTACATGGCGACGCTCTACGGCTTCGTTTTCCTCAGCCATCAGGTCGGCTCGTTCCTGGGCGTATGGCTCGGCGGGAAGCTCTATGACATCTACGGCAACTACGACATCGTGTGGTGGATGGGCGTGGCCCTTGGCGTTTTCGCGGCGCTGGTGCACCTGCCCATTGTCGAGAAACGCGCCGCCACCTTCGCGGCAGCCTAGCCCATGCGCATGCCGGGACACCGTTTTGCCTTCGGTTTCTTCGCGGCGGTCATTTTCCTCTGGTTCGCGGTGATGATGGTCATCATGCGGCACTCCGCCCTTCCAGCTTCGGCCACCGGCACAATGATGGTGGTGTTCGAACCGGGAACCACGCAGGACCAGGCCTTCGCCACCATCGTGCGCGCCGGAGCAAGGCCGATCCGTGAAACGTCTTTCGGCTTCATCTGGGTCGTCAACGGCGAGGCCGGGAAACTCATTTCGGAAGGCGCACTCGGCACTTACAGGGAACTGCCGATCAGCCCGCTGGTCGCCGGGTGCGTTGCCGTCGCGGATGCCAAGGCATCGGAAGCCTTCGGGCTATAGGGCCGCAACGAGATCTTCCGCGATGGGGCGCACGCATCGTTGCGCTGCATCGGCGTGCAGCCATGCACCTGCGGCAGCAGCCTCAAACGCGTCCATGCCTTGCGACAACAAGCCGGTGATGAGGCCAGCCAGAACGTCGCCGGAACCGGCCACGGCGAGCTTCGGTGTTCCGTTGCCGTTGATGATGGCCCTGCCATCGGGGTGCGCGATCACGGTATCCGGTCCCTTGTAGAGCACGATTGCACCCGAAAGGCGGGCCGCATCCCTCGCTCTGCTGACCTTGCTCTCTCCGGCGGGCTGCGCCGATCCGAACAGGCGCCGGAATTCACCCTCGTGTGGCGTCAGCACCGTGGCCGGGGTTCGCATTGCAATGGCGCGAAACAGCTCCGTGGGATCATCCGCAAAGACGGTAAGGGCATCCGCATCAAGAACGACTGCCGCCGTCGACCGCAGGATGCGCAGAACCATTTTTCGTGTCGCATTGGTCACGCCCGCGGCGGGGCCGATGCAGATGGCCGTGACCCGCGGATCGCCGAGCACGCTCCGCAGGGCGTCATCGTGATCAACGGCCTTCAACATGATGGAGGATACATGTGCCGCATGAACGGCAAGCGCGGCGGCTGAACCCGCCAGGGACACCAGCCCGGCTCCGGATGCCGCAGCGGCCCGGGCGGACAGCCGCGCCGCGCCTGTCGCAAGCTCGGGACCGCTCCAAACGATGGCATGCCCTCTCCGAAACTTGTGCGTATCGGGCGGCAGCGGCCGGAGACCGGGCCGCTTGTTCTCTTGCAGGCGGGGAATGATGTCCGTGAGAACGGAAGCCGGAATGCCAATGTCCGCAACCACCACCTCTCCACACAGCGCACGTCCGGGGTACAGCAGATGTGCAGGCTTCTTGCGGAAAAATGTGACCGTCAGGTCGGCCTGGATTGCCGCTCCCCGCGGTTGGCCTGTCAGGCCGTCGAGTCCGGAAGGCACATCGATGCTCACCACCGGCACGCCGGCAGCGCGGACTTGCGCCGCAAGCCCGGCGGGGAATTCGCGATTCAGGCCCGCGCCATACAGCGCATCGATGATGAGGCCGGCGCCGCTCAGATCATCGGACACCGCCGCAGGCCATCCCCAGCTCTGGAGATTGCGGCACGCAACAAGTCCATCCTTGCCATTGTTACCGGGCCCCGCGAGCACCACCGTCTTGCGCGCCCCATAGCGGCGAACGATCTCCTCGGCGACGGCCCGGCCCGCGCGCTCGATCAGCGCGGCCTCACTGATTTCGGCCGCAATGGTCAGCGCGTCGGCGCGGTACATCTCGGCTGGCGTGAGGATCTCGTTCACGATGCGATCAATGCCCGGCTGTGTCTGCGGCCTTGCCCATGGGCTGGCCGATGTCCTTCAACAGGGCATGGAACCACTTCTGCGAAACATCAAATGGCTTGCCACCCTTGATGCGCGGGAACTCGATGGCGCGAAGGGGCTTGCCCCGCTTGCCCTCATCGTGTCCGATCACGCCCGGCACACCGGCAAGGGCACTCTTGACGGCCTCCGCACACATCTTCTTGATGAGCGCGAGATCCTCCTTGTTGGCCTTGGCGGAACGGGCAAAATAGCCTGACTTCTGCACCAGGGTCTTTTCCGCACCCACCATGTCGGCGAAGCGCTTGGCGAACCATTGGCCGGGATTGATCTTGTCGATCTTGACGTGTCCGAAGGCATCACGTTCCGGCTCTTCACCGCGCGATTGCATCTCCGCCACGATGTCTTCCACCCCTGCCCCTTCGGACAGGAAGATCGTAACGCAATCTTCCTCATCCATGATCTTGCGGAGCCTTGCGGCTTCTGCCTCAAGGTCGATGGCGATTTCCGGGACATACACCGCATCGATGTCCTTGTAGGCCATGGGCAGGTTGAAGCCCGGCAGGAACCTCTGCTTCTTCAGCCGCTTGCGATAGGTCTCTGCCGTCGCGGCTGTCAGCCAGCCGCAATGCCGGCCCATGACTTCGTGAATCAGAAGCATGCGCGGATTGGTGCTCTGCTCGTTGATGGCATTCTCCCAGAAGATCGCTCCCTGCTCGGCGGCAGTCACGGCGCCAAGCGTCTGGCCAATGGGAACAACATCGTTGTCGATCGTCTTGGGCAGTCCGACCACGGTCAGCTTGTAGTTGTTGTCGGCCAGATAGGCCGCGAGATCCGCTGCTGTCGTGTTGGTGTCATCACCGCCGATGGTGTGGAGGATCGTCACCCCGTCCTTGACCAATTGCTCGGCAGCCACATGAAGCGGATTCTGCCCTTCGAGAACAAGTCCACGCTTCACGCAATCCTTGACGTTGGTGAGCTTCACGCGCGAGTTGCCGATCGGGCTGCCACCGTGCTGGGTGAGGACAAGTGCATTCTTGCGGACCTCCCTGGTGACCGGGATCGTCCAGCCCTTGAGCAGGCCCATGTAACCGTTCCGGTAACCAATGATCTCGGCCTTGGGCAACTTCTTGCTGTACATATCGATTAGGTAGCCGACGGCAGCCGAGAGACAGGGTGCCAGGCCACCCGCAGTGAGCAATGCAATCTTGTGTTTGGTCTGGGCCACGTTTTCACTCCGTCTCCTGAAAGTTGTCTTCCACCTTCCTACGCCAGAGCCGATCCGGTTTCCAGCCGGGAGCCTGGCCAAAACAATGGAGCTGTTCCATGGCTGATACGATCCCCAATGGCGCTGCCGACCCGGTCAAGCTGCTGGCGCAACGGCTGCTCGAAATGGATTACGACGACATTCCCGAGCGTGAGCGACGGGTGATCGAACGGGTCGCAAGACGCGTCATCATCAGCCGCCACAGCGACGATGAGCACACGAAGGGCCTCTCGCTGGGTGACAGGGTGGCTGACAAGATGGCGGCCTTCGGCGGTTCGTGGACGTTTCTCTTCATTTTCATCGGCACCCTCGCAGCCTGGGTGATCGTCAACAGCGTCATGCTGGCGCAAGGCTTCGATCCCTATCCCTACATCCTGCTCAATCTGTTCCTGTCGATGCTGGCATCGGTGCAGGCCCCCATCATCATGATGTCACAGAACCGCCACGCAGCACGGGACAGGGCCCGGGCCACCCATGACTATGAAGTGAATCTGAAGGCCGAGATCGAGATCATGGCCCTTCACGAAAAGCTCGACGCGATGCGGAGCAATGAAATTGCCTTGTTGTTGAAGCACATCGCAAAAAAGAACTGACGGTGTCGTGTTTTCCTTGATTTCCGGCGGTTCAGGGCCACGTAGGTGAGGTTCAGTGATGGAGGTCAGTTTCATGAACACAACAACAGCCGAACCTGTTGCTTGCGGCAGCAAGCGCAAGTGGTCCGCGCTCGAACTCGCCGTGATGATCGGCGGTTTCATCGTCTTTTGGCCCATCGGCCTTGCCGCACTGGCGCTGAAGCTCATTCGTGGCGAGATGTGGCCGGGCGCCGCCCAGTCGGATTCACCGTGGACCGCCTACAAGGCGTGGCGTGAAAAGGCGGGCGAAAAGCCCTTCACGATGCCGCAGTGGAACACCCAGTCCTCCTCCGGCAACGCAGCCTTCGATGCCTACAAGCGCGAACAACTGGAGCGCCTGGAAGCGGAACGCCGGCGCCTTGAGGACGAGCAGAAAGCCTTCGGGGAATACCTTGCCCGCCTGCGCAAGGCCAAGGACCAGGATGAGTTCGACCGCTTCATGGCCGAACGCACACAACCGCAGGTCTGATATCGCGTCTATCGGACGACCAGTGGCCGGGGCTTTCCCCGGCCATTTTCGTTGCCATTGATGAAATAATAGGCATTGCGCATGAAAACCGTGCACAGAATGTTCGAGGGCGCCATGTATTTGGCGATAACTCCTTGAAATCCGAGGATTACGAGTCTGGCACGGTCCATGCAAACAGCAGGGCAAACAGAAAAAGGCGTGCCGCATCCCATGAAAAAGATCGAAGCGATCATCAAGCCGTTCAAGCTTGATGAGGTGAAGGAGGCCCTCCAGGAGGTCGGTCTCCAAGGCATCACCGTGACCGAAGCCAAAGGCTTTGGCCGCCAGAAGGGCCACACCGAACTCTATCGTGGCGCCGAATATGTTGTGGACTTCCTTCCCAAGGTGAAGATCGAAGTCGTCATCGCCGATGAACTTGTCGAAAAGGCCGTGGAAGCGATTCAAAACGCAGCCCGGACGGGAAGAATTGGTGACGGAAAGATCTTCATTTCCACAATCGAACAAGCAATCCGTATCCGCACCGGCGAGTCCGGCACGGAAGCGCTCTGACACTCCCAAAAATAAACTTTAGCCAGACACGAGAGGACAAACATGGCCAAGGACTCAGCTGTTGAAAATGCCTTGAAGATGATCAAGGACAAGGACGTCAAATACGTCGACCTGCGCTTCACCGATCCGCGCGGCAAGATGCAGCATCTCACGATGGATGTGTCGCAGATGCATGCCGACGCCTGGGAAGAAGGCCTGATGTTTGACGGCTCTTCGATTGCCGGCTGGAAGGCCATCAACGAGTCCGACATGATCCTGCGTCCCGACGCTTCTTCCGTCACGCTCGACCCCTTCTATGCCCAGACGACGATGGCCGTGTTCTGCGACATCGCTGACCCGGGCACCGGCGAAGGCTACAACCGCGATCCGCGCTCCATCGCCAAGCGCACGGAAGCCTATCTCAAGTCCACCAAGATCGGTGACACGGTCTTCGTCGGCCCCGAAGCCGAATTCTTCGTGTTCGACGACGTGAAGTTCTCGACCAACCCCTACAAGACCGGCTTCGAACTCGACGGCATTGAACTGCCCAAGAACTCGGATCGCGACTACGAAACCGGAAACATGGGCCACCGCATGCGGACCAAGGGCGGTTACTTCCCGGTGAACCCGATGGACTCGGCCCAGGACATGCGCGGCGAGATGCTGTCGGTCATGGGTGAAATGGGCCTCGTGGTCGAAAAGCACCACCACGAAGTCGCTTCGGCACAGCACGAACTCGGCACCCGCTACCAGCCGCTCGTGACCGCTGCCGACCACATGCAGATCTACAAGTACGTGATCCACAACGTCGCGCACTCCTACGGCAAGACCGCAACCTTCATGCCGAAGCCGATCTTCGGTGACAACGGTTCGGGCATGCACTGCCACTTCTCGATCTGGAAGGATGGCAAGACCCAGATGGCAGGCAACCAGTATGCCGACCTTTCCGAAACCTGCCTCTACTTCATCGGCGGCGTGATCAAGCATGCCAAGGCGCTGAACGCCTTCACCAACCCCTCGACGAACTCCTACAAGCGTCTTGTTCCGGGTTATGAAGCTCCGGTGCTGCTCGCCTACTCGTCGCGCAACCGCTCGGCCTCCTGCCGCATTCCCTTCACCAGCAATCCGAAGGCAAAGCGCGTGGAAGTCCGCTTCCCCGATCCGACTGCCAACCCCTACCTCGGCTTCTCGGCCATCATCATGGCCGGCCTTGACGGCATCGTGAACAAGATCCATCCCGGCCCGGCCATGGACAAGAACCTCTACGACCTGCCGCCCGCAGAGCTCGCCAAGGTTCCCACCGTGTGCGGCTCCCTGCAGGAAGCCATCGACTCGCTCCAGGCTGACCACGAGTTCCTCACCAAGGGCGGCGTGTTCTCCAAGGACCAGATCGACAGCTACCTCGAACTGAAGCAGGAAGAGCAGGACCGCTATCGCATGACGCCGCATCCGGTCGAATACGACATGTACTACAGCTGCTAAGCAAGTTGCGGTTTTCCGCATCGGAAACCCCGGCCCTCGTGGCCGGGGTTTTTGTTTTCGTGATCATTGCTATGCTGTGGCGTCCCCAACCGGAGAGTCAGCCATGACCGCGACACGACGCACGATCACACTCCTCGCCCTTCTCCTCTCTGCCCTGCCCGCGACCGCCGCAGACGACGGTGTCGCCATCGGCGGCACGGCCTTTCCCGATACCGAATCCTGCGACAAGGACATGAAGGGCAAGGATTGCGTGCTGACACTTTCCATCGAGGGCGATGCGGCAAAGTTGCTCTACATCGGCATGAAGGCCAAGGCGGTGCAGGAAGAATGCACAGGCGGAATGGAAAAGGTGGGTGGCGGCGGCCTCCACTGCATCAAGTACGATGACAAGACCTACACCTGTGATTTCGGCTACGGGTTCGACAAGGAAGAATTCACCGGCAGCCACATGGATTGCTAGAGCAGCAAGGCACCTTCGTGCCGGAGGAGCCACTCCTTCCGCACCAGGCCTCCGCCATACCCGGTCATGGAGCCGTCCTTTCCGATCACCCGGTGGCACGGCACGACAATGGCAATCGGGTTCCTGCCGTTGGCAAGCCCCACGGCACGCATGCCATTGGGATTGCCGATGCGCTTCGCCAGCTCGCCGTAGGATGTGGTGGTTCCCGGTGGAATCCGGCGAAGCTCCGACCAGACCTTCTGCTCGAATGAAGATCCTCCGCCGTCAGTCAGGATCTGGTCGATGGCGTGGACGTCGCCGCTGAAATAGTCACGGACCCGGGCACTGAGACCGAAAGGATTGCTGGCGGGTTCCATTTTCGCCTCGCCGAAGCGCAGCCTCAACTCCCGCTCCACGCGGTCGCTGGCGTCCTCGAATTCAAACAAGAGAAGCACGCCGTCGCGGGCCACCAGGATCATGTCACCGATGGGCGTTCCGATACGTTCGGTCTGGAAGCAGTGCATGCCTGGGATGGTAGCATGACGCCGTCGGAAGTGACACACGCCCGGCCTGCAATCCGGCGTCGTGGTGCAGCCGCAGCGCCCACGGGCAAGCCCCTCCTCCAGCCCAATCGCTTCAACCCAGTCGCTTCAGCGCCTCATCCACCTTGGCCTTGCGGGCTTCCAGTCCGGAGCGGAGTTCACGTGACTCCTCAAGCACTTCGGCAGGCGCCTTCGCCACAAAGGCCGCGTTGTTCAGGCGACCGTCGATGACGCCCATGTCCTTGGCGATCTTCTCCAGTTCCTTGGTGAGGCGTGCACGTTCGGCAGCGAAGTCGATGACACCTTCAAGCGGCAGGGCAACCGTGGCCTCATCCAGCACCATCTGCGCCGATGCCTTCGGCACCTGATCCTCGAAGGCGATGGACGACAAGCGGGCGAGCCGCATGATTTCAGCCTCCCACTGTGCGGCACGGCGCCGGGCTTCCTTCCCGGCTCCCACCAGCACCAGCGGAATCTTCGCCCCCGCGTTGACATTCATTTCAGCGCGAACCGAGCGCACCTCAGAAACAAGGCGGATGACCCAATCCATCTCCGCATCGGCAGCAGCATCGCCGAGGCCGGTGTAGGACGCCCAGGGTGTTTCGATCAGCCATTGCTCCCGTGCCGCCGTCTTCTGCCACAGCTCTTCCGTGATGAAGGGCATGAAGGGATGCAGCATGACGAAGATCTGGTCGAGCACCCAGGCGCATGTGGCCTGCGTCTCGGCCTTCTCGGCCTCGTCGCTGCCGGAGAGGATCGGCTTGATCAATTCCACATACCAGTCGCAGAACACGTTCCACACGAACTGGTAGGCCGCGCCTGCAGCTTCGTTGAACTTGTATTCCTCGATGCCCTTGGTCACGGCCGCCTGGGCACGCGCCATTTCGCCCGCAATCCAGCGGTTGACCGTGACACGGGCCGCAACCGGATCAAAGCCCGGCACATGGCGGACACCGTTCATTTCGGCAAAGCGCGTGGCATTCCAGAGTTTCGTCGCAAAGTTGCGATAGCCTTCGACGCGCGTTGTCGAAAGCTTGATGTCGCGCCCCTGTGCAGCCATGGCAGCAAGCGTGAAGCGCAGCGCATCTGCACCGTAACTGTCCACGATTTCCAGCGGGTCCATGACGTTGCCCTTGGATTTCGACATCTTCTGCCCCTTCTCGTCGCGAACGAGGGCGTGGATGTAGACGGTGTGGAACGGCACTTCCTTCATGAAGTGCAGGCCCATCATCATCATGCGGGCAACCCAGAAGAAGATGATATCGAAGCCCGTCACCAGCACGTCGGTCTTGTAATGGCGCTTCAATTCCGGCGTCTGCTCCGGCCAGCCCAATGTGGAGAAGGGCCACAAGGCGGATGAGAACCAGGTGTCGAGAACGTCTTCGTCACGGTTGAGCGCGACCACCTTGCCGTAGTGGGCCGTGGCGGCAGAGAGAGCCGCCTCTTCCGTTTCCTCCACGAAGTACTTGCCGTCCGGGCCATACCAGGCCGGAATCTGATGACCCCACCAGAGCTGGCGCGAAATGCACCACGGCTGGATGTTGCGCATCCATTCGAAATAGGTCTTTTCCCAATTTCGGGGCACGAAAACCGTATCGCCCTTTTCGACGGCAGCGATGCAGGGCTTGGCGAGTTCAGCGGCATTCACATACCACTGCTCGGTGAGCCACGGCTCGATGACAACATCCGAACGGTCGCCGTGCGGCACCTGATGGGTATGCGGCTCGATCTTGTCGAGAACACCCTGCTCTTCGAGCCTGGCCACGATCTGCTTGCGGGCCTCGAAGCGGTCGAGGCCGTGCATGGCAAGGGTTTGCGCGAGTTCGTCGGAGGCAGGAACTCCAGCGGTGAAATCCTCGCCCTTGAGGTCAAGCTTGCCGAACTGATCGAGCATGTTGATCTGCGCGAGATTGTTGCGCTTGCCCACATCGAAGTCGTTGAAGTCGTGGGCGGGGGTGATCTTCACCGCACCCGTCCCCTTCTCCGGATCGGCATAGTCGTCACCCACAACAGGGATGATGCGGCCCACCAACGGCAGGCGGGCATGCTTGCCGATGAGGTGCTTCAGCTTCTCGTTCTCCGGGTGGACGGCAATGCCGGTATCGCCCAGCATCGTCTCCGGGCGCGTGGTTGCCACCACAATGAACTCGCCGGGTGCGCCATCGATGATCGGATACCTGAGGTGCCAGAGATTGCCCTTCACTTCCTTCTGCACCACTTCCAGATCCGAAATGGCGGTGAGGAGCTTGGGGTCCCAGTTCACAAGGCGCTTGTCCTTGTAGATCAGGCCATCCCGATAGAGCTGCACGAAAACCTTGCGCACGGCAGCGGAGAGGCCCTCGTCCATGGTGAAACGTTCACGGCTCCAGTCGCAGGAGGCGCCGAGACGCTTCAACTGATTGACGATGGTGCCGCCTGACTCTGCTTTCCATTCCCACACCCGCTTCAGAAAGGCCTCACGGCCCATGGTGCGGCGGTCGGCCTTGTTCTCCTTCGCAAGCAGGCGCTCGACCACCATCTGGGTGGCAATGCCCGCATGGTCGGTGCCCGGCTGCCAGAGCACGTCGCGCCCGCGCATGCGCTCAAAACGCACGAGAATGTCCTGGATGGTGTTGTTGAGGGCGTGGCCCATGTGGAGTGAACCCGTCACATTGGGCGGGGGGATCACGATCGTGTAGGGATCGGCCTTGGGCTTTCGGCCCGGCTTGAAGTGACCGCCCTTCTCCCAGCCTTCATACAGGCGGGGTTCGATATCGGCGGGAGTAAAGGTCTTGTCGAGCATGATGGCGCAAAATCACTGTTTGTTTGCGCCCGCGTATAAAGGGCGGGTTGGCGCCAAGCAACCGATCAGGTGAAATGTTCCGGAGGGGCCGGGACGCCTAGCGGCCGTTGCGGGCCACGCGGGCGATTTCTTCCCGCACAAGGCGTTCAACCAGCGGCGGCAGGTTGTCATCCAGCCATTGCTTCAACATCCCCCGGAGGATCTCCCTCGTCACATCTTCCAGGGAACGCCCGCCCATTCCCTGGGCGAAAAGGGATTCGGAGAGATGGCGGAAGGCGGCCTCGGTGACGGCCTCCGCGTGCTGCGACATCATGGGAGGCTGAGTGGCAGGCGGATAATAGGTCCGGGCATCCGGCTCAGGCTGCGGCGGATAGGGGTCTTGCGAATAGGCGGGGCCATAGGATTGCTCAAAGGGCGGTGCGTAATGACCGGCCTCCGGGCTCGCGGGCGCAGGATGGGTGGGAGCGCCATAGGTGATGTCGTCAAACTCGTCCTGAAGGGTGCGGCCACGGATTGGCGGCGGTTCGGGAGCGCGTGCCGGTCCGGAACGCCGGTCCATGCGGGGAGACTGTTCCTGCATGGATTGCAGGTGGCTCTGCCGTCCGGCCAGGATGGTCTTGAAATCGCTGCGCGGCGGCGGCGGCACCCGTTGCGGCTCCAGAAGCGGACGGGCAGCCCGGCGGGGCGGCGCAGGCATGGGAGGTGGCTCCTGCGAACTGCGCAGGATCCGGCCCCGCAATTCGGCGATCTCCTCGCGGGCCTCGCGATTGCGGTTCTTCGTGTCGTTGAGATTGACGCGCAGTTCGCGCAACGCGCCACGCATCAGCGTGCCACGGGCTTCACCTGCGGTGGAGGACCCATGTTCCTCTTCATCGCTGTCGATTGCCTTGCGGATGGAGGCCAGCAGGTCTTCCATTTTTGGTTCGATCGACAACTCCACACCCCCAATGTGAGTGCCGGAACGACTCCGGCAACCTCGAACACCGTCACACTACAAATAGCAACTTGCGTGGAATTGTCACGTCCGGAGACATTAACCTTTGGATGTCACTCGACGGTCTGCGCGTCGGTTCCGATCCACTTGTTCTTGACGAGGCGGTAATTTTCCTTGGCGTCGTAGTAAGGCCCTGCAAGACCAAGGTTCCTGGCGGTCAGCTTGCCGATGGCAGCCTGCAGCTCATAGGACGCAAGGAGCTGATCATGTTCAGCCGACACCAGGTTGATGCGGGCGTTGATCACTTCCTGTTCGGCGTTCAGCACGTCGATGGTCGAGCGCGAGCCGACCAGATATTCCTGGCGGACACCGTTGAGTGCGTCGGCAGCGGCAGAGACCTGCGCCTTGGCCGAGGCAATGCCTTCACGCGCCGCGGCAAGGAAGCTCCAGGCAGTCGTGACCCCCTTCACCACTGAACGGGCTGCTTCCACGATCTCGATGCGGCGCTGGCTTTCAAGCTGCTTGGCGCGGCGAACGGCGGAATACACGGAACCACCTTCATAAATGGGAACACTGACCACACCCGCAACGGAATAGCTGGTCTGCTGCCCATCTGTCTCGCTTCTGGCGTCGTGGCTGGTGCTGGCCGAAGCAACAAGGCTGGCCGATGGCAGGAGATCGCCCTTCACCACTTCGATGTTGTGTTCCTGCGCCAATTGCACATGCATGGCGGCGAGGATGTTGGGGTTCACGGTGCTGGCGATGTCAACCGCCGCTGACAGCGATTTCGGATTCTTGGCAAAGCCGGGTGATGCCAGCTTGTCCGGCTTGTGGCCGATGATCTGGGCATAGCGGGCCGAGCTTTCGGCAAGCGTCGCGCGGGCCGATGCCACCTGCGCCTTGGCTCCGCTGACGCGCGCCTGTGCTTGCGAGACATCGGTGCGGGTCACTTCGCCGGCCTCGAAGCGGGCACGGGCGGCATTGGCCTGGCGTTGCAGGTTCGTGACGTTCTGCTCGCGCAGCGCAAGGATGCGACGGTCACGGATCACATTCATGTAGGCGGTCGCGGCATCAAGCAGGACCTGCTGTTCGACCGCGAGCAACTGCTGGCGACCGGCCTTCACGCTCTCCTTCGCTTCAGCCACGCCCTCGACAGTCTTGAAGCCCCGGAACAGCGGTTGCGTCAGTTCAATGTTCACGCTTGGGGAATCCCAGTCCACCGTTCCCGGAACGCCCTTGCCGGATGCGTAGTTCTGCTTGTACTGGCCACCCGCCGTGATCTGCGGGCGCCATCCTGATTTCGCAGTCGGGACCAACTCGTCGGTGCCGCGCTGGCGGGCACGTTCGGCCTGCAAGGTCGGATTGCTGCGGTAGGCGCTGACCAGAGCCTCCTTGAAGGATTCGGCCTGGGCTGCGGGCATCATGCCCATGAAGAACACGGCCACTCCGGCAATGGCGACGCGCTGCATCAAACGGCTTTGCAAGAACTTCATCATGATTGGCACACCCCGACTCACGGCCTTCCGCAAGCCACATATCAATTCGATATATGCTTAGAGTATAGGTGAGCGATCGTTTCAAGTGTTTTTCGCGCGAACATCATCAACCCATCAACATCTTAAGCAAGACTCACACAAGGTTGCGTTCACGGCAGTGAATGGTTGTGCATGGCGAAACATTTGTCTATACGCGCCTCGGATTGTTGACCCGCTCTTGATGAGCGCGCGACACCCTGAGGCCTCGTGGCGGAGTGGCTACGCAGAGGACTGCAAATCCTTGTACGGGGGTTCGATTCCCTCCGAGGCCTCCAATTATTCCCGGCGTGACCCAAGTACTGGCCGGCCCATTCACTGATAGGCGGTGGACTTCCGGTTCGGGCGGCGCGGCCCCACACCCAGCCGTTGCGCCAGACGCGGGAAGCGTTGCCACAGCCAATCAACCAGCTTGACGGTGACCGCCCGGCGGAAGCGCCTGACGGGCGGGAAATCAATGGACAGAATCAAGAGGCCGAGGGGCAGCATCCAGAAGCCGAGGACGGGCAAAAATCCCAGAAACCCGCCGGCCACCAGCGCCACCCCCAGAATGGCCCGGAGAATGGGATGGCCCGGCACGGGAACGCTCTTGCCCAGGAACTTGACTGACTTCACGGAGGTCTCCTCGATCAAGGCCTACATATAGCGCGAAACGGCGAAGTTTCATCCCCTGCACCGCACATCCGCCCCAAAGGGCAAAAAACACTTTGACTGGCAATTCGGCTCTGCTAAAGGCCGCGCCACATTCCCCGATAGCTCAGTTGGTAGAGCATTCGACTGTTAATCGAATGGTCCCTGGTTCGAGTCCAGGTCGGGGAGCCAGATTTGAAACGCCGGTCCCCTGGGCCGGCGTTTTGTTTTGGTCCCCCTGATTTGACGCCACGGCGGGCAGCCGCCATTGTATCCGCCAAAGGATGATCATGATGAATATTCGCCCAGACGTCACTGCCGCCATCGGCAACACGCCCCTCATCAAGCTGCGCAAGGCCTCGGAACTCACGGGCTGCACGATTCTCGGCAAGGCGGAATTCATGAACCCCGGGCAGTCGGTCAAGGACCGTGCCGCCCTCTTCATCATCAAGGACGCCATCGCCCGCGGAGACTTGAAGCCCGGCGGCACGATCGTCGAAGGCACGGCGGGCAACACGGGGATCGGCCTCACGGTCGTTGCCAACGCACTCGGCATCCGTAGTGTCATCGTCATCCCGGAAACCCAGTCGCAGGAGAAAAAGGACGCCCTGCGCCAGCTCGGTGCCGAACTGGTTGAAGTGCCTGCCGTTCCCTACAAGAACCCCAACAACTACGTGAAATATTCGGGCCGCCTCGCGAAAGCCATGGGCGGCGTGTGGGCCAACCAGTTCGACAATGTCGCGAACCGTCAGGCACATATCGAGACGACGGCGCCCGAAATCTGGCAGCAGACCGACGGCAAGGTCGATGGCTTTGTCGCGGCGGTCGGTTCCGGTGGCACACTCGGCGGCGTCAGCCTCGCCCTCAAGGAGCGCAACAAGAACGTGAAGATCGCCCTCGCCGATCCCATGGGAGCCGCCCTTTTCAGCTACTACAAGACCGGGGAACTCAAGTCCGAAGGCTCGTCGATCACCGAGGGAATCGGCCAGGGTCGCATCACCAGGAATCTCGAAGGCATCGTTGTGGATGAGGCATTCCAGATTCCCGACGACGAGGCCCTGACGGTGGCGTTCGACCTGCTGGAACATGAGGGCCTCTGCATGGGTGGCTCCACCGGCATCAATGTGGCGGGCGCCATTCGCCTCGCAAGGGCGATGGGGCCCGGCCACACCATTGTAACGGTGTTGTGTGACTACGGCACGCGCTACGCCTCGAAGATCTTCAATCCGGCGTTCCTGCGCTCAAAGAACCTGCCCGTGCCGCGCTGGCTCGAAGCGCCTTCCACAGCGCCCAGGGTTTTTGAAGAGGTGCCGCAGTGACCACCCTGCTCTTTCGCGACGACGCCTATGCCAAGTCCTGCACGGCGAAAGTGACGGGCGTGAATGATCGCGGCGGCATCATTCTCGACCAGACCGTTTTCTATGCCACGGCAGGCGGCCAGCCCGGCGACAAGGGCGCGCTCATCTCCAACGGCAACAGCATCGCGATTGCCACCACGGTCTATGACGAGCACAAGAATGTCGTGCACATTCCTGCCGAAGGCCAACAGCTTCCGGCCGTCGGCGACACCGTCATGGCGGAACTCGACTGGGGACACCGCAGCCGCATCATGCGCTGTCACACCATGATGCACCTCTTGTGCGCGGCGGTCCCTTTTGCCGTGACAGGTTCGGCCATCACCGAAGACGGAGGGCGCATCGACTTCGATATCCCCGAAGGGCAGATACCGGACCGCACCGCGCTCTCGGACAGGATCAACGGCTGGATCAGGGAAGACCATCCCGTAACCACACGCTGGATCACCGATGAGGAACTTGATGCCAATCCGGAACTGGTGCGGACCATGTTCGTGAAACCGCCGCGCGGCACCGGGAAGGTCAGGCTCGTCCTGATCGGCGCGGATGGCAGCGTCGATCTTCAGCCGTGCGGTGGAACGCATGTGAAGTCCACCGGAGAGATCGGCGAAATCGCCGTGGACAAGATCCAGAACAAGGGCAAGATCAACCGCCGTATTCGCCTGGTCCTGGCAAATCCCTGAAGGTCATCATGAGCAATCTCGTATCGACTGAGTGGCTGGCGCAGCATCTCGATGCACCCGATGTCGTCATCCTCGATGCCTCGTGGCATCTTCCGGCAGCCAAGCGGGATGCAAGGGCGGAGTATCTGTCAGTCCGCATTCCGGGTGCCCGCTTCTTCGACATCGATGCGCTGTCCGACCGGACTTCGCCCCTGCCCCACATGCTGCCCGCGCCTGCCCAATTCGCAAGTGGCGTCAAGAAACTCGGCGTAGGGGACGGCAAGAAGGTCATCTGCTACGACAGCGCAGGCCTGTTCTCCGCCGCCCGCTGCTGGTGGATGTTCAAGGTCATGGGCCACGACGATGTTGCGGTTCTGGATGGCGGCTTGCCAAAGTGGCAGCGCGAGGGCCGCCCGCTGGAGGACGAAATGCCCGTCACTCCGCAGGAGCGGCATTTCACGCCCCGCGTCCGCGCCAGCATGGTGAAGGGCATGGCCGACGTCGCGAAGGCACTCGACGGCGGGGCCGCGCAAGTTGCCGATGCCCGCTCCGGCACCCGCTTCCGGGGCGAAGAACAGGAGCCGCGCCCCGGTGTCCGCCCCGGACACATGCCCGGAGCGAAGAATGTTCACTACGCCTCGCTGCTTCGGCCCGATGGCACCATGAAGGCTCAGAAAGAACTTTCGGAAGCCCTCACAAGTGCCGGAATCGACTTGCAAAAGCCAATTATCACGAGCTGCGGTTCCGGGGTGACGGCGGCGATCCTGAGCTTGGCCCTCACCGAACTGGGTGCGCACGACCATGCGCTGTACGACGGGTCATGGACCGAATGGGGCGCCAGTTCCAATCCCGTCGCGACCGGCTGAACATCTCGGTCGTTCAGCGTACCGGCGGCACGTAGAGGATGCCTCCCTTGTCCCACAAGGCATTCAGGCCGCGTTCGATTTGCAGCTTGGAGCCAGTCCCCAGATTGCGGTCGAAGATCTCGCCATAGTTGCCCACGGCCGTGATGGCGCGGGCCGCCCAGTCTGCATCAAGGCCCAGGTCCGCGCCGAAGGTTCCTTCCACGCCGAGCAGGCGCCGGATGTTCGGCTTCTTGGATTTTTCCCTGGCCTCGGCAACTCCGGGACCGCGCACTTCCAGTTCTTCCGCATTGATGAGAGCGAACAGGGTCCAGCGGGCGATGTTGAACCACTGTTCATCGCCCACGCGAACCACGGGTCCGAGCGGCTCCTTCGAGACCACTTCGGGAAGGATGATGTGGTCTTCCGGCCTCGCCAGCTTGAGGCGAACCGCATAGAGCTGGGACTGGTCGGCAGTGTAGGCATCGCATTTGCCCGCCTCATAGGCCGCGACGGCGTCGGCGATGCTTGAGAACGTCTGGGCCGTGTAGGCCATTTCCTTTTCGCGGAAATAGTCATCGACATTGGCCTGGGTCGTGGTTCCGCTCACAAAGCAGATGGAGGCCTGGCTCATGTTGAAAACCGAGGTGACGCCCGAAAGCTTCGGCACCATGAAACCCTGACCGTCGTGATAGCTGATGCCGGCGAAACGGAACGGCAGTTTGGTTTCGCGCTCCATGGTCCAGGTCGTGTTGCGGGCGAGGACATCAACCGCACCGGATTTCAGCTTGTCGAAACGGTCCTGCGCGGTGAGGCCGACGAACTCCACTTTTGCAGCATCGCCCAGAACGGCAGCAGCCAGCGCCTTGCAATAGTCAACATCGAAGCCCGCCCAAGAGCCGTCACCCTGTTTCTCGGCGAAACCCTGAAGGCCGGAATTGACGCCGCAGAGCAGTTTTCCGCGCGACTTCACCTCGTCGAGGGTCGAGGCTGATGCTGCCCCCGCAAACACGAGGGTGGCGGCCAAGGCTCCCAGCAACTTCCGCAGCATTTCAAAAACCTCTTCCGGTTGAAAAGAAAAGTCTAACCCGCCTTTGGGGTGATTCCAAGCAAGGCCTCGGCGACGCTCGCGAAGGTCTGGCACGGGGGCTTCAGAGGCCGGGCGATGATGACAACGGGCAGGCCCAGGGCCCGCGCCGCCGCAAGTTTGGCCGCGGTGCTTCCTCCCCCTGCATTCTTGGTCAGAAGGCAACTGATGCCTTCGACTTCCATCAGTCGTTGTTCCGAATCCGCCTTGTAGGGGGGGCGGTCGAGGAGAAGCGACCACCCCGGCGGCAGGGTTTCCGAGGGCTTCTCGATTGCACGGACAAGACCTGTCAGATCCGTCCTTGCAAAGAGTCCCGCAAGGCCCTTCCGGCCCGTGGTGACGAGCACATGGGATTGGGCGGGAATGAGCGCCACCGCTTGTGCCATGTCGGCAGCGACGATCCACCTGTCGCCCTCCTGCGCACGCCACTCCGGGCGTTCAAGCCGCATCAGGCTCATCCCCTCTGCTGCACAGGCCGCATGAGCCTGCGCCGACATCTGCGCCGCGAAGGGATGGGTTGCATCGATCACCAGCGAAATTCCCTCGGCAGCAATGAAGCTGCGCAGGCCGTCCACGCCGCCGAAACCGCCACGGTGGATGCGACCGGCAGGAAGAAGCGGGTCTTGCGTGACACCCGCGAAGGATGAGGTCACATCATGCCCCAGCTTCACCAGGGCATCGGCGAGGTCACGGGCTTCGGCTGTTCCGGCGAGAATGAGGATGCGGCGGGCGGGCAGGTCATTCGGCATGGGCGATCACCTTTCCGGCGCGATCGACGATCATGACATCGGCGACAACCGGCGCGTCTGCCAGAACCTTGCGCGCTTCCGCCAGGGCGAGCACTGCGACATCTTGAGCAAGGCGCGGTCCCGCCAGTTCCAGGACATGCTGGGCCGTGTTGGCGGCAAGAACCTCCGGCATGAGCCTGGAAGGCACGCGCTCCGCCAGCCAGGCAAAATCCACCTGGCTTCGCCCTGAATGCAAATCCATGGCGCCCTGCGCGAGCTTCGTCATCTTGCCGAAGCCGCCACCGATGGTGAGGCGCGGCACCGGATGCAGCCGAAGATACTTCAACACACCGCCCGCAAAGTCTCCCATGTCGAGCATGGCTTCCAGCGGCAGGGCGTAATGGGCACGCACCGCGTCTTCCGAAGTCGAGCCGGTACAACCCGCCACATGCTCAAGCCCGATGGCGCGGGCAACGTCAATGCCGCGATGGATGGAGGCAATCCAGGCAGCACAGGAGAAAGGATTGACGATGCCCGTGGTCCCCAGAATGGAAAGGCCACCGATGATGCCGAGACGGGGGTTCCAGGTCTTTTCCGCGAGAGCGGCACCACCGGGCACGGAGATCTCGATCTCGGCGCCGGTGCCAAGAGCGGCGGCGACGGCCATCATCATCTGGCGCGGCACGGGGTTGATTGCAGGCTCTCCGGGCGCAATCGGCAGGCCGGGCCTGGTCACCATGCCCACCCCCTCACCGGCCCTGAAGACAACCCCCTCCGGGCGCAGCCGCACGGTTGCCATGACAAGCGCGCCGTGGGTGACATCGGGATCATCGCCTGCGTCCTTGATGATGCCCGCCCTGGCCCAGCCCTGCCCGGTTTCCTCACGCGCGAGGGCAAAGGAGACCTTCTCGCCCTTGGGCAGGGTGATCTCCACCGGGTCAGGAAAACGTCCGGTAAGCAGAGCCGTCAGGGCTGCCTTTGTGGCGGCTGTGGCGCAGGCACCTGTCGTCCAACCGCGACGCAATGTCTGTTGTGGCTTTTCCCGGAGCATCGGGCATGGGTATAAGGGGCCATGAGCCACGCGCCAACGAAAAGCGCAAAGCCCTGGGAAGGCGACAACCACAGCCCCGGCTTTGCCAGACTGGACCACGAACCCTTCCCGCAATTCGAGGCGGGATGGGTCTGGCTTGTGGGGGCGGGTCCGGGTGCGCCGGGCCTGATGTCCCTCCTCGCCTATCACGCCATGCAGAACTGCGACGTGGTCGTGTATGACGCCCTCGTCAATCCGGACATCCTCCGCTGGGTGCGGGTAGGTGCCGAGCTTGAGTATGCGGGCAAGCGGGGCGGCAAGCCTTCGCCCGTGCAACGGGATATCTCCGAACGCCTCATCGACCTCGCCAGGGCGGGCAAGCGCGTGTTGCGGCTCAAGGGCGGCGACCCCTTCATGTTCGGGCGCGGCGGCGAGGAAAGTCAGACCCTGGCCAAAGCCGGTGTGCCCTTCCGCATCGTGCCCGGCATCACGGCGGGCGTGGGCGGACTTGCCTACGCCGGCATTCCCGCGACCCACCGTGACACCAACCATGCCGTGATCTTCCTGACCGGCCACGACGCGACCGGGCGCATGCCCGCCAACGTCAACTGGGCCGCCATCGCCACCGCCGCACCCGTCATCGTGATGTACATGGCGGTGAAGAACCTGGGCGAGATTGCCGCCGTGCTGCAAGCCAACGGGCGTCCGGCGGATGATCCGGTGACGATCCTGTCCAACGCCTCCATGCCGTCGCAACAGGTGGCGTCCACCACCCTTGCCGGGGCCGGGGCTTATGTTGCCGCCAACGAGCCGCCGACACCCGCGATCGTCGTGGTCGGCCATGCGAGCGACTGGCGCTCGCTGCTCGACTGGTACGGCCCCTCGCTGCGGGAGAACCCCATTGGCTGAAGCCCGCTTGGGCCGGGGCTTTGTCATTGCTGCGCCAACCTCCGGCAGCGGCAAGACACTTGTTACCCTTGGCCTGTTGCGGGCCTTGAAGAACGGCGGCCATCGCGTGCGCTCGGCAAAGGCGGGGCCGGACTACATCGACCCCGGCTTCCATGCCGCGGCCACCGGGGCACCGTGCTTCAACCTCGACCTCTGGGCCATGGGAGAGAACGCCTGCCGCGCCCTCCTCGCCCAACAGGCGCGGGAGGCTGACGTGGTGATCGTCGAAGGCGTGATGGGCCTGTTCGACGGTCCCGACGGCGCGCGCGGTTCCACCGCCGACCTTGCTGCCGCGCTCGACCTCCCTGTGCTGCTGGTCATCGATTGCGCCCATCAGGCCCAATCGATTGCGGCCCTTGTGCACGGCTTCACCAGCTACCGGCAGGACCTTGCCGTGGCTGGCCTCTTTCTCAACCGCGTCAAGTCCGACCGTCATGCGGCGCTGTTGCGGGACGCCCTGAAGAATGCTCCGCCCGTTCTCGGAGAACTGCGTCACAGTGACTCTATCCACATGCCATCGCGCCACCTCGGATTGGTGCAAGCCCAAGAGAATCAGCAGCTTGAGGTGCTGATTGAAAGCGCGGCGGCAGGAGTCACACGTGAAACAATTGTTGACAACCTGCTTCAGATTGGAACGGAAATCACGAATCACAGCACCGCTCCGGTCCTGCCCCCGCCGGGCCAGCGCATCGCCGTCGCAAAGGACGAAGCCTTCGGCTTTTCCTATGCGCACCTGCTGGCCGGCTGGCGTTCGGCGGGTGCGGAGGTGAAGCTGTTCTCGCCACTGGCGGATGATAGGCCGGATGCCACCTGTGATGTCCTCTTCCTGCCCGGCGGCTACCCGGAGCTTCATGCGGGACGGCTGGCGGCGAATGATTCATTCCTCCAGGGTGTCAGGTCATTCACGGGCACGGTGTACGGTGAGTGCGGCGGCTACATGGTGCTGGGCGACGGACTGACCGACGCGGCGGGTGTCCGGCATCGCATGGCGGGCCTGCTTCCCGTGGACACGAGTTTT
>JAEUMJ010000131.1 GCA_016792865.1 Hyphomicrobiales bacterium | reverse complement strand
GAACACAATGGCGCGGTCTACACCCTGCGGATCACCCGCAGTGGCGGACTCATCCTTCACAAATGAGGTGTCCCATGGCTCCCGATATCTTTGCGCTGACGCCGGAGCGTCTCGTCATCCAGGGGTTCCGCAACGTCATGGCGGCGCACGACCTGAGCGACTCCGCCTGCTGGGAACAGGCCTGGACGGCCTATATCGACAGTCTGGGCAGCGGCCCGGCGCGCCGCCTGATGGGCGAGTTGCAATTCTGGACACGCGCCATCCGCACCCATTCGCAAAAGCCCATGCGATATTTCCCCTGCTCATGCCGCCACATCTGCCATGACGAATGCATGGCGGTGTCTGCCGTCGCCGCCGCGCAGGCGGGGGACCGTGCCTGCACCGATCTTGCGGGCCTGCACCTGCTCGGCACGGCGGATGAGGCGGCACTCACCGAACTGTGGCTCGCCTCCTCCCATTTCGCCGCTGCCCTCAAGATGGAACGGCTGGAACTCTATCCGGTGACGGCAAGCGTGATCACCTCCATCAACGCGATGGAGGAACGTGCGGCCACAAAGTCATCGGCCCTTCACTGATCTTTACAGGCGCAGGCAAGTGCGCGAGTCTCGGCACCCACTGAAAGGGTGAACCGATGCCTGACCTGCCTCTTGCCTCCACACGGATAGCCATTGTCGGCGCAGGGCTGATCGGTCGCGCCTGGGCCATCTCCTTCGCGCGGGCGGGCGCGACGGTGCAGATGTGGGACCAATCACCGGGCACGGCAGCCGCCGCCATGGAGTTCATTGCCGGCATCCTGCCGGAGCTGGAAGGGAATGGCCTTCTCGCCGATCCGCCACAGGCGGTGCTGGCGCGGTGCAGTGTGGCGCCCACGCTTGCCGAGGCCCTCAAAGGTGCCGTGCATGTGCAGGAAAGCACCCCGGAGGTGCTGCACACCAAGATCGGGGTTTTCAGGGAGCTGGATGAGCTGGCCGAACCGGATGCCGTGATCGCAAGCTCAACCTCGGCGCTTCTGCCTTCGCGTTTCACGGAAGCACTGAAAGGCCGCGCGCGTTGCCTCGTGGTTCACCCGATCAACCCGCCCTATCTCATTCCAGCCGCGGAAGTGGTGCCGGCTCCGTGGACCTCGGATGAAGCGATGCAGCGCACGATCAGGCTGCTGGTCGCTGCCGGGCATGCACCGCTGGTGATGAAGAAGGAGCTGGACGGATTCATCATGAACCGTTTGCAGGGTGCACTGCTCGAAGAGGCATTCCGGCTGGTGGCCGACGGTTATGCCTCCATCGAAGATGTGGACATCGGCCTGCGCGACGGCCTTGCCCTGCGCTGGTCCTTCATGGGGCCGTTCGAGACCATCGACCTCAATGCGCCCGGCGGCATACGCGACTACGCCGAACGCTACCAGTCCATCTATTCCAACATCTTCCCGCAGATGCAGCGGCGGGTGGACTGGGCCGGAGAGGTGATGGACAGGATCGAGCCTGCCCGGCGCGCCCTGCTCCCGTCCGCGAAGATGAAAGAGCGTCACGTCTGGCGCGACAAGCGCCTGATGGCGCTTGCCGCCCACAAGCGGCAGATGCAGCAGAAGGACTAGACAGCCAGCGGCAGCGGGGCGGCAGCCCTGTGGGCATGCTGGATGAGGGAGATCTCGAACGCCGCAAAGATGGCAGACATGGTCCGGGCCTTGTAGGGAAACATGTCCACCGGATCCATGGAGTGCACGATCATTCCCGTATCCGCTTCGAACAGCACCAGCCGGCCATCAGGCAATTCGCCGCAATCAATGACGAAGTAATCAAGCTCAAGCTTCTCATGCATCACGCGGAAGGCTTCGGCATGGCGCACGGCGAAATCACTGTGGAAGCGGTCCATCCACTCCGCTTCCTCCTGCCTGCGGTCGGCATGAAGCGTCATCTCGGCGTTGAGGTAGTGAACCATCCAGTTCTGTGACACGGCGAGATGGCTTGCATAGGGCTTTCCGTCGATCACGGCGATGCGGGCCTTGCGGAATTTCCCGTCGGCGCTGCTGTAATCCACGAAGGGCGCGAGGTAGAATTCGGCATCCGGGAATTCCATCAGGTAAGCCAGAAGCTCGATCTGGTTCATCATCTTCCGGAGGCCCACTCCGGCATGGCTGTCGAATGGCCGGATGATGACGGGAAAACTGCATCCGGGCAGTGCCGTTTGCAGCGACACGGCACCTGCGGCGATCTTCAGCACATCGTTGCGGGGCATCCGCACCGTGCGCGGAGACAAGAGACTGCTCTCTCCCGCAAACAGGCTGGAAATGGTGTCGCGTGTCATGGCCGCGATCTTCGCGGTATCGGCGTTGAGGAGCGGCTTGCGCCAGTTGGCCAGCAGCTTTCCGAGGTTGGCAAGCACCGGCTCGTTCTCGCGGGACTGGCTGATCGCCACGATCCCGACATCATGGGCCGGAACATCGGCGAGGCTGGTGGTGCCCTGATCGACATAATGCAGCAGCAAGGTGACGTTGGCCCGTTCCAGCAGGAATTCGATGGGCGTGTTGGCCATGAAATTGCCGGGGGCCACGAAGGCCAGCACGGTGAGGCGTCCGTCCCGCGCAGTCCTGACCCGGAAGCTGCGGCAGATATCAATGGCGGCACGCTGGCATTGCAGCGCCTCTTCGGGCTTGCCCATGGCCTGCAACATCACCGACAGGTCCAGGAAGGCTGCGGCATCCGACGGATTGGTGTTCACGCGGGCATAGAGCGAGGACCACAGGGGCAGCGTTTCCGCACCGTCATAGAAGCTGCGGACGATCTCCGCCTTGCCATGAATTTCGGGAAGCTTGCGATGTGTCATGTCATTCCAACTTTCAGCCCGCCCGCTCCGGCGGCGGCGAAAGACCAGTTTGACTCATAAGCTTGTGCCGGGCTGGAAGCTCCTCAACCGGGGGTGCTCCAAGGGATATTTCGCGCCATGACGGCCCGGAACCGGCGCGCCGATGGCGGAAATCACGCGAAAGGTGGAATCACTTCCCGTAGCGTTCGTCGAATGCGTAGCCCGCGCCGCGCACGGTTCGCAGCGGATCCCCTTCCCGGCCACGGGACAGCGACTTGCGCAGCCGGCCGACATGCACGTCCACCGTTCGCTCGTCGATCTCGCCTTCGTCGCCCCAGACCCGGTCAAGCAACTGCGCCCGGCTGAACACGCGTCCGGGTGTCTGCATGAGATATTCCAGCAGGCGGAACTCAGTGGGTGAAAGCTCTATGTCGCGGCTGCCGCGCAGCACCCGCTTCTTCACTCGGTCCAGCGTGATATCGCCTCGCACCAGGCTATCTGCAACTGCTTCCGGGCGCATTCGCCGCAGGATGGACCGGACCCGCGCCATGACCTCCGGAACGGAGAACGGCTTCACGATGTAATCGTCCGCGCCGGTCGAGAGGCCGCGCACACGCTCTGCCTCCTCGCCACGGGCGGTGAGCATGATGATTGGAAGCGCCTGCGTCTCGGCCCGCGTCCGCAGCATGCGGCAGACCTCGATGCCGGAAAGCCCCGGCAACATCCAGTCCAGCAGCACGAGATCCGGCATCTCCTCGGAGATGGCCGGGTAGACATCTTCACCCTGCTCCACAACCTTGGTGCGGAAGCCTTCCGCCTCAAGGTTATAGACGAGCAATTCGTGGATTGCGGCTTCGTCTTCAACGATCAGGATCAAAGCGCTCATGGGGGACTTCCGGTTCTGCGCTTACTCGTCGTTCAGGGGCGAGAACGGTGTCGTGGCGGTCTCGTCCTTCTTTGGCCGGGCATCCTTCAATTGGGTGCCATGCACGAGGAAATAGATGTTCTCGGCAATGTTGGTGGCGTGGTCGCCGATGCGCTCAATGTTCTTGGTGGCAAAGAGCAAGTGGGTGCAGGCACCGATCTGGCGCGGATCTTCCATCATGTAGGTGAGGAGTTCGCGGAAGATGGAGTTGTAAAGCGCGTCGATGTCCTCATCGTGACGCCAGACATCCATCGCCTGTTCGGCATCCGAGGCCGCAAAGGAATCCAGAACCCGCTTCAACTGCGTGAGGGCGAGTTGTCCCATGCGCTGCAAGCCCGTGGTGAGACGGCGCGGAATGGGATCGGAGATTGCATGGGCCCGCTTGGCCACATTCTTCGCAAGGTCGCCGATACGCTCCAGGTCCGTGGCAATGCGGATTGCCACCATGATGTGGCGCAAGTCCTTTGCCATGGGCTGGCGGCGGGCGATGGTGAGAATGGCCTTTTCCTCGACCATGCGTTCCATTTCGTCGATCTTGTCGTCCGCCAGGATCACCTGGTCGGCAAGCTTGGTATCGCGGCGGGTGAGAGCCTCAAGGCCGCGCGACAATTGCTCTTCGGCAAGACCTCCCATCGTCGACAGCATCGCTTGCAATGCCGCGAGATCTTCGTCGTAGGCCTTCATGATATGGTCAGACATGTGCAGTCCCTTAATTAGCCGAAGCGGCCCGTAATGTAATCCTGGGTCTTCTTGTCTTGCGGCGACGTGAACATCACGTCCGTATCGCCCACCTCGATCAGGTTTCCAAGATGGAAGAAGGCGGTGAGGTCGGATACGCGTGCCGCCTGCTGCATGGAATGCGTCACAATCACGATGCAGTAGTTCTGCTTTAATTCGTGGATAAGTTCCTCGATCCGCGCCGTGGCGATCGGATCGAGAGCGGAACATGGCTCATCCATCAGGATGATTTCCGGATTGACGGCAATGGCGCGGGCAATGCACAGGCGCTGCTGCTGACCACCGGACAGGCCGGTGCCCGGTGCAGCCAGGCGATCCTTCACCTCTTCGAACAGCCCGGCCTTCTTCAGGCTCTCGACAACGATGCGCTCAAGGTCTGTCTTGTCCTTGGAGAGGCCATGGATGCGGGGACCATAGGCCACGTTCTCGAAGATCGACTTCGGAAACGGATTGGGCTTCTGGAACACCATGCCCACCCTGGCGCGAAGCTGCACCACATCAAGGTCGCGATCATGGATGTCATAGCCATCCACGGTGATCTTTCCCGTGACGCGGCATCCGGCAATCGTATCGTTCATGCGATTGATGCAGCGCAGGAAGGTGGACTTGCCGCACCCGGAGGGACCGATGAAGGCAGACACGGCCTTGTCGGGAATGGTGATCGACAGGCCCTTGATGGCGTGCTTGTCACCATAATAGACATTCACATCCTGAGCCGTGATCTTCGGCGGCTTGGCCTGAAGCGCGCGGGGCGGTTCGGGCGTATAGATTGTTTTCACAGTCATATCGTTCATTGTCACCACCGGCGTTCGAAGCGTTTGCGCAGGTAAATGGCCAGCGCATTGAAGGCAAAGAGCACGATCAGCAAGAGGATGATCGCGGCTGCGGTCCGGGATTGGAAGGCAGCTTCAGGAAGGTCAGACCAGAGATAGACCTGCACAGGCAGGACCGTTGCCGCGTCGGTGAGGCCGTGGGGCACATCGACGATGAAGGCAATCATGCCGATCATGAGGAGCGGAGCGGTTTCACCCAGGGCGCGGGCGACGCCCAGGATGGTGCCGGTGAGGATGCCCGGCACGGCAAGGGGCAAGACGTGATGGAACACCGCCTGTACATGGGAGGCGCCGACACCGAGTGCCGCTTCCTTGATGGATGGCGGTACCGACTTGATGGCCGCCCGTGAGGCGATGATGATTGTCGGCAGGACCAGAAGCGAAAGCACGAGGCCGCCCACAAGAGGCGTCGAGCGCGGTATGCCGAACACGTTCAGGAAGACCGCAAGGCCGAGAAGGCCGAAGATGATCGACGGCACTGCCGCAAGGTTGTTGATGTTGATTTCGATGGCGTCGGTGATCCAGTTCTTCACCGCGAATTCCTCAAGATAGAGGGCGGCGGCGACACCCAGCGGCAGGGCAAGCGACAGCGTCACCAGGATGGTGAAGACCGAACCGATGAGCGCCCCCTTGATGCCGGCAAGTTCAGGTTCGCGGCTGTCACCGTTCAGGAGGAAGTTCCAGGCAAAGCCCTTGATGATGAGACCCTTCTCCGTCATGGCGCCCAGCAGTTCCTTCTGCTTGTCGGAAAGCTGGCCGTCATCCATGCCACGGAGAAAGAGGTCGGCATTGCTGTTGAGCGCCACCGGCACCGTGATGCTCTGGCCGATCAATGACGGATCGGCAAGGACCCGCGACTGGAGCACATCGGCGGCACCCGCCGACAGCAGGCCGTTCAGCGCCTTCCGGTCCGCCCGGCTGCTCATGTCGGGGAAATGCTGCGCCAGCGCCTTCTTGGTCATGCCAAGATAGTCACCGGCAACCGGATTGGCCTTGTCCACCAGTTCCGGGTCCACCTGGATCGAGAGCATTGCTTCGTTCACGATGATTGCCGGAATGGCCTTGCTGACAAGATCGAACAGGAGGAACGCAAGGAATGCTGCGGTCACCACAATTGCGCCGAAACCAAATGCCCTGAAGCGCCGCTCGGCAGCGTAGCGCTTCTTGATCAGGCTCGCGTTATTCATACTGTTCCCTGTATTTGCGCACTGTGCGCAGCGCCACGTAGTTGAGGGCCAGCGTCACGCAGAACAGCACGAGGCCAAGTGCGAATGCCGAGAGCGTCTTGGCACTGTCGAATTCCTGGTCACCGACCAGAAGCGTGGCGATCTGCACCGTCACGGTGGTGACGGCAGCGAAAGGATTGAAGGTGAGGTTGGCCGCGAGACCAGCCGCCATCACCACGATCATGGTCTCACCGATGGCGCGGGAAATGGCGAGGATGAAGGCCGAGACGATGCCGGGCAAGGCAGCCGGAAGCACCACCTTCTTGACGGTCTCCGATTTCGTGGCGCCCATGGCATAGGAACCGTCACGAAGAGATTGCGGCACGGCGTTGATGATGTCGTCGGACAGCGACGAAATGAGAGGAACGATCATCATCCCCATCACAAGGCCCGCCGCCAGGGCGGATTCCGATGCAACGTCCAGGCCCGCAGAAGTTCCCAGCGAGCGGATCAGCGGGGCGACGGTCAGTGCCGCGAAGAAGCCCAGCACCACGGTGGGAATACCGGCCAGCATTTCGAGAAGCGGTTTGGCAACGGCCCGCACCTTGGGCGTTGCATATTCGGCAAGGTAGATGGCGGAAAACAATCCGAGCGGACCCGCCACGACAATGGCAATCACCGTGATCAGCAGCGTCCCGCCCAGAAGCGGCAGGATGCCGAATGACGGCGGGTTGCCGGTGGGGGCCCAGGTCGTTCCGAACAGGAAGTGCCAGAACGGCACCTCGGAAAAGAACAGCAGGCTTTCGTAAAGCACCGACAGGACAATGCCGATGGTGGTCAGGACAGCAACACCCGAAGCCGCCGCCAGAACGGTGAGCACGGCGCGTTCAATATGAATGCGCGTCATGTTCTTTGCGGCAAAGGATGGTGCAGTGATTTGGGCAGTCATCGCCATGTGTGCATCATTCGTTGAAAAACAATCTGGGGGCGGCCCGGTACATCCGCGGCACCGCCCCTCAGTCCGGTGATGGATTACATCACCTTGTCAGCGGTCAGGGCCGTCAGGTTCTTGGCCGTGTCGGCCGATTCCTTGGCGGCATCAGCCGGCAGCGGGATCAGGCCCTTGTCGGCAAGGTAGCCCTCTTCACCGATAGCCTTGGCAGAGGTGTACTCAGCCACGAATTCGGCGATGCCGGGAACCTGGCCCACGTGCTGCTTCTTCACGTAGATGAAGAGCGGACGGGCAACCTTGTAGTCACCGGAAGCGATGGTTTCGAAGGTGGGAACCTGGCCTTCGATCTTCACGGGCTTGATCTTGCCGGCATTCTCTTCAAGGAAGGAGAAGCCGAAAATTCCAAGCGCGTCGGGATTGGCTTCGAGCTTCTGAACGATCAGGTTGTCGTTTTCGCCGGCTTCCACATAGGCACCGTCGGTGCGCATGGTCTTCCACACGGCTTCAAAGGCCTTCGGGTCGGACTTCTTGAGGGCTGCAATGCTCTCGAACTTCAGGGCACCGGCTTCCATCACCAGTTCGGCGAAGCTGTCGCGCGTGCCGGAGGTGGGCGGCGGGCCAAGCACTTCGATCTTCGTGGCGGGCAGCGACGCATCAATGTCGCTCCACATCTTGTTGGGGTTGTCGATCAGCTTGCCGTCCTTGTCCGGAACCTGCTTGGCAAGAGCCAGGAAAAGCTGCTGCTTGGTGAGCGAGATGTCCGAGTCGGCAACCGAGGTGGCAACGGTCAGGCCATCGAAGCCGACCTTCAGCTCGACGATGTCGGTGACGCCATTCTTCTGGCAGGTTTCGAATTCCGACTTCTTGATCGGGCGCGATGCGTTGGCGATATCCGGCGTGTCTTCGCCAGCGCCTTCACAGAACAGCTTCAGGCCGCCGCCGGTACCGGTCGATTCCACCACAGGCGTCTTCATGCCGCTGGACTTGCCGAACGCTTCGGCCACGGCGGTGGTGAAGGGATAGACGGTGGAAGAGCCGACGATGCGGATCTGGTCACGGGCAAAGGCGGGGGAAGCTGCGATGGCGAGTGCCGAAACTGCGAAAAGAAGTCGTGTCATCTGTTTGTCTCCAGGTAGGTCGTTAACTTTTTGACCAGTGCGGAGATAGCGTCCGCGTGTGTAGCTTATGCGACGCCTCTGTTACAGCTATATGACAGCCTAAATCCCTGATGTATAAACCGGAATTGAAACCGAAAAGGTGCTTCCCTGACCCTCGCGGGACTCGATTGCGAGGCTGCCCCGATGGCGCGAGACGATGTGCTTCACGATGGCGAGTCCAAGTCCGGTGCCGCCGCGGGCGCGGCTTTCCTGCGTGCTGACCCGATAGAAGCGTTCGGTCAGCCGCGGCAGATGGATTTCGGCAATGCCCTTGCCCCAGTCGCGCACGCTGAACACGACCTTGCCGCCCCGCGTCTCGCACTTCACCTCGACCTTGCCGCCGCCGTTCCCGTACTTCAGCGCGTTCTCGATGAGATTCTGCGCCACCTGCAGGAGTTCGTCGGCATCTCCTGCAACGATTGCGCCATCGGCCCCGGCGACCGTCAGGTCGACCGCCACCTCCTTGGCGAGACCAAGCAGGTTGGACCGCGCCTGACGCGCAACATCGGCCAGATCGACGCGCCCGCCCGGCCGCACATGTTCATTCAGCTCGATGCGGCTGAGGGTGAGCAGGTCATCCACCAGGCGTTTCATGCGGCGGGCCTGCGTCAGCATGGTGCTGAAGAACCTGTCCCTCGCCTTGGGATCGTCGCGGGCCGGCCCCTGCAAGGTTTCGATGGTTCCCAGGATCGCAGTCAGCGGCGTGCGCATTTCATGAGAGGCGTTGGCCACGAAATCGGAACGCATGCGCTCGATCTGTTGCTCGCGGGTGAGGTCGCGCAACACCACCAGCATGCTGCCGTCCTGCCCCAGCAGCGCCACATGGGCCTCCAGAAGGCGCGGCGGGCGGGAGTGGATCTCAAGCTCGACGGTCTGGGCCGACCCTTCGCGTGCGCATTTCTCGACAGCTTCGGAAAAGGCGGGGAGCCGGATGACGTTGAAGGCGCTGAGCCCGGTGAGCCGAAGCTGGAGCATGTCCTTGGCGTGGGCATTGGCGGCTGTGATGGAGCCATCGCTTGCGAGCACCAGTCCGCCATCGGGCAAGGCCGCGAGAAATTCATTGGCGCTGGACATGCGTGCTGCCTCTTCCACGTGAGGCTTCGTCCTAGCCCATGATGCGGCGGCGGCTCAAGCGGTCTTGAGAAGACGCCGCGCCTCATCCGGCAACAGCGGCCTCGGCCGCGTGCACGTGCTCTTGAGATCGACGAAGCGGCCTGTCTTGCCCGAAGCAGCGATCGCGGTCATGACCTCAACCACATGCGCCATGCGGGAAATGCCGCATCTGATGTCCCGCTTTCCCAGGAGTCCTGCGGCCATGTCGGCAAGCCCGGCGGCACGATAGTTTGGCCAGGCGTTGCCGCCGTGGTCCTTCCAGTTCGCGGTGGTGAATGGATGGTCCCACGGCTTGACCGGCTGCGCCTGCCCATCCGCGCCGGCCATCATGACCTCGCCGCCAAAGAAATTCGGATCCGGCACGAAGATCGCGCCTTCCGTCCCATAGATCTCGATATGCTGGTGGCGGTGCGCAAGGACATCCCACGAGGCCGACAGCGTGATGGCAGCGCCATTCGCGAAGTGCAGGAGCGCGTGATAGGTGGTGGGCGTCGTCACCCGGATCGTCTCGCCCGCACGCGGCCCGGAGGAGATCGTGCGCTCCTTGCGCGGCGTGGAGGCGAGCGCCGCCACGCGCCGAACCGGGCCGACGAGGTTCACCAGGTTGGCGATGTAGTAAGGCCCCATGTCGAGGATCGGGCCGCCGCCCGGCTTGAAGAAGAAATCCGGATTGGGATGCCAATGCTCCATGCCCCTGGAAAGAACATGGGCCGTGCCGGAGGCAACCTTGCCGATTGCGCCGTCATCGATCAGCTTGCGCACCAATTGATGAGAGCCACCGAGGAAGGTGTCCGGTGCGGCGGCAACCTGCAACCCCTTGCGTTTGGCAATGGCCTGCAAGTCCTTCGCCTCGGTCATCGAGAGCGTCAGGGGCTTTTCTGAATAGACATGCTTGCCCGCAAGCAGAGCCTGCCTCGTCACCTTGTAATGCACGGCAGGCACCGTGAGATTGAGCACGATTGCCACGGCGGGGTTGGCGAGCAGTTCCTTCACCGTTTGTGCGGGGATGCCGTGCGCGGCAGCCCGCGCCTTCGCCGCCTCCATGTTGATGTCGGAAACGGCAACGACAGCGATGTTCCTGAACATCGGGATCAATTCAAGATAGGTGGCCGAAATGTTGCCGCAGCCGATGATGCCGACGCCCAGAATCTTGTCCATGTCATTCCTCACATGCTGCTCACAAACCGGAACGAGTTCCGGGCGAAGCGGAACGCATCTTTCGGATTGTCATGCTCCACCACATGGTGCAGCGTCCGTGTGTTCTTCAGGGCGGAAAAGATCGCCGGCCACTTCAATGTCCCCGCGCCGACATCCGTCTGGCCATGCTGGTCGGCATTCTCGCCTGGCCTTGCATTGTCCTTGAGATGAACGGCGGTGATGCGTTCGCCATGACTCCTGATCCACTTCAGCGGATTCTGTTTCGCAAAGGCCACCCAGGCGATGTCGCATTCCCAGTCCAGCAAGGGGCCGCCATCGAAAATCCATTCAATGGGGAAAGATCCGTCCTTGAGCTTCACGAATTCGAAATCGTGGTTGTGCCAGCCGAAGGCGAGCCCCTCCTCACGCATCTCGTGCGCCACCGCCGCAAGGCGCTTGCCCCAAGCCTTCCAGCCTGCGCCCGATTGTGGCTGCTCGTTTGGCGGAACATACGGGCAATACAATGCATGCATGCCGAGGGTGCGCGCGATCTGCACCACTTTCTTCCGCCGGGTTTCGAATGTGGCGAGCGGAAAGACGTGGCCCGTCGGCATCGTGAGACCGTTCGCGTCGAGAAGGTCACGGAACTTGGCGGCTTCACCATAGATTGCGGGGTCACCATAGCCTTCCACCTCCGCGTAACCGCAGCGCGAAAGATGGGCCAGCAGCTTGTCCCATGGCTGGAAATTCCGTGCCGAATAAAGCTGGAATGACAGGCGCTTGGGCATTGGCAGCCTCCTTGAGCAATCCTGACATACCACGATTCTCCATATCTGCAACGTTTCAGTCCGGTTCAGCCCCCACTTGCGCAACCTAGGGGCAGGTCTATGTTCGGCAGCCATGAACCCGTCCAGGGAGAAGCCCCCGACCTTGCGCAGCCTCGCCGCACGGCTGGGCCTTGGCGTGTCCACCGTCAGTCAGGCGCTGCGTGACAGTTCGGAGATTGCGGTAGAAACGCGGCGCCGCGTGAAGCTTGCCGCCGAACAACTGGGCTATGTGCCCAACCGCGCCGGTGTTCGCCTCCGCACCGGAAAGACAAACATCATCAGTCTCGTGCTGAATCCGGAAGACGACGGCTCTGGCTTCTTCACCAACATGATCTACGGCATTGCCGATGCGCTTGTCGGCACGGCCTACCATCTGGTGGTGACGCCCTGCTCAACGGAAAATCCCATGGCGGCGCTGCAGCACATTGCCGAAACCCACGCCGCTGACGGAGTCATCATCTCGCGCATCATGCCGGATGACCCGCGCGTGCGGTATCTGCACACCATCGGCATGCCCTTTGCCACCCATGGCCGCACCGACATGGGAATTGACCATTGCTACTACGATTTCGACAACCACGCCTATGTCTGTGAAGCCCTGCGGCAACTGAAGGCCCGTGGACGGCAGCGTGCGGTTCTCTTCGGCCCGCCGCCCGGCCTCTCCTACGCCCAGCACACGCTGGCGGGGTTTGTGGAGGGTCTGCAGGCCAGCAACATGCAGGGCAAGGTCATCACGACGGCACATTCGGATTCGGATTTCGATCACCTCCAGAAAACGGCGCGGACCATTGCCCTCGCCCCCAATCCGCCCGATGCCGTCATCTGTTCATCGGCAAGCGAGGCCATTGCGGTTGCCAGCGGCATGGCCTCGGCCGGCCGCGTGATGGGCCGCGACTATGATCTTGTCGCCAAGCCCATATCGCCTCTTGCCAGGCTGGCCCTGCCCCGGATCATCGGGGTCGAGGAAGACCACCGCGCTGCGGGCCGCGAACTGGGGCGGATGCTGATGGCGATCATCGCCGGCGAGGATGCCGCCACTCTCAAGATGCTCGTTGCGCCCAGGGCACCCTGATCTTCACCACCCGTCAACCCTGTTGGCGAGGAGGTTCTTCACCATCCCGAAAGCCCGCTCCGCGGCGTTAGCAATTCATCATTGCCGCTTTGGCAAGCCCTGTTGGACAGCATTTTTTGTTGCAGGGGACGGCATGGCAGCAAGAACAATCGATCAGGAAGTCGTGCAACGGCTGGCGAAAGCCTCCGATCTTGCCGTGCTGACGGCCATCGCACTTTTCCTCACGCTGCAGGCGTCACACACCTCGCAGCAGATTTCCGCCTCCGGCTTCTTCGCCCTGTGCATTGCGCTCGCTTCCATGCGACTGGTGCGCGGCTTCGGGCTTTACGGCGTGAGCGCCTGGATCAGGGGAGTCTCGACGGCAGCAAAGAGCTTCTGCATCACCGTCCTGATCGGGCTTGCGGCCTGGTTTGCGGCCCCGGTGTTCGGCCTCTCGCTCAGCCCCAAATGGGCCATCAGCTTTCTCGTCCTCACGGCGGCCTATTTCAGCCTCTCCCGGCTCTTCACGCATCTCTGGTCGCAGCCCCTCGCCAGGGCAGGCACGCTCAAGCAGCGCATCGCCATCGTGGGCGGCGGAAAGGCAGCCGAGGACGCCATCCACCTGATCGAGCAATCGCCGGAACTGGAGGCCGACGTCGTCGGCCTTTTCGATGACCGCTACGACAACCGCAGCCCGGAATCGATCCGCAAGCACAGGAAACTGGGCAAGATCGCCGATCTCGCCGTTTTCGCCCGCACGAACCGTGTGGATCTTGTCATCGTCGCCATTCCCATGACGGCTGAACAGCGGCTTCTGCATATCCTGAAGCGCCTGTGGGTCTTGCCCGTCGATATCCGCATCAGCGCCGCGACGGCCGAGTTGAAGCTCAGTCCCAGCGCGTACTCCTATCTCGGAAACCTGCCTCTGCTGAATGTCTTCGAGCGTCCGCTGTCGGGCTGGGATTCATTCATGAAGGCCGCGGTGGACAAGGCGATCGCACTTGCTGCCATCCTCTGCCTTTCTCCCGTCATGGCGGCGGTTGCACTCGCCGTGAAGCTGGAAAGCAAGGGACCGGTGATCTTCCGGCAGAAGCGCTTCGGCTTCAACAACGAGCTTGTGGAAGTGTTCAAGTTCCGTTCGATGTACACCGACATGTCGGATGCACAGGCGGCAAGGCTGGTCACAAAGGATGATCCGCGTGTCACCCGTGTGGGACGATTCATCCGCAAGACTTCGCTCGACGAACTGCCGCAACTCTTCAATGTGCTTGCCGGAACCCTGTCGCTGGTGGGGCCGCGCCCCCATGCGACACAAGCGAAGGCCGCCGGTACGCTTTACGATCAGGTGGTCGATGGCTACTTCGCCCGGCACAAGGTGAAGCCGGGGATCACAGGCTGGGCGCAGATCAACGGCTGGCGTGGCGAAACCGACACCCGCGAAAAGCTTGAGCAGCGCGTGAAGCACGATCTCGATTACATCGACCGGTGGTCGCTCGGCTTCGATCTCTATATCCTCGCCAAGACGCCGCTGGCGCTGCTCAAGACCGAAAGCGCCTACTGAGGGCATCGCTGGCCCTCCTGCAACTGTCATTGGTGGCAACCCCGAATGATGATAGCCTGACCGAATCCTCGTCAACGGGGGCGGGGACAAAACCAATGGGAGCTCCAAATGGAAACACTTCTTCCGATCATCCTGCAACTCGTTGCAGGTGCGGTTGGCGGCAACATCGGTGGTGTCGCCATGAAGAATGGAAGCCTGGGAGGACTGGGTAACACGATTGCCGGTGCCGTGGGCGGCATTGGCGCCGGGCAGCTTCTGCCCATCCTGATGGGCGTTGCACAGGCGGCAGGGTTTGACATCACGAACCTTGCGGGTTCCGCAGTCGGCGGCCTTGTGCTGCAGATCATCGCCGGCCTGATCAAGGCGCAGATGAACAAGAGCGCCTGAGACCACGACACATGATGAGGCGAAGGGCCGCTTGCAGAGGCGGCCCTTTTCGATTCCTATGTCGGCAGTTGCACTTTCGCCACGTCAGCAACGGTCCCGCCCGTGAGCCTGATCAGATCATCCCACGTCAACTCAAAAACCGAATTGGGCGTCCCCGCAGCCGCCCAGATCCGTCCCAGGTGTTCAAGGTCCCGGTCGAGGAACGTCACGGGCGGAATGATGTGGGCGAGCGGGGGCACGCCACCGATCACGTAACCGGTCTTGTCGCGCACGAAGTCCGCATCGGCCGATTTCACCTTCTCGCCCAGCAAGGCCGTGATCTTCTTTTCGTCCACCCGGTTCACGCCAGAGGCCACCACAAGCACCGGACGGCCGCTGTCGGCGGCGCGGAAGATCACCGACTTGGCAATCTGCGCCACGGTGCAGCCGATTGCGGCAGCGGCATCTGCTGCGGTACGGGTACTGTCCTCGAATTCCAGCACCCTGAAGCCCGCGCCGAGCGCGGCTTGAACCTTCAGTGCCGAGGACTGGGTGGCAGGCTTCACGGGCCTCAGCCGCGCATGCGCTTGCCTTCGGGATCGAAGGGCGGATCGACGTTGATGGTGGCCTTGCGCATCTCGCCCAGAATTTCGATCTCGAAAGCACCGGCGCCAAGGTCGTTCGCCAGTTCCTTCGGCACATAGCCTTGCGCCATCGACTTCTCGACGAAGTGGGCATAACCGCCGGACGTGACCCAGCCCACAACCTTCCCCTTGTGGAAGATCGGCTCGTCGCCCAACACGTCGGCGTCGCTCGCGTCAACGATGAAGGACAACCGGCGCAGCTTGCCGCCGTTGCGCTTTTCTTCCATGGCCGCCTCACGGCCAATGAAATCGTTCTTGGTCAGGTCGATGAAGCGATCCATGCCCGCCTCGAAGCCGCCGTAGATCGGGCGCAACTCGCGGAACCATGTCGGGAAGTTCTTTTCCAGGCGCATCGAGAGAAGTGCGCGCATGCCGAAATTGATGATGCCGTGCGCCTTTCCTGCCGCCATGATCTTCTCGTAGAGGCGACGCTGATACTCGGGAGCCACCCAGATTTCATAACCCAGGTCGCCGGTGTAGGTGACGCGATTGATGATGGCCGGGCAGTTTGCAATGTCCATGGCGCGGATGTCCATGAACTTGAAGCCGGCGTTGGAAACATCCTCGTCGGTGAGTCCCTGCAGCACATCGCGCGACCTGGGGCCGGCAATCGAAAGCCCGACCATTCCCATGTCGAGCCGCTCGATCTTCACCGAGCCGTCCGCGGGAAGGTACTTCTCAAACCAGCGCATGTGATAGCGCTGGGCCTGGGACGAACCCCACATGTAGAATGTCTCGTCCTTCAGCTTGCCGATGGTGAAGTCACCGATGAGCTTGCCGTTGTGGTTCAGCATCGGGGTGAGGCTGATGCGGCCCGTCTTCGGCATCTTGTTGGTCATGAGGCGCGAGAGGAAGGATTCTGCCCCTGCACCGGTGAACCGGTATTTCGCGAAGTTGGCGATTTCCGTGACGCCCACACCGTTGCGCGTGCCGTGCACTTCCGCCTTCACATGCGCGAAGTCATTGGAGCGGCGGAAGGACACGATATCCTTCGGCTCGACGCCCTTGGGCGCATACCACAGCGGCGTCTCAAGGCCCCAGCTATCGCCCATGACCGCACCCTGCCCGCGCATCGTGTCGTAGAGCGGAGTCGTCTGTTGCGGGCGGGCGGCAGGAAGTTCCTCGTTCGGGAAGCGGATGGAGAAGCGGCGGGAATAGTTTTCGCGCACCTTCTCGTTGGTGTAGCTGCGCGTGGCCCATTCGCCGAAGCGGGCAACATCCATGGCCCAAACGTCGAAGCCGGGATCCCCATTCACCATCCATTGCGAAAGCGCCAGGCCGACGCCACCGCCCTGCGAGAAGCCCGCCATGACGCCGCACGCGACCCAGTAGTTCCTGATGCCGGGCACGGGGCCGACGAGCGGATTGCCATCGGGCGTGAATGTGAAAGGTCCGTTGATGACGCGCTTGATGCCCGCCTTCTGCAAGACCGGAAAATGCTTGTAGCCAAGCTCAAGGTTGGGAGCGATGCGATCGAGATCGGGTTGCAGCAGCTCGCGACCGAAGGTCCACGGTGTCTGGCGCGGCTGCCAGGGGCGGCAGTCCTGCTCGTAGGTGCCGAGCACAAGGCCGGTGCGTTCCTGGCGCATGTAGATTTCCGCCTTGAAGTCGATGATGTGCGAGACTTCCTTGCCGAACTCCTTGTTGAAGGCGACCACTTCCGGCACCTCCTCGGTGACCAGATACATGTGCTCCATGGCAAGCACCGGAAGTTCAAGGCCGACCATGCGTCCCACCTCACGGGCCCACAAGCCGCCGCAGTTCACGATGTGCTCGGCGTGGATATTGCCCTGCTCGGTGATCACGTCCCATGAACCGTCGGGCCGGTGCTTCAGGTCGGTGACGCGCGTTCCCTGATAGATTTCGGCACCATTGATACGGGCGGACTTGGCATAGGCATGAGTGGTGCCCTCAGGATCGAGATTGCCATCCGCTGCATCCAGCATGGCGCCCACGAAGTATTGCTCCTCAAGAAGCGGGTTCAGCTTCTTTGCTTCCGACATGGTGAGGAGTTCGCATTCGAGGCCCAGATAGCGTGCGCGGGCATGAGCCATCTTGAGCCAGTCCATGCGATCCTTGGAATCCGCAAGGATGAGGCCGCCGGACCGGTGAAGGCCACAGGCCTGGCCGGAGATCTTCTCCAGTTCGTCGTAGAGACCGATGGTATAGCCCTGGAGCTTCGCGACATTCGGGTCACCGTTCAGGGTGTGGAAGCCGCCCGCAGCGTGCCAGGTGGAGCCGGACGTGAGGATGTCGCGCTCCACCAGCACCACGTCTTTCCAGCCCGCCTTGGTGAGGTGATAGAGTACCGAGCAACCGACGACACCGCCGCCGATGACGACAACCTGGGCAGAAGATTTCATGAGTATGGTCCTGAGAGCAAAGTGGAATTGGGGCGAACCTAGAGCGGCGGCCCTGCTTTCGCAATCAGGCGCAGCGGTGAAATCCGCTCAACAAGGAGCATCCCCCGTCCCGGAACAAAAAAAGCCCCGCGGGAACGCGGGGCTCGACGAAGATCGTCCCTTGGAAAGCGATCAGATCGCTTCCTTGACTTCCTTGGCGGCGCGGAAAGCCAGCTTCTTCGAAGCCTTGATCTTGATCTGCTCGCCCGTGAGCGGGTTGCGGCCAAGACGGGCCGGACGCTTGCGGACCTGGAAGATGCCGAGGCCGGTGATGCGGACCTTGTTGCCCTTCTTGAGGTTCTTGACGGTGAGTTCGACGAAGTTGCCGAGAAGTTCATTCATCGCCTTCTTCGACATCTCGTGCTTTTCAGCCAGTTCGGCAGCGATCTTGGACAGCGCAACCGTCAGTACTTTTTCGTCAGCCATTGTCATCTCCTTGGTGGTGGCGAATCAATAGTGAACGATTGGTTACATGACTCGGCGATTCGTGAAAACCCTTATTTTCCGGGGATTTTTTCGCCTGCGATTGAAAAAATGCCCGGTTCTGCTCGTTTAACTCTTTGTTAACGAATTTGGCGCCCTTCAAGCCTCTGTATCGGCATGCTTTTTTCGCCCCACTGCAAGCAGCTCAGACGAAATCCAGGTGCGTCTTCAGGACCAGCTTCCCCAGTCCGTGTTTGTGGGAAAGTGCATCGAGATTCGCCTGGCGCGCCGCGAGGGTCGCATCGCCGGAGGTGTTGGCGGCGTGAATGCGAATGGCAACCGCCGGCTCCCTCACCCGCGCGAGGACATGCCCCGCCCGCGCCACGCGGAGGTACCAATCCCAATCGGCATAGAACGGAAGTGCGGCATCGAAGTTGCCCAGCACCTCATGCAAGCGTCGGGGATAGCAAGCGCCGGACATCAGAATGGTGTTGTTGCCAGCGAGACTGTTCACATCGGCATCGTGCGCAAAGGCCCGCTCGGCCCTGCCGTCCTCGAACACCAAGGTGCCATCGCAGTGGACCAGACCGGCGCCTGACCTGAGGGCATCATCGGCCTTCATCAGATAGTCCGGCAGGAGCAGGCGATCATCATCGTCGAGCCACATGATGACGTCACCTCGCGCAGCACCGATACCGAGATTGCGTGCGGCAATTGCACCGCGTCTCGCGTTCTCAAGATGGCGCAAGCGGCTGTCGGCGGAGAAAGGCGGAAGCGGATCCCCGTCGTTCACGACGATGATTTCGAAGACCGACTTTTCCTGCATCATGACCGACTGCACCGCCTCGGCAAGGAAGTGCGGGCGGTTATGGGTGGGGATGATGACGGAGAATCTTGGCACGCCAGCCATTACGACTTGCGCGTGGGAACGGTTTCATCCGGGCCGGGCCGGGCCTCGGCAAAAGCTTCCAGCACTTCGCAGTGAAGCGCAAGCGCGTGCAGCTTCGGATACTTCGCGGGCGGGAAGCACTCCGGCACCCGCAACTTCATGTGCATCAACATGCAGGCAATGGTGACATCGGCCTGTGAGAGCTTGTTGTCGAAGAACCAGGGCGTGCCGCAATCATGCTCCAGCCTTTCGAGACTGGTGTTGATCTGCGACAGCAGGCGCTTCTCCCAATCCTTGGCCAGCATCTTGTCCGGGTGGTTGTGGCGCTCGAAGAAGGTCTGCACCACCTTCTCGGCTATGCCGGAAGCGAGATAGACCGCCTGCAACACATGCCTGCGTTCCGGCCCGTGCCGCGGTGTCAATGCGCGGGCCGGACCGGCCATTTCATCGAGGTGATCGATGATGGCGTGCGAGTCGATCAGCGTCTCGCCGTTCTCGAGGACGAGGATCGGCACTCGCAACAGCGGATTGATCTTCTGAACTTCCGCAGCATTGCGGAATATGGACAACGGATTCCGCTTGAACGGCATGTGATAGTGATTGAGCGTCACCGCCACACGCCGGACAAAGGGGGAGTCATACTGGCCGATGAGGATCATGCCGGCGATGATGGCCCGGTTGGGGGCCAATCGCAAGGGCCGGTCGGTCCGGGTTGATCAGGAGGAAAGCCGCTCCAGCGCACGGTCCCGGCCAATGAGCGGCAGGAGTGCGGCGAGTTCGGGGCCGTGGTCGAGTCCCGTCAGGGCAAGGCGCAACGGCATGAACAGCGGCTTGCCTTTCCGGCCTGTGGCGGCCTTCACGGCCTCCGTCCACGACTTCCAGGTGCTGCCATCCCACGGCGCGGGCGGCAGCGCCGACTTCGCCTGGGCGAGGAAATCACGATCCTCTGCCGCGATGACGGGCACCACCGGCCCGGCAACCACCCTTGCCCATTCCGACACGTCGGCCAGTTTCACGATGTTCCCGCGCACCGCGAGCCAGAATTCTTCCGATTGCCCGGGCAAGCGTCCGGCCACGGCGGAATACGGCGTCATGTGCAGCAGCTTTGCATTGAGCGCCCCCAGTTCCGCCTCGTCAAAACGGGCGGGGGCACGGGAAAGCTTGTGCAGGTCGAAGCCCTCGACAAGCTCCTTGTAATCCGTGCACGGATGGATGTTGTCGGACGTGCCCAGCAATGCCGCATGGCTGACAACCGCCATGGCCTCAAAGCCGTCTTCACGCATCTGGCCGATGGACAGTGAACCGAGACGCTTCGAAAGTCCCTTGCCGTCTGCGCCGGTGAGCAGCGAATGATGGGCATAGTCCGGCACGCGACCACCCAGTGCAGCGGTGATCTCGATCTGCACGGCCGTGTTCACCACATGATCCTCGCCACGGATGACGTGGGTCACGCCGAAGTCAACGTCGTCGATCACGGACGGCAACGTATAGAGATATGTGCCGTCCTCGCGGATGAGTACGGGGTCGGAGAGATTGGCCGTATCGATGTGAACGGGGCCGCGAATGAGATCGTTCCACTCCACCGTCTTCTGGGCCAGCCTGAAGCGCCAGTGCGGCTTGCGCCCCTGCGCTTCCAGTGCCTTCCTGTCGTCTTCCGAGAGCTTGAGCGCGGCGCGGTCATAGACCGGCGGCAGTCCCCTCGCCTGTTGGCGCTTGCGCCGGCGATCCAGTTCGTCAGCCGTCTCATAGCAGGGATACAGGAAGCCGGCGGCGCGGAGCCCGTCAGCCACGGCGTCGTAGCGCCCGAAGCGCTTGGACTGCCACTCCACCCGGCCCGGCTCGATTCCGAGCCACGCCAGATCCGTGGCGATGCCCTTCGCATATTCCTCCGTTGACCGGGCCGTGTCGGTGTCGTCGTAACGCAGGATGAATTGCCCGCCGGTCTTCTGCGCGAAAAGCCAGTTGAGGATGGCCGTGCGGGCATTGCCGATGTGGATGCGGCCGGTTGGTGAAGGCGCGAAGCGGACGATGGTCATGATGGCCTTGCGCTACTCGCTGGGGACAGGCCCGTCAAGAATGGGGCCGCCTCATGCGCCGGTGACCATGGCAGCAGCATTGCCAATCTGCTAGCCAGCTTCGAAAACCGGAGTGACACATGCAGCAGCGGCAATTGGGCAGGAACGGCCCCCAGGTGGGAGCAATGGGCTTTGGCGCCATGAGCCTTGCGGGGGCCTTTGGTCCCACTGACGAAGAGACCGGCCACAAGGCGCTGGACAAGGCCCTGGACCTTGGCGTGACACATGTCGACACTGCGCTGATCTACGGCCCCTACACCTCCGAGACGATCATCGGGAACTACCTGAAGAAGAACCCTTCGGCCCGTCGGCAGTTTTCCATCGCCACGAAGGGCGGCTTCAAGGTGAACCCGCGCGGCATCAGCAATGAAAGGCAATTCCTGCGTGAATGCCTTGAAGGTTCATTGAAACGCCTCGG
>JAEUMJ010000118.1 GCA_016792865.1 Hyphomicrobiales bacterium | reverse complement strand
GCCCATGGCTCCTGCCCGGCAAAATAGCGGTTTGCGTCGGCAACCACTTTCCAGATCGCGTCCATGGCCTTTGAAATCGCATAGGCCCGGTGCTGGGTGCGGACTTCGGCGAGCAGCGCCTTGGCGGCGTCCAGCATCGCCGTGTCGGCTTCCGTAAGCGCACCGGGCGACGGCACCTTTCCGGCGCAATTCTTGTTGATCATCGAGAGCGACCGCTGCGCCAGGTTGCCGAGGTCGTTGGCCAGATCGGCATTCATGCGGCCCACGATGGCTTCATGGCTGTAAGAGCCATCGGAGCCATAGGGCACTTCGCGCATGAAGAAGTATCGCACCGGATCAACCCCGTAACGTTCAACCAGGTCGGAGGGCGAAACGATGTTGCCGGTGGACTTCGACATTTTCTCGCCCCTGTTGAACAGGAAGCCGTGCACCACGATCTGCTTCGGCACAGGCAGCCTTGCCGACATCAGGAACGCCGGCCAGTAGATTGCGTGGAAGCGGGTGATGTCCTTGCCGATGACGTGTGCAGAGGCGGGCCAGAAAGCGGCTTTCTCCGCCTTCGGATCGGGGAAGCCGGTGGATGTGATGTAGTTGGTGAGCGCGTCCACCCAGACATACATCACATGCCTGGGATTGCCCGGAACCGGGATGCCCCAATCAAATGTGGTCCGGCTGACCGAGAGGTCGTTGAGGCCGCGTTCCACAAACGAGATGATCTCGTTGCGGTACTGCTCCGGCACGATGAAATCAGGGTGCGTCCTGTAATGCTCAAGCAGGGGTTTGGCGTAGGCCGAGAGCTTGAAGAAATAGCTCTCCTCCTCCACCCACTCCACCAGCGTGTTGGTCTTGAGGGAGTAGCGCTTGCCGTCGCGCTCCTCGATTTCATCCTCGCCGTAGTATGCCTCGTCGCGCACCGAGTACCAGCCGGAGTACTTCGAAAGATAGATGTCGCCATTGGCTTCCATCCTCTTCCAGATCTCGGTGACGGCTTCCTTGTGGTGCTGTGAGGTCGTGCGCACGATGTCATCGGCCCGCGCGTTGAGAAGGTCGCCCATGGCTTCGAACTGCGCGGCGGTCCGGTCGGCCAACCCCTGCGGCGTCAGACCCTCGCGGGCGGCGGTTTGCTGCATCTTCTGGCCATGTTCGTCCATGCCGGTGATGAACAGCACGTCCGCGCCGTCCAGCCGCTTGAACCGGGCCATGACGTCGGTGGCGATACGCTCATAAGCGTGGCCAATGTGGGGGGCGCCGTTCGCATAGGGAATGGCGGTTGAAATCAGGTATTTCTCGCTCATGCCCGTGGCTCATGCCCCGGAATCAGGCCGCCTTCAAGGCATCTTCTATGGTGGCGAGCGCGTTCAGTGCCGCAGTCCGGCGATCGAGGTTGTAACCCGCCACCACGCCGCGCGTGGCCGAGATCTCCTGATGGGCCCTGGCCAGGGCAGCAGCCCGGTCGGTCCCCGGCTCCGCCGCCGCCTCACGGGCCAGCCAATCGAGCAGCAGATCGGCGAAAATCTCGAAATCCTGCACCGCTGCCTGGCGTTGCGCAAAGTACCCTGCGACTGCCAGTTTCGTGCCGGGCGTGAGGCTTCGCGCCTTGAGGAAGTTGTCAAAGGCCTTGGCCCCGAGACTGTCACGCAGCTCCAGCGCCCGCCCCGGTGAACCGCCGGAGAGGCGAGCGGCGGCGGCAAGTGCATCACCATCTGCAGCCGGGAGAGGAAGTCGGTTGAGGATGTCGCCGACCGTCGCCTCATCGAGGGCGGAAAGGGTCAGGCGCCGGCAGCGGGAACGGAGTGTCCTCAACAACCGGCCCGGCCTGTGAGACAGCAGCAATATCAATGCCTTGTCTGGTGGTTCTTCAACCAGCTTGAGAAGGGCATTGGCGGCTTCGGTGTTCAGTTCATCGGCGCAATCGACAATCGCGATGCGCCAGCCTCCGCTGCCGGAGGTGTGGGAAAAGAACTCCGACATGCGCCGTGCGTCATCAACCACAATCTCCTGCTTCAGGCGTTTCGGCTTGGAGTCGGTGAAGCCGCGCTCAAGGACGAACAGGTCGGGATGGGATCGTGCTGCAATCCAGCGCGGGGTTTGCGCGGGGTTGGCGAGCGACAGGACGTGGTTCGCCAATTTGTAGGCGAGCGTGGCCTTGCCGATGCCACGGGGGCCGGTGATGAGCCAGGCATGATGGGGACGACCGGATGCAATGGCGGAGGTAAAACGCGCCATCTCCTCGTCGTGGCCCAGCACCCGTTCGGCAAGGCGCGGATGCCAGGGCACTTCGCGCGGGTCTTCCAGGTCCTCAGCCATGAAGCCTTGCCTCCACCGCTTTCAGGACGGCGGCCTGAACCGCATCAAGATCCTGCGCTGCATCGATCAGGACGCATCGGTGCGGTTCGGCCAGCGCGATGGCATGGAAGCCATCCCGAAGCTTGTCGTGGAAATCCCGGCCCTTCCGCTCGAAGCGGTCTTCGCAGTCACTGCCGCGGGACGTTGCGCGGGCGAGTCCTTCTTCTGCCGACAAATCGAAAATGAGCGTGAGGTCAGGCACGCAGTCGCCCACTGCCGCCCTTTCAAGCGCCGCGATCACATCTGCCGGAACGCCGCCGGCATGACCCTGATAGACGCGCGTGGAATCCATGAACCGGTCGGAAATGACGAGTGCGCCCGCCGCAATCGCGGGTGCGATGACTGTCCGCACATGCACTTCCCGCGCGGCAGACATGAGCATGGCCTCGGAGGCGGGCGACCATGTTCCGGTGTCCCCTCTCACGAGCAGCGCCCGAAGCGCCTCCCCCTGCGGCGTGCCACCCGGCTCCCGCGTCAGCACAACGTCCCTGCCCCGCGAACGAAAATGATCGGCCAGCCGCTTGCCCTGTGTGGACTTGCCGCTTCCCTCGCCGCCTTCCAGCGTGATGAAGAATCCGCGCTTCAACCGCCAAACGCCATGATCAAGGCGCTGTCCAGCGCCTTCTGCCACATGGATTCGACGGACTCGACAGAAGCCGCCGTCATCACAGGAAGTTCGGCAACGGCACGCCCTTCAATGAAAACCTTGACGATGCCGACCTGATCGCCCGCCCTGATCGGGGCAATGAGCGGGCCGCGATAGGCGAGCTTGATCTCGGCCGTCTTGCGTTCTTCCTTGGTCAGGGCGACGCTGAATGATGTCTTCGTCACGAGGTCAACCCAGTGATCCTTGCCACCCCAGACGCGGGCACGGCCGACCCTGTCTCCCTCCGCGTAGACCTCGACCGCGCGGAATCTCGCAAGTCCCCAGTCCAGAATCTTCTCGGCTTCGGCCTTGCGGTCGTCCAGCGACTTCATGCCCGCGAGCACCATGATGAGGCGGCGACCATCCCGTTCCACGGTACCGACGATCCCG
>JAEUMJ010000049.1 GCA_016792865.1 Hyphomicrobiales bacterium | reverse complement strand
GCCTCGTGCACATAATGCACGTCCAGAAGCCCGCCCGGATAGGCAATCACGGCGTGGCCGCCATTGAGGATCCGGATCTTCATGTACTCGAACGGCGTGACGTCCGGCACGAATTGCGCTCCGACCTTTTCCCAGCGGGGGCGCCCGGTGGGGAAATGGTCTTCCACCACCCATTGCTTGAATTCCTCGCAGAACACGGGCCAGGCATCGGTAATGCCATAGGCCTGCTCCACATGTTCGCGCTCCCGGTCAGAGGTTGCGGGCGTGATGCGGTCCACCATGGCATTGGGGAAGGCGACATGGGCGACGACCCAGTCCGCCAGCGCCGGATCAAAGAGCCTCGCCAGCCCGGCAATGGCATTACGCGTCACCACCCCGTTGTGCGGAACATTATCGCACGACATCACGGTGTAGGCCGGAATGCCCTTTGCCTTGCGGCGGGCGAGGCCCGCAAGGATGAGGCCGAACACGGATGTCGGGTCATCCGGCTGCGCGGCGTCCCGCACAATGGCCGGGTGCGCCGGATCGAACCTGCCCGTTGCGGGATTGATCATGTAGCCGCCTTCCGTCACGGTGAGCGAGACGATGCGGATGGCAGGGTCTTCCAGCGTGGCCAGCAGGCGGCTGCGGTCGGCGGGCGGGATGAAGTCGATCATCGCGCCCGTCACACGCGCCGCACTTGCATTGGCTTCCTGCTCGACCACGGTTGTGAGGTAGTCCTGCCCGGCCAGCTTTCCCCGCATCACCTCGTCGGACGGCAGCACGCCCGCACCGATGATGGCCCAGTCCTGATCCAGCCCCATGTTGAACAGGTCATCGAGATAGACAGCAAGATGCGCCCGGTGGAAATTGCCCACGCCGAAATGCACGATGCCCGGCTTCAGTGCCGAACGCGCATAGCGGGGCGTGCTCACCGTGGCATTGAGGCCGCGAACAGAACTCAGGGAAAGCTTTGGCATTATCTCAACTCATCCATTGGCCGCCATCGACATTGAATGTCTGGGCGACGACGTAGTCACTTTCGGCGCTGGCGAGGAAGATGGCGCAGCCGACATGATCCTCAGGCTTGCCCATCCGGCCATAGGGTACGCCCTCGCCGACAAGTCGCTTCTTCTCGCCCAGCGGACGGTTCTCGTATTTCGCGAAGAGTGAATCCACATGCTCCCACATCGGCGTATCGACCACGCCGGGGGCAATGCCGTTCACGTTGATCCCCTGCTTGATCAGCGCCAGCCCCGCCGATTGCGTGAGCGAGATCACCGCCGCCTTGGAGGCACAGTACACGGCCACCAGCGCTTCACCCCGGCGGCCTGCCTGCGATGCGAAATTGATGATCTTGCCACCCTTGCCGCGCCGGATCATGGAGCGCGCAACTGCCTGCATCATGAAGAGCACGCCCTTCACGTTCACGTCAAAGACACGGTCGTAGCTCTTTTCAGGTATGTCCTCGAGCGGCCCCATGTCGAATATGGCGGCGTTGTTGACGAGGATATCGACGCCCCCCGCCTGCTTCTCCACCTCGGCCACGCAATCGGCGATCGAGGCCAGATCGGTCACATCCAGCTTGAAGGCAAAGGAGCCGCCGCCGATGGCCTTGGCGGTCTTCTGCGCCTCATCGAACTCGATGTCGGCAACGCAGACCCGTGCGCCCTCCATCACATAAGCCTTGGCAATGGCCGCCCCGATCCCGCGTGCGCCACCCGTTACGATCGCTACCTTATCTTTCAGTCGCATCAACGTATTACCTTCCCTTGCTCGTCAAACCTGTGAAGACGATTTAGGTCAGGTTTCAGGGAAATGCCATCACCATCCTTGCCGCGGAAATCACCGGGCGCCCGCACCACCAGACGCCCGGCTGCGGGGGTGTCCACATGCAGGAAGCTGTCGGCTCCAAGGTGTTCGGCGAGCGCAATCCTGCCTGTCCAGGCCCCGGCGCCGGAGGCGATCTCGATGTGTTCCGGACGGATGCCGATGGTGTGCGCCTTGTGCCTGCCCGCTTCTGCCCCGGTCACGAAATTCATCTTCGGCGAGCCGATGAAGCCGGCGACGAAAAGCGAGTCCGGGTTGTTGTAGAGTTCAAGTGGCGAACCCACCTGCTCGATGTTGCCGCGATTGAGAACCACGATGCGGTCGGCCATGGTCATGGCCTCCACCTGATCGTGGGTCACATAGATCATCGTCGAACCGAGGTCCTTGTGAAGCTGCATGATGAACACCCGCATGTTCACGCGCAGCGCCGCATCGAGGTTCGACAACGGCTCATCAAAGAGGAATGCCTTGGGCTGGCGCACGATGGCGCGGCCAATGGCGACGCGCTGCCGCTGCCCGCCGGAAAGCTGGCGCGGCTTGCGGTCGAGGTATTCGGTCAGGTTCAGCGTGGCGGCGGCCTTCGCGACCTTCTCGTCGATTTCCGCCTTCGGCACGCCTGCCATCTTCAGGCCGAAGGCGATGTTGTTGCGCACGCTCATGTGCGGGTAGAGCGCATAGGACTGGAAGACCATGGCGAGGCCGCGTTCGGAGGGCGCGGCGGCGGTCACGTCCCTGCCGTCGATTTCGATCACGCCGGAGGTCAGGTCTTCGAGGCCCGCAATGAGGCGGAGCAAGGTGGACTTGCCGCAGCCGGAAGGACCGACGAAGACGATGAATTCGCCGTTGCCGATTTCAAGATTGGCATTGGGGATGATCGTGGCATCGCCGAATGACTTGCGGACGTTCTTGAGTGAAATCGTTCCCATGTTACTTCACCGCTCCGAATGTAAGACCACGCACAAGCTGCTTCTGTGCAAACCAGCCCAGCACAAGGATGGGCGCAATCGCCATGGTCGAGGCCGCCGAGAGCTTGGCCCAGAACAGGCCCTCCGGTGACGAATAGCTGGCGATGAATTGTGTGAGGGGGGCTGCATCCTTGGTGGTCAGCGCCAGGGTCCAGAACGCCTCGTTCCATGCCAGGATGACGTTCAGCAGCACCGTGGAGGCAATGCCCGGCACGGCCATGGGGGTGAGGACATAGACGAGTTCCTTCCACACCGTTGCGCCATCCATGCGCGAAGCCTCCAGGATCTCGGCAGGGATTTCCTTGAAATAGGTGTAGAGCATCCAGATGATGATCGGCAGGTTCAGCAGCATCAGCACGGTGATGATGCCGCCGCGGGAGTCGAGCAGCCCGAAGTCACGGAAGATGAGGTAGATGGGGATCAGCGCACCCACCGGAGGCATCATCTTGGTGGAGAGCATCCACATCAGCAGGTCCTTGGTCTTGCGGCCGGGGGCGAAGGCCATACCCCAGGCGGATGGGATGGCGATGAGAAGCGCGAGGAAGGTGGACCCCAGAGCGAGCACGACGGAGTTCATGGCGAACTTGAAGTAGTCGGATCGTTCCTGCACGATTCCGTAGTTCTCGGTCGTCCAGTCGAAGAACAGGAATTTCGGCGGGATCAGGATGGCATCGCCTTCCGACTTGAAGCTGGTGAGGACCGTCCACAGGATCGGGAAGAAGATCACGAAGGCCACGGACCATGCGAGAATGGTGAAGAACCACTTGCGGCGGGTGGAAACTGCGCGTGCCATGTCTCAGCCCTCCAGGTTCTTGCCGATCATGCGCATCAGGAAGAAGGCGACGATATTCGCCAGCACCACCGCGATGAGGCCGCCCGCCGAAGCGCCGCCGATGTCGTTGGAGATCAGGCCGTACTGGTAGACGAGGAATGGCAGGTTGCCCGCCCGCCCGCCGGAGCCGGAAACATAGATTTCCGCAAAGACGTTGAGCAGGAAGATGGTTTCGATCAGCACCACCACGGTCACGGGCCGCGCCAGGTGCGGCACGATCATGTACCAGAAGAAGGAGAGCGGCGGCGTGCCGTCCATCTGCGCCGCTTCCTTCTGCTCCTCGTCAAAGGACTGGAGCGCCGTGAGCAGGATCAGGGTCGCGAAAGGCAGCCATTGCCAGGCCACCATGATGACGATGGCCGTCATCGGGTAGTGGGCGAACCAGTCGATCGCTCCAAGACCCAGTGACTTGGTGATCCAGGCAAGAAAGCCCTGCACGGGATGCATCATCATGTTCTTCCAGACCAGGGCGGAAACGGTCGGCATGACGAAGAACGGTGCAATGACCATCAGCCGGACGATGTTCCGGCCCATGATGGCCTGATCGAGCAGCAGGGCCAGCAAGGTGCCGCCGACAACGGATATGAGCAGAACCCAGCCGACGAGGATGAGGGAGTTTGCCATCGCCTTGAAGAAGGCGGGATCGGTGAGGAAGTAGTAATAGTTCGAGGTGCCGGCGAAGCAGCGGTTGGCTTCGTCGAACAACTGCCCCGGCGTCAAGAGCGAGCAGGCATAGTTCGGGTCGAGCAGGTTGTAGCGCAGGAGCGAGAACCAGATGGTCATCGCCAGGGGCACGATCATCCACAGGAAGAGTGCCACCACCGAAGGAGCGACCGCGAGGCGGCCAAGTTGACGTGATTGCTGTGTCGCCATGCTACCCACCACTGAAACGAGGCACCGCGCGCCCGGCGGCGAAAATGACTGCCCAGCTTGGCGCCGGGCAGTCCAGTCGTCATGGGAGGAAGGCGTTACTTGATGTAACCGGCCTTGGTCATTTCGCGGGTGGCGGCATCCTGCGCTTCCGCAAGTGCTTCATCCGCGGTCTTTTCGCCAGCGAGAGCTGCCGAGAAGATCTGGCCCACAGTGGTGGCAAGACCGGCAAATTCCGGGATGGCCACGAACTGCACGCCGACATAGGGCACCGGCTTCACGGTGGGCTTGGTCGGGTCAGCCGAGTTGATGGAGTCCAGCGTCATCTTGGCGAAGGGGACCTTGGCATATTCCGGATTGGCATAAAGCGAGGTGCGCGTGCCCGGAGGAACGTTGGCCCAGCCTTCCTTCGAGGCCACCAGCTCGGTGTAGTGCTTGGAGGTGGCCCAGCCGATGAACTTCTGCGCCGCTTCTTCCTTCTGGGTACCGGCGGGAATGGCGAGGGACCAGGCCCACAGCCAGTTGCCGCGCTTGCCCAGGCCCTTGTCGGGAGCAAGGGCGAAGCCGACCTTGTCGGCCACCGTCGATTCCTTGCCCGTCACGAAGGAGGCAGCCACCGTGGCGTCAATCCACATGCCGCACTTGCCGGCGTTGAAGAGGGCAAGGTTTTCGTTGAAGCCGTTGGACGATGCGCCAGGAGGGCCATCGGTCTTCAGCAGGTCGAGATAGAAGTTGAGGGCGTCCTTCCATTCCGGGCTGTCGAACTGGGGCTTCCAGTTCTCGTCAAACCAGCGGGCACCGAAGGAATTCGAGGTGGCCGTGATGAAGGCCATGTTCTCGCCCCAGCCGGCCTTGCCGCGCAGGCAGACGCCGTAGATTTCCTTGTCCTTGTTGGTGATCTTTCCGGCAATGCGCTTGATGTCGTCCCAGGTCGGGGCATCCGGCATTTTTTCACCGGCGGCTTCGACCAGGTCGGTGCGGTACATCACCATCGAGCTTTCGCCGTAGAACGGAGCAGCCATCAGCTTGCCGTCAACGGTGAGGCCGCCCGCGATGGCGGGAAGAAGGTCAGCAGGATCATCGACCTGGGTGAGCGGCACGAGCCAGCCCTTCTTGCCCCAGATCGGTACTTCATAGGTGCCGATGGTGAGAACGTCGAACTGGCCGCCCTTCGTGGCGATGTCGGTCGTCACCTTTTCGCGCAACACGTTTTCTTCGAGCGTCACCCATTCCAGCGTGATGTCCGGATTGGCCTTGGTGAAGTCGTCGGTCAGACCCTGCATGCGGATCATGTCGCCGTTATTCACGGTGGCGATGGTGAGCTTGGTTTCGGCAAGCGCCGTCGTGGACAACGCTGCGATCGCGAGCGCGCCGAGCACGCCCTTCAGCAATGATTTCATTTGATAACCTCCCATGTGCAACCTGAGCTTTTGCCCACGGCGCGGGAATAAGTCACATCCGAACTGACATTGAGTCAAGGCAAAATCGTCGCTGCAGCGCCGAAAGGGTCGAGCTTCTCCGCGATAAATACATGTAATTGCTGGATTAAATTAAATTGAGCAATCGCTCATTTTCTTAGCAATTGTTCAGCCATGATCTCGTTGGTGATCAGGCCGTTGACCAGCTTGCCCGCCAGAGCCCCCTTGATCGCCTTGAACCGGCCGGGCGACATGGCCACGCCCACCACCCTGCGGCGGGCAGGCGATTCAAGCGGCGTGCTCAGGACCCGGTCATTCACCAGGCCCTCGACAAGCTGCCCTTCGGCATCGAAGCTCCAGCCCGTGATCTCGCCCACCGCACCTGCCTTCACCATGGCGCGCAGTTCGTCGGCCCGCACGAAGCCGTCACGCAACAGGGCCGCCGTCTCATCCACCGTGCCGATGCCGACGAAGGCCGCATCCGCCTGCGCGGCAAGGTCCATCACATTCTTGAGGGACTTCTGCATGATCAGAAGGTTCTTCTCGTGCACCGTCGCGGCAATCACGGGGAACGGCATCGGGTAATGCGGCGCCCCCACGCGGTCGCCCACCCGCGAGGCCACATCGAATACCGTCGCCGAACCGTCCGGCCCGATGTTTCCCACAAGCGAGACAATCTTGTGCTGCGGGCATTCCATCGGGCTGACCTGCTCGGCCACGGCGCGGAGCGTGCGGCCCGTGCCGAGTGCGAGAATGACAGGATGCTGCGAGACGAGATAGCGCTCCATCTCCGCTGCCGCTGCCTCCACGATTCCCAGCGTTTCGGAATTGGAGGTCGGATCAGCCGGAACCACCTCGCAGGATTCCAGGCCATAGCGATCCTTCATCTTGTCGGAGAGTTCAAGGCAGCGTCCCAGCGGATGATCGAAGCGGACCTTGATCAGGCGTTCCGTCACCGCAAGCGAAACCAGCCGCTGTGCCGTTTGCCGCGAAATCCCGAGCTTTCGCGCAATCTCGTCCTGGGTGTTGCCCGCGATGTAGTAGAGCCAGCCTGCGCGCGCGGCGTCGTCGAGACGTTCCTTTTCCGGTTCCGGCTTACGCGCCATGGGCTTTCTCCCTTCCCGCATCTGCTACACGGGGTGCTGTGCAAATGCCAGCGCGGGCGAAGACATGGTGAAGTTCGGACATGTCGGCGATGCTCCGCTCAACGGCCAGTGACGGCGGCAGTTCATAGCCCGCCTTCACATGCACGCCGCCGCGGAAATGCCAGACCCGCATCCCGGCCGCGCGTGCAGCCACCACACCCATTTCACTGTCTTCGATCACCAGGCAGTTCTCCGGTGCCGCCCCCATGCGCCCTGCGGCCAGCAGGAACAGATCAGGCGCGGGCTTGCCGTTCGTGACTTCGGATGCGGTGCTGCACCTGCCGCGGAAGAAGGGTTCCAGCCCCGTCACCTCCAGCGAGACCGCGAGCCGTTGCGGCGAACTGCTGGTGGCGAGGCAGTAGGGCATGGTCATGGAATCCAGTACGGCGTGGACGCCGGCCATGGGCCGAAGGTCGGCGCGCATCCTGTCGAGCAGGCGCGAACGATAGCGCTCCTGGAAATCGTCGGGCATGGGGCGGCCGAAGCGCGTCAGCACGCGGGTGGCCGCACTGGCGAAACTGCGGCCCAGGAAATCGGTGCGGAAAATCTCCGCCGTGATCGGAAGGCCGATCTCCGCCATCATGCCCATGAGCACGCCCGCGGACAGGCCCTCGCTGTCCACCAGCACCCCATCGCAATCAAAGATAACGTGTGTAACCGGCCCGTCCGCGCCCACGACTTTCGTCTCCCTCATCACGGACATGCCAAAGCCTCAGGCCCGGTGCAAGCATTGGCGGCAGCCCTGCCGTAATTTGCGGCAGCACCACCCTTGCCAAGCCGCCGGAATTGACGTCAACATGGGCAGCAAGGGGAGTGGGCGTGGCAGAAATCTTCAACGAAATGCAGGACAAGTCAGGGCAGGTCCGAAGCCCGTATCTGCGGGTTGAAGACTGGCTGAAGACACTCAAGCGCAAGGACGTTGAACGGGCCATCCAGGAGGCGGAGAGCCGCTTCCGCCGCCAGGGCATCACCTTTGCCGTCTATGGCGACAAGGAAGCAGCCGAGCGCCTCATTCCCTTCGACATCATCCCGCGCGTCTTTGCCGCTTCCGAATGGCGCAGGCTCTCGGCGGGCATCGAGCAGCGGGTGCGTGCGCTCAATGCCTTCATCCACGACATCTATCACCGCCAGGAAATTCTCCGTGCGGGTCGCATCCCGGCGGACGTCATCATCCAGAATGCCGCCTTCGTGCCGGAGATGATGGGCATCAATCCGGCCCGCGGCATCTATGCCCACATCATCGGCATCGACATCGTTCGGATCAGCGAGAACGAATTCTACGTTCTCGAAGACAATTGCCGCACACCGTCGGGCGTGTCCTACATGCTGGAAGACCGGGAAACGATGATGCATCTCTTTCCCGAACTGTTCGCGCACCAGCGCGTCGCTCCGGTCGAAAACTATCCTGCCCTCCTCCGGAAGACGCTGGAAAGCGTGGCGCCCCCCGCCTGCGAGGGCGAGCCAACCATCGTCGTGCTCACGCCCGGCATCCACAACTCGGCCTTCTTCGAGCATGCCTTCCTTGCCGACGAGATGGGCGCGGAACTCTGCGAGGGCGATGACCTGTTCGTGATGGACGGCGCCCTCTACATGCGCACGACGCAAGCGCCGCAGCGCGTCGATGTCGTCTACCGCCGCATCGATGATGCCTTCCTCGATCCCCTCACCTTCCGTCCGGATTCGGCCATCGGCGTGCCGGGGCTGTTTGATCTTTATCGCGCAGGCAAGGTCACCATCGTCAATGCGCCGGGCACCGGAATTGCCGACGACAAGGCGATCTATACATACCTGCCGGACGTGATCGAGTTCTACACAGGCGAGAAGCCCCTGCTGAAGAACGTGCCGACCTGGCGCTGTGCCGATCCGCAATCACTGAAGTATGTGCTCGATCACCTGCCTGAACTCGTGGTGAAGGAGGTGCATGGCTCCGGTGGCTACGGCATGCTGGTTGGCCCCACCTCCTCCCGGAAGGACATCGAGACCTTCCGCGCCAAGCTGAAGGCAAACCCGAAGAACTACATTGCCCAGCCCACGCTCTCGCTCTCCGCCGTGCCCACCTACACGTCTTCGGGCGTCGCTCCCCGTCATGTGGACCTGCGGCCCTTCGTGTTGTCGGGCGACCGGGTGCGCATCACCCCCGGCGGGCTGACCCGCGTGGCGCTGAAGAAGGGTTCGCTTGTGGTCAACTCCAGCCAGGGAGGCGGCACCAAGGATACCTGGGTGCTGGAGGACTGATGCTCGGACGCACCGCATCATCGTTGTTCTGGATGTCGCGTTACATGGAGCGGGCGGAAAACATGGCGCGCCTGCTGGAGGTGGGACACCGCATCTCGCTCATGCCCGGCGCCATCGAAGGTCACCGCGACGAATGGCGCTCAACCCTGCTGAGCGCGGCCTGCGAGCAAACCTACGCCCAGAAGTACGACATCATCACCGCGCAGAAGGTGGCGGATTTCCTGATCTTCGACGAAAGCAATCCGTCCAGCATCCGCTCTGTGATCCGTACCGCCCGCAACAATGGCCGGGCCGTGCGCACCGCGCTGACCCGCGACGTCTGGGAAAGCATCAATGCGACGTGGAACGAACTCGTCGCGGTGAAACCCAACGAGTTGACGCCAGACCGCCTGCCCGTCTTTCTCGACTGGGTGAAGCAGCGCTCCATGTCGTTCCGGGGTGCCGTGCTCGGCACCATGCTCAGGAACGAGAACTACTACTTCAGCCAGCTCGGCAACTTCATCGAGCGGGCCGACAACACCGCCCGCATCCTCGACGTGAAATACTTCATCCTCCTGCCCAAGGCGTCCGATGTCGGCAGCGACATCGACATGCATCAATGGGGGCAGATCCTGCGCAGCGTCTCGGCGCACCGCGCCTATCGCTGGTTCTACCGCAACAGCGGCTACAAGGCATGGCTCGTCGCGGAGTTCCTGATCCTGCGTGAGGAAATGCCGCGTTCTCTTCTCTTCAGCTATTCGTGGATCTGCACGGCCCTTGCCGGCCTCGCCCAGCTCCACGGCAAGCGATACGACATTCACCAGCAGGCGGAAGACACGCGGGACAACCTTCGCAACGGCCGCATGGAGGACATCTTCCAGAGCGGGCTGCACGAGTACCTTCAGCACTTCATCCTCTCGAACAACCAGTTGTCGCGCGACATCGGCACGACATACAATTTTCCGTAAGCGGCTCCGGTCATGCGTCTCAGGATCCAGCACGCCACCCATTATGCCTATGATGCGGCCCCCTCCTATCTGGTGCAGCGTCTCTATCTCACGCCCGTCAACCATGAGGGCCAGCGCACCATTGCCTGGAAGGTGAACGCACCGGGGATCGACACCAGCCTCAGTCACCGCGACGGCTTCGGCAACATCGCGCACCTCATCACCGTGAGGGGGCATTCGGGCGTGCTCACGATTTCTGCCGAGGGTGAAGTGGAGACGTCGGATACGGCGGGCGTCGTAAGGGGCATAGCCAACCAGATTCCGGATGTGGTCTATCTCCGCCAGACGGCGGCAACGACCGCCAGCCCCGACCTGTTGAAGTTCGCGGCCCGCTTCAACCGTTCGCTTCCGGTGCTCGAACTGGCCCACGCGGTCATGCGGGCGGTGCATGAAGCCGTGACCTATGAAGTGGGCAGCACCCACGCGCATACCACCGCCGCAGAAGCCTTCAAGGACGGGCGCGGCGTCTGTCAGGACCATGCCCACATCATGATCGCCCTCGCCCGCCATCTTGGACTCCCGGCCCGCTACGTCACGGGTTACCTGGTCACCGGCGTGGGGGCCTCGTCGGCCGCCGCCCATGCCTGGGCCGAGATCATGGTTGCCGATCTGGGCTGGGTGGGATTCGATGCTGCCAATGGGCAATGCCCCACCGACCATTATGTCCGCATCGCGGCTGGGCTGGATGCCGCCGCGGTGGCCCCGGTGAGGGGGTTCCGCCGGGGTGGCAGCGGCGCTGAGCAGATGACGGTTGAAGTTCGCGTCGAGATTGCGCAACAGTAGCCGAAACGGCTCGGAATCAACATGACTTATTGCGTCGGAATGCTCCTGGACAAAGGCCTCGTTATGGCTGCCGATACCCGCACCAATGCGGGTGTCGACAACGTGGGCAAGTTCAAGAAGCTCTACACCTGGGAGTATCCGGGCGACCGGGTCTTCGTTCTGCTCACGGCGGGCAACCTTGCTGTCACCCAGGCCGTGGTCAGCATGCTGAATGAGCATGAGGAGCACCCGCCGGAAAAGGGCGACACACTGAGAAGCGCCCCCACCATGTTTCAGGCTGCCCATGTCGTGGGTGATGCCGTGCGCGAGGTAAAGGCGATGGATGCCGCCCATCTCACCAGCAATGGCGAGGCTTTCGCGGCCAGCTTCATCTTTGGCGGGCAGATCGGCAATGAACGTCCGCGCCTGTTCAATATCTACGCGGCGGGCAACTTCATTGAAGCCACGCCCGACACGCCATTCTTCCAGATCGGCGAGCACAAGTATGGCAAGCCCATTCTCGACCGTGTGGCCCGCAGCGACATGGAACTCGGCGAAGCGGCAAAGATGGTGCTGCTGTCGTTCGACTCCACCCTGCGCTCGAACCTCTCGGTCGGGTTGCCGATTGATCTGCTGACCTACGAGTCCGGCACGCTGAAGGTGGAACACACGAAGCGCATCGGGCCGGACGATCCCTATTTCAAGATGCTTTCCACCGAGTGGTCGAAGGCGTTGCGCACGGCATTTGCCAACATCGAGGCGCTCGACATCTGAGCGGCGGAAACCCATGAGCAAGACGATCTACATCATCAACGGGCCGAACCTGAACCTGCTGGGCAAGCGCCAGCCCGAAATCTACGGCCATGAGACACTGGCCGATGTCGAGAGACAATGCGCCGGGGTCGCCCAGGGCTTCGGCCTCGCGGTGAGGCTCCTGCAATCCAACCGTGAAGGCGAGTTGATCGACTGGATCCACGAGGCGCGTGAGAAGGCGGCGGGCATCATCATCAATCCCGGAGCCTTCACCCATACGTCCATCGCCATCCTCGACGCGCTCAACGCCTTCGAGGGGCCTGTGCTGGAGGTGCATGTCTCCAACGTGCACAAGCGCGAGTCCTTCCGTCATCATTCCTATGTCTCGATGCGGGCGGATGGCGTGTTGGCAGGCTTTGGCGTGGAAGGCTACGCGCTGGCGATGCGGCGCATGGGTTCACTGCTGGGCTAGGCCCGCCACGAGCCTTGCGATAGCCAGGGAACTGGTCAGGCCGGGCGATTCAATCCCGAACAGGTTGACAAGCCCCTTGATGCCGTGCCGCTCCGGCCCATCGATGCGGAAATCCGCGAAGCCCTCGTCGGGTCCGTGGATCTTGGGACGGATGCCGGAATAGGTGGGCGTGATCTCGCGGCCTGCAAGCCCCGGCCAGTACCGGAGGCAGGCGGCGCGGAACGCCCCTGCCGCAGCATCGGGCACGGTGTAATCGATGTCATCGATCCATGTGATGTCCGGCCCCAGCCGCACCTGCCCCTGCATGTCGAGCGTGGCATGGATGCCAAGCGCCCCCGCCACCGGCACCGGATAGACCAGCCGCGTGAACGGTGACTTGCCGGAAACGCTGCAATATCCGCCCCGTGCCAGGCGGCGCAGCGGCACATGCTCCGGCGGAAGTCCTTCGACGCCGCGCGCAACCTCCCACGCGCCAAGCCCGGCCGCATTGATGAGGGTACTGCAGGCCAATGTCATCTCGCCATCATTCCCCGACGAGACGGTGACCTCGAAATCCCCGCGCAACTTCCTTGCCGAAATCATCCGCGTACGGAGCGACAGCATGGCGCCGTGGCTTTCGGCCTCGCCCAGCAGGGCCAGCATCAGGGCGTGACTGTCCACGATTCCGGTGGACGGCGATAGCACCGCAGCCGTGCAATGCACCTCTG
>JAEUMJ010000172.1 GCA_016792865.1 Hyphomicrobiales bacterium | reverse complement strand
GTGATGGCCTGTGGTCTCACCATCAGTTCCGCAGGTGTGTCTGTGCCAGAGGAGTCCTTGTGGCAGGGAATGGCTGAAAGTTCTGTTCCATCCGGCAAAGTCACCCGGGCATGTGTGCCGTCCAGCGCGTAACCCTTCACACGTAAGAAGTTCGAGTCGCCGATGAAACCCGCCACGAAACGGGTGGCCGGGTTGGTGTAGAGTTCGCGGCCCGTTGCCAACTGCTCGATTCGACCGTGGTTGAAGACGGCAATACGGTCGGAGAGGCGAAGGGCTTCTTCCTGGTCGTGCGTGACGTAGAGAATGGTCACGCCGGTTTCGTGATGGATCCGGCGCAACTCGATCTGGATTTCTTCACGTAGCTTCTTGTCGAGGGCGGAGAGCGGCTCGTCCATCAGCAGCACGGGCGGGTTGTAGGCCATGGCACGGGCCAGTGCGACGCGCTGCTGCTGCCCGCCAGACATCTGGCTGGGCATGCGCTTCTCGAATTTCTCCAGGCGCACCAGTTCCAGCATGCGCTTCACCGTAGCCTGGACCTGCGCTTCGGGTTGCTTTCGCACGCGGAGAGGGAAGGCTACGTTCTCGCCCACGCTCAAGTGTGGAAAGAGCGTGTAGCGCTGGAACACCATGCCGATGTTGCGCTGATGCGAGGGCGTATTGAGAATGGACTTGCCCTTGAGGAGGATGTCGCCCGACGTCGGCTGCTCGAAGCCCGCGATGGCATAGAGCGTAGTACTCTTGCCTGAGCCCGACGGGCCAAGGAAGGTGAGGAATTCGCCTTCGGGCACCTCCATGGAGACATTCTCCACCGCCACTACATCGGCGAAGGTCTTCCGGAAGTTCCGGATGGAGAGGTAGCTGTTGCTCATTTCGCAATTGCCTTTCGCACGATCGCCGCCGCAAGCATGGCGGCGAGGGTGGTCAGAACCAGAAGGGTGGAGACGGCGGCAATGGCCGGCGAGAGATCCTGCCGGAGGGCACCCCAAATGCGCACCGGCAGTGTCTGGAGAGTGGGGCTGGCCATGAAGATGGCCACGACGACCTCATCCCACGACATGAGGAAGGAGAAGAGGGCGGCGGCAAGGACACCCAGCCGGATGGCCGGGAGCGTGATCCGGAGCTTCGCCTGCAGCGGCGTGGCACCACACAGCACGGCAGCGTCTTCAATCGCCTTGTCGAAGCCCTGCAGGGAATTGCTGATGGCGATGAGCGCAAAAGGGAATGCGAGGATGGTGTGGGCGATGATGAAGCCCAGCATCGTGCCGCTGAGGCCGACGCGCAGGAAGAGCGCATAGAGCGCCACCGCGAAGACGACGACGGGCATCACCATGGGCGTCATGAAAAGGCCACGCAGTACATGCTTTCCCGGGAAGCTGCCGCGCACCAGTGCGAAGCTGGCCGGAAGGGCGAGCAGCACTGATGCGATGGTGACGAGTACGGCGATTTGGAAGCTGGTCCAGGTCGATTCCAGCCAGCGCGGATCAGAGAAGACCTGCTGATACCACTTCATGGTCCATGAGGGCGGGGGGAAAACCAGCCATTGCGACGAGCCGAAGGAAAGAGCGGCGATGAAGACAATGGGCAGTAGGAGGAAGGCACTCACCAGACCGGTGATGCACCAGAGCGCCACCCGCAATCCGCCGAGCCGGTCATAGGCGAGCAGCATCAGCGCACTCCCTGCAAGGTGCCGCGGCCCTCAAGGTAGCGGACCTGGAGCGCATAGAGGCTGAGTGTGACAACCAGCAGAACGAAGGCGGCGGCACCGCCCAATCCCCAATTGAGCAGGGACTGTACGAGCTGGGCGATGATCCCCGCCAGCATCATGTTGGCAGTGCCGCCGAGTAGCGAAGGTGTGACGTAGTAGCCGAGCGACATCACGAAGACCATCAATGCACCTGCGGCCGCCCCCGGCGCGGAAAGGGGAAGAAGCACGCGGCGGAAGCTTTCCCAGCGCCCGGCGCCGCACAAGGCTGCCGCATTCAGAATGGCGGGATCGATGCTCCGCATTGTGGCGTGGAGTGGCAGGATGATGAAGGGCAGCATGATGTAGACCATGCCGATGGTGACGCCGATCAGATTGTTCACCAGAGGCAGGGGCTGGTCGATGATGCCGATCTCCATCAGCGTCTTGTTGATGACACCGGTCCGCTGCAGCAACACCATCCAGGCATAGGTGCGGGCCAGGAGGTTGGTCCACATGGAGAGCACGATAATGCCGAACACGATGCTGGCGGCCCGCTGCGGCATGATCGCAAGAAGCCAAGCCACGGGATAGCCGATCACTAACGCCACGACGGTGACGACGCCGGACACGAGGAAGGTGTTGAAGATCACCCGCGCATAGGTGGTGGTGGCGACGAGTTCGGCATAGTTCTGCAGGCCGAACTGCGGTTCGGTCAGGCTGCGCAGGAGTAGCCCTGCAACCGGAAGGACGAAGAAGGCAAGCAGCAGGGCCAGCGCGGGAAGGGCGGGTTTCGCACCGTTCCACTGGCTTCTGGGTCGGTCGCTGATGCTGGCCTGTGTCATGCGTCAGTGTGCGAAGTGGAAAAGGGGCGGGCCGATGAAGCCCGCCCCAAGTTTGCGCCGAGGGAGATTACTTGGCCTGCCAGTCGTACCAGCGCTTGGCGATCTCGTCGCGATGCTCAGCCCAGTAGGACATGTCGAGGTTGATCTGGCTTTCGGTGTGGGCATCGGGGAGCGAGGCGACCACAGCCGGATCCATCTTGGCCTTCGAACCGGTGTTGATCGGCGCATAGCCCGTCTTGGTGGCAAGAGTTGCCTGGCCGTCAGCCGAAGTTGCCGTGGCGAGGAACTTCATGGCGGCGTCCTTGTTCTTGGAGCCCTTGGGCACCACGAGCACGTCTGCGGCCGTCAGGTTCTGGTTCCACGACACGCCGACATTGCCACCCATCTGCTGGATGGCGAAGACGCGCCCGTTCCAGAACATGCCGATCGGGGCTTCACCCGAGGCAAGGAACTGCTGCGATTCAGCGCCGCCGCCCCACCACACGATGTCGGCCTTGATCGAGTCGAGCTTCTTGAAGGCGCGGTCGAGATCAAGCGGATAGAGTTTGTCGGGGGCCACGCCGTCGGCAAGGAGGGCGATCTCGAGCACGCCCGGCGCCGACCACTTGTAGAAGGTGCGCTTGCCGGGGAACTTGGCCGTGTCGAAGAGATCGGCCCAGGACTTGGGCTCTTCCTTCAGCACGTCCTTGTTGTAGCCGAGGACGAAGGAATAATAGAAGCTGCCCACGGCATGATCCGTTGCGAAGCGCGGATCGATGCTGGCCTTGTCGATGACAGCGTAATCCAGCGGTTCGAGAAGGCCAGCCTTGGCGGCGGCGATGGCGAAGTCATATTCGACGTCGACCACGTCCCAGGTCACGTTGCCGCTGTCCACCATGGCCTTCAGCTTGCCGTAGTCAGTGGGGCCATCCTGCAGCACGTTGATGCCGCTGGCCTTGGTGAAGGGATCGGCCCAGGCTTCCTTCTGGGCATCCTGGGTGGTGCCGCCCCAGCTTGTGAACACCATGTCTCCGGCCAGTGCAGCAGCACTTGTCGCTGCGGTGAAGGCGAGAGCCAAAATCAGCTTCTTGATCATCATTTCCTCCTTGTTGATCCTTTTTGCTTTCAGTCTCAGCGCATCACGAAGGGATCCGGGATGGGATCATCGGATGTGCGAAGCCAGACACTCTTGGTTCGGGTGTAGTCGTAAATGGATTCAGCACCGCTCTCGCGGCCGTAGCCGGAGAGGCCGAAGCCACCGAAAGGTGCGAGCGGCGAGATGGCGCGATAGGTGTTGATCCACACCACGCCCGCCTTGATCTTCGCCGCCATGCGATGGGCGCGCGACAGGTTCTGCGTGAAGATGCCGGAGCCCAGTCCGTATTCGGAGTCGTTTGCAAGGCGCAGCGCCTCGTCTTCCGTGTCGAAGGTGAGGACGGAGAGGACGGGTCCGAACAGCTCGTGCATCACGGATGGCGTGTTGATCGTGCTGCAGTCGAGGATGGTGGGGAGGTAGAACCAGCCATCGGGCACACCCTCCGGACGCTTGCCACCACAGAGAAGGCGTGCGCCGGCAGCGATGCTCTCGGCCACGATCTTTTCGATGTAGTCCCGCTGGCGGCGAGTGCCGAGCGGGCCGACTTGGGTCTTTGGATCGCTCGGATCACCGATGCGGATCGATTGCGCCTTCTCGATCACCCGGCTCAGCAGGGCATCCTTGATGCGGCGCTGCACGATGAGGCGCGAGCCTGCCACGCAGGATTGTCCGGCGGCAGCGAAGATGCCGGCCACGATGGCGCTTGCGGTGCTCTCAACGCCCGCGTCATCGAACACCACGACGGGCGACTTGCCGCCAAGCTCCAGCGAGGTGACGGCGAGGTTGGCAGCCGAATTGCGGATGATGTGGCGTGCTGTTTCCGGTCCGCCGGTAAAGGCGATGCGCGCGATCAGCGGATGCGAGGTAAGGGCGATGCCGCAGTCAGCCCCTCGACCGGTGATGACGTTGAGAACGCCCGGCGGGAAGCCTGCCTTGTCGAAGGCGCGGGCGAATTCGAGCAGGGGACCGGGCGCTTCTTCCGAGGCCTTAAGCACCACGGTGCAGCCCGCGGCGAGCGCGGGGCCGAGCTTTGTTGCGGTGAGGAAGAGCTGCGAGTTCCACGGGATGATGGCTGCCACCACGCCGATGGGTTCACGCCGCAGCCACACCTCTACGTCCTTCTTGTCGATGGGCAGGTGCTGGCCCGCAAACTTGTCCGCGAGGCCGCCGAAGTAGCGGAAGTACTCGACGATATAGGCGATCTGGCTCGCCGTCTCGTGGATGACCTTGCCGGTGTCGATGGTTTCGATTTCGGCGATGGCGGGCGTCGCTTCGGCCAGGCAGTCCGCAAGTTTCATCAGAAGCTTGCCGCGTTGCGTGGCGGTGAGGCCGCGCCAAGCATCGTCGTGGAAGGCGCGATGGGCCGAGCGCACGGCGCGGTCCACCACATCCGGCGTGGCATCCGGCATCACCGCCCATGGCTTGCCCGTGGCA
>JAEUMJ010000164.1 GCA_016792865.1 Hyphomicrobiales bacterium | reverse complement strand
CATCTCCAAGGGCAAGGGCGGCTCCATGCACATGTTCAGCCGGGAGAAGAATTTCTACGGCGGTCATGGCATCGTCGGTGCACAGGTGCCGCTCGGCGCCGGTCTGGCCTTTGCCAACCGCTATCGCGGCAACCAGAATGTTTCCATGGCCTATTTCGGCGACGGCGCCGCCAACCAGGGCCAGGTCTACGAGACCTTCAACATGGCTTCGATCTGGAAGCTGCCGGTGATCTTCATCATCGAGAACAATCGCTATGCAATGGGCACGGCTGCGACCCGCTCCACGGCCGCCGCCGAGCATCTTGGCGCACGCGGAGAGGCCTTCGGCATTCCGGCCGAGCAGGTTGACGGCATGGATGTTCGCGCCGTGAAGGAAGCTGCCGACCGCGCAACCGAACACTGCCGTGCAGGCGAGGGGCCGTACATCCTCGAAATGATGACCTATCGCTACCGGGGGCACTCCATGTCCGACCCGGCAAAGTACCGCACGAAGGAAGAAGTGCAGAAAATGCGCGAGGAACACGACCCGATCGAGCAGGTGAAGGCCCGCCTCCTCAAGTCCAACCGGGCCTCCGAGGATGAGTTGAAGAAGATCGACGCCGAGATCCGTGACATCGTGACGAAGGCGTCCGATTTCGCCACCAATGATCCGCTGCCGGATGAATCCGAGCTGTGGACCGACATCTATGTGAACGCCTGAGGAGCGAGACGACCGATGCCTACAATCCTCATGCCCGCCCTCTCGCCCACCATGGAAGAGGGAAAGCTCGCGAAATGGCTCAAGTCAGTTGGTGATGCCGTCAAGCCGGGCGACATCATCGCCGAGATCGAGACCGACAAGGCCACCATGGAAGTTGAGGCGGTCGACGAAGGGCCGCTGACCTCCATTCTTGTGCCGGCCGGAACCGAAGGCGTGAAGGTCAACACGCCAATTGCCGTGATCGGAGAGGCGGATGCCGCGTCGCCGCCGCCCGCGAAGGCGCCGGGTACCTTGCCCTATGAAGGCACTGACAGCCACACCAAGCCGCACGCCGAGCTGAAGGCAACGATTGCCGCGGTCAAGGCAGAGGCGCCGCCAGATGCAGAAATTCCGCCAGGAACGGAAATGGTCCAGATGACGGTGCGCGAAGCCATCCGCGCCGCCATGTCGGAAGAGATGCGTCGCGATCCGGACGTGTTCCTGATGGGCGAGGAAGTGGGCCAGTATCAGGGCGCCTACAAGATCTCCCAGGGCATGCTGGAAGAGTTCGGCGACAAGCGCGTGATCGACACGCCGATCACCGAGCACGGTTTCACCGGCATTGCCGTGGGCGCTGCCTTTGCGGGTCTCAAGCCGATTGTCGAATTCATGACCTTCAACTTCGCCATGCAGGCGATTGACCAGATCATCAACTCCGCGGCCAAGACGCTTTACATGTCCGGTGGCCAGATGGGCTGCCCGATCGTTTTCCGGGGTGCGAACGGGGCGGCGGCGCGCGTTGCCGCCCAGCACAGCCAGGATTATGCGGCATGGTATGGACACATTCCGGGCCTCAAGGTCGTGATGCCCTACACGGCTGCAGACGCGAAGGGCCTGATGAAGGCCGCTATCCGCGATCCCAATCCGGTTGTGTTCCTGGAAAATGAAATTCTCTACGGCAAGAGCTTCGATGTCCCGAAACTCGATGACTGGGTGGTGCCCATCGGCAAGGCGCGGGTGGCGCGACCGGGTTCGGATGTGACCATTGTCTCGTTCGGGATCGGCATGACCTATGCCCACGCGGCCGCCGACAAGCTGGCGGAGGAGGGGATTGACTGCGAGATCATCGACCTCCGGACAATCAGGCCGCTCGATCTTGAAACCGTCCTGCAGTCGGTGCGCAAGACCAACCGCTGCGTGTGCGTCGAGGAGGGGTATCCCCGTTTCTCGGTGACGAGCGAGCTTGCCGCCGAAATCATGACACATGCCTTCGATTACCTTGATGCGCCCGTGGCGCGTGTGGCGGGCAAGGATGTGCCCATGCCCTACGCCGCCAATCTGGAGAAACTGGCGCTGCCCTCTGCCGATGAGGTTGTCGCTGCCGTGAAATCGGTGCTCTACGCATAATCGCAAAAGGAACGTCCATGTCAAAAGACCACGATCATCACGATCATCATCATCACGATCATTCCCACGAAACCCATCCGCACCAGTTGCAGCCGCCCCATGAGGTCTTCCACGATCCCAAGGCGGGAGAGATTGCCCGCGCCTGGATCACCAACGGGCACCTCAGCCTGTCGCTGCATGCAATGGCATTCGGCAAGGCCGACATCTGGGGCCATGTGCTGGCCGGAATGGCCTCCCAGGTGGCGGGCGCCATGGCGGAAATGGGTCATGGCACGGCTGGCGGCAATCTTGAGGAAATCCGCAAGACGCTGAATGACGGTCTCGCCAAGGCCGCAGCCCAGAACTCGGTTCTCGCCAACAAGAGCTAATCGCAAGGGAAGTTCCCCGATGCCCGCAAATGTCCTGATGCCCGCGCTCTCTCCGACCATGGAGAAGGGCAAGCTTGCCAAATGGCTGAAGAAGGAGGGCGACAAGGTGAAGAGTGGCGACATTCTCGCCGAGATCGAAACCGACAAGGCCACCATGGAAGTGGAAGCCGTGGACGAAGGCACGTTGGGAAAGATCATGGTTCCGGCAGGCACCGAGGACGTGCTGGTAAACACCCTGATTGCGGTGATCGTGGCCGATGGGGAAAAGCTGGGCGATGTTCCGGCGACTGCCGCGCCGGCCCAGAAAGCGGCCGCATCCGCACCCGCGGCAGCCCCCGCCGCTGCATCCGTTTCAGCCGCACCTGCCGTCAAGACGGCAGCTCCGGCGTCCGGATCGCGCGTTTTCGTATCGCCGCTGGCCCGTCGGCTGGCGAAGGAGAAGGGGATCGATCTTACCGCCCTCACCGGAAGCGGACCGCACGGCCGTATCGTCTCCCGCGATGTGGAGAAGGCAAAGCCCGGCACTGCCGCTCCTGCGGCCAAGGCAGCGGCGGCGACGCTTGCCCAGCCACCCTCCGACGATGCCGTGCTCAGGCTGTTCGAGCCGGGGTCTTATGACCTCGTTCCACATGACGGCATGCGGAAGGTGATTGCCCGCCGCCTGACGGAATCGAAGCAGACCATTCCGCATTTCTATGTCTCGGTGGATGTGACTCTGGACCATCTGCTCGAATTGCGTGAGCGCCTGAACGGGCAGGCACCCAAGAACAAGGAAGGCGTTCACCTCTGGAAGGTTTCCGTGAACGACTTCATCATCAAGGCCATGGCGATGGCTCTCATCAAGGTTCCGGACGCCAACGTGTCGTGGACCGAGAGCGCGATGGTCCGGCACAAGCACGCCGACATCGGCATTGCCGTTTCCATTCCGGGCGGACTCATCACGCCGGTCATTCGCAAGGCAGAGACCAAGGGCCTTGCCCAGATCTCCACCGAAATGAAGGACTATGCCAAGCGGGCGCGTGACAGGAAGCTCAAGCCTGAGGAATACACCGGCGGCTCGGCAGCAATCTCGAACATGGGCATGATGAACGTCTCGAATTTCGCGGCCATCGTGAACCCGCCGCATGCCTCGATCCTGGCGATCGGGACAGGCTCACGCCGTCCGGTCGTGCGGGGCAACGACATTGTGATCGAACAGCAGATGACCATGACGCTTTCGACCGATCACCGCTGCATCGACGGCGCACTGGGGGCCGAGTTCATCAACGCAATCAAGCTGTACCTTGAAGAACCGGGCCTGATGCTGGTGTGAGGGAAGCGGCATGAAATCCATTCTCGCATTCGGTGACTCGCTCACCTGGGGTTTTGAGGCGGGTACCTTCAAGCGCCACCCCTTTGAAAGTCGCTGGCCCAATGTCCTGGCAGCTGGGCTTGGTGCCAAGGCCCGTGTCATCGAAGAAGGAATGAATGGCCGTACCACGGTTTTTCCCGATCCGGTGTGCGATGCGGAGCGCAATGGCGCTGTGGCCCTTCCCATCCTTCTGGAGAGTCACCACCCGCTTGATCTGGTGATCATCATGCTGGGCACGAACGACATCAAGTATGCCAATCGCTGTCGCGCCTTTGATGCGGCAATGGGAATGCAGCGCCTCGTCGGCCTCGTGAAGAACCATGACTACAACGCCGACTATGTCCCGCCGCAGATCCTGCTGGTATCGCCGCCGCATCTGGTGAAAACCGACGATGAATGGTTCAACGACCTGTGGGGCCACGCCACTGCAGAGTCGAAGCTCTTCGCCCGGCACTACAATCGTGTCGCCGATGAGAACGAATGCCACTTCTTCGATGCAGCGAGCGTTGCTGTTGCCGATAAGACCGATGGCGGCCACCTTGACGCCGCCAATACCCGGAAGATCGGTGAAGGGCTTGTGCCCGTCGTGAAGAAGATCTTGAACATCTGATTTGAGGAGTTGCCGCCACCCCGCACAGGCGGGGAAACGGCACGCAGGAGAGAGTGAATGACCGACACCAACTTTGACGTTCTGATCATCGGCGCAGGGCCGGGCGGCTATGTGACGGCCATCCGGGCCGCACAGCTCGGATTCAAGACGGCGATCGTCGAGCGTGAACATTTGGGCGGCATCTGCCTGAACTGGGGTTGCATCCCCACCAAGGCATTGCTCCGGTCCGCCGAAATCTATCACTACATGAAACACGCCGAGAACTATGGCCTTTCCGCCAAGGACATCACATTCGATGCTTCGAAGGTCGTGCAGCGGTCGCGCGGCGTCTCTGGCCGGCTGAACGGTGGTGTGGCCGGCCTCCTGAAGAAGAACAAGGTGCAGGTGATCTGGGGCGAAGCCAAGGTCACAAAGCCGGGTGAAGTCACGGTGAGCGACACCAAGAAGGCAATCATGCAGCCGCAGAATCCGGTGCCGAAGGGCGTGGCCGGGGCCGGAACCTACAAGGCGAAGCACATCATCATTGCCACGGGTGCACGTCCGCGCGTGTTGCCGGGTCTTGAACCCGATGGAAAGCTGGTGTGGACCTATTTCGAAGCCATGGTTCCGAAGGCCATGCCCAAATCCCTTCTCGTGATCGGATCCGGCGCCATCGGCATCGAGTTCGCTTCATTCTACAATGCCATGGGCGTGGACGTGACGGTCGTGGAGATCATGGACCAGATCATGCCGGTGGAAGACACCGAGATTTCCAAGGTTGCGCAGAAGCAGCTTGAGAAGCAGGGGCTGAAGTTCAGATTGTCTGCGAAGGTCAGCAAGCTCGACAAGAAGGCAGACAGCGTGACGGCCACCATCGAAGCCGGAGGCAAGAGTGAGCAGGTCACGGTTGACCGCGTGATCGCCGCCGCCGGTGTTGTCGCCAACATCGAGAACCTCGGCCTCGAATCCCTCGGTGTGAAGACCGACAAGGGGTGCGTCGTGACAGACGGTTTCGGGCGCACCAATGTGCCGGGCATCTATGCCATCGGCGACGTGGCTGGCCCACCCATGTTGGCACACAAGGCCGAGCATGAAGGCGTGATCTGCATCGAAACGATCAAGGGCCTTCACGCGCACCCGATGAAGAAGGACCAGATTCCAGGCTGCACCTACTGTCATCCGCAGGTTGCCAGCGTGGGCCTCACCGAAGCGAAGGCGAAGGCCGCAGGGTTTGAACTGAAGGTCGGTCGCTTCCCCTTCCTCGCCAATGGCAAGGCCATTGCGCTGGGTGAGGACCAGGGACTCATCAAGACGATTTTCGACGCGAAGACGGGCCGGTTGCTGGGTGCGCACATGGTGGGTGCCGAAGTCACCGAGCTGATTCAGGGTTTCGTCGTTGCCATGGGTCTGGAGACGACCGAGGAAGAATTGATGCATACGGTATTCCCGCATCCGACGCTCTCGGAAATGATGCACGAGAGCGTGCTCGACGCCTATGGCCGCGTGATCCATATGTGACCTTCCGCCAGTCTTGAAGCGCAGGGCGGGGCGGGCCATATGTGACCCGCTTCGACTTGGGCTGAAGGGGGACCGAATGGATTCCAAGAATGTTCTGATTGCCATCCTGATCGGTCTGGTGGCGGGCTGGCTTGCCAGTTTCGTGACCGGAGGAAATGGCGGCTTCCTGCAGTATCTGGTGAGCGGCGTCCTCGGTTCTTTCGTCGGCTCCTACATCCTGCAGAGGGCCAACATCAATCTCGGCATTCAAAATGAAATCGGGCGCGATGTCGTCACGGCCACCATCGGTGCGGTGATCGTCATGGTAATCGCCCACATCCTTACCTGAAAGGTCTTGAACATGGATCAAATCATGCAGCTTGGCGGCGTCGGTTTCTGGGGGACGGTGCTCATCGGCATCCTGGCGGGTTGGCTTGCGGAGAAGTTCACCGGTTCCGACCATGGCCTGATCATGAACCTGATCGTGGGCCTGATCGGTTCGTGGATCGGTTTCTTCATCGCCAACCAGGCCAATATCCAACTGGGTGAAGCGTTCTCGGGCTGGTTCTGGGGCAATTTGCTTGTTTCGGTTGCCGGTGCGATTATCCTGCTGGTGGTGCTGCGGGTTGTTCGCGGCTCCAGGCGCTGACAGGAGTCACAAGGATGGAAGGCTACGGAATCTTCATGCAAATCTTGCTCGGTGGCCTCGCCGGGTGGATCGCAGAAAAGGTGATGCGCTTCGATACGGGGCTCATCATGAACATCATTCTCGGCATCGTGGGTGCCATCGTCGGCAACAAGCTGCTGGCCTTGCTCGGCTTTGGCCTTGGCGGCGTGGTCGGCCAGCTCATCGTTGCGGTTCTGGGTGCCTGCATCCTGATCCTGATCTATCGCGCTGTCAGGGGACGCGCCTGAGCCTCGCATGGCAACATTGATCGACAATACCGGCGGACTGCGGCCACGCCATCCGGAAAAGGCCCACAAGGCCGATACGCCCATCCTGCGCAAGCCGGAGTGGATTCGCGTGAAGGCGCCGGGGTCCGCCACCTACCATGAGACGCAGAAGCTGGTGCGTGACAACAAGCTTGTCACCGTCTGCGAGGAAGCGAGCTGCCCCAACATCGGCGAATGCTGGACGAAGAAGCATGCCACCTTCATGATCATGGGTGATACCTGTACCCGCGCCTGCGCCTTCTGCAATGTGCGAACCGGATTGCCTGATGCCCTCGATGAGGGCGAGCCGGAGCGCGTCGCCGATGCTGTCGCACGCATGGGGTTGAGCCACGCCGTGATCACCTCGGTTGACCGTGACGATCTCGACGATGGCGGGGCCAATCATTTCGTGCGCGTCATCAAGTCCATTCGCGCTGCTTCTCCCGACACCACGATCGAAATCCTGACGCCGGACTTCCTGAAGAAGGATGGCGCGGTCGAGAAGGTGGTCGAAGCGAAGCCCGATGTTTTCAATCACAACCTGGAAACCGTGCCGGGTCTGTATCTGAAGATCCGTCCGGGTGCGCGTTACTTCCATTCGCTCCGCCTGTTGCAGCGGGTGAAGGATCTTGACCCAACGATGTTCACGAAGTCGGGGATCATGGTCGGCCTGGGAGAGACCCGCGAACAGGTGATGCAGGTGATGGACGACATGCGTTCCGCCGACATCGACTTCATGACCATAGGGCAGTACCTCCAGCCGACGCGCAAGCATGCGCCGATTGACCGTTTCGTGACGCCGGACGAATTCAAGTCCTACGAAACGATTGCGTATTCAAAGGGCTTCCTGATGGTGTCGGCCTCGCCGTTGACCCGTTCGTCGCACCATGCGGGCGATGATTTCGAGCGGCTTCGCTCGGCGCGGGCCGGCCGCGCCTGATGCCCGTCTTCCAGACCTCCAAGCGCGTCCTCGTTCCCGCCGACGTTGCCTATGAGGTGGCATCCGATGTTGCGGCCTATCGCGAGTTCTTGCCGCTGATGCAGCGTTCCGTCATTCGCAGCGCCAAGACTCCCGTTCCCGGTGGAGAGACGTTCGCAGCCGAACTCTCGATTGCCTATCCGAAGCTGGGGCTGTCGGAATCCTTCACCAGCCGCGTCGAAATCAATGGTGTCGAGCGCACGGTCAGGGCCATTTCCAGCGAACCGCCATTCCGTTCCATCGAGGCCCAGTGGAAAATCACCCCTGTCGGCAACGACTCCGATGTGGCGATACGGATCGACTATGCCTTCCGCAGTCCGCTGCTTCAGCTTGCGGCAGGGGGTCTGATGCCGATGGCGGTTCAGAAGGTGATGGCTGCGTTCGAGGAAAGGGCACGGGTGCTTCAGCGCAGGGCGGCCATCAGCAGGTGAAGTGACTGTTCAACGGAGAGGCGCCGGATCTCCGCGCGGTCAAGAGAGCCGAAGCGCCGTTCCACATGGACGATTGCCCCACCCTTCACCAAGCAGGCGAAGTGAACGAGGCCGACAGGCTTGTCCGGGGTACCGCCGGAAGGCCCGGCAACCCCGGTCACGGCAACGGCCACATGGGCCTTCGAATGGGCGAGTGCTCCCGAGGCCATGTCCTTCGCCGTTTCCGCCGATACGGCTCCATGCGCCGCGAGCGTGGCGGATGCAACGCCCAGCATGTCCATTTTTGCCGCATTGGAGTAGGTGACGAAGCCACGGTCAAAGACCGCGCTTGACCCTGGAATGTCGGTGATTGCGGCCGCCACCATGCCGCCTGTGCAGCTTTCAGCTGTTGCAATCATCCAGCCGCGTTGCGCGTAACCGGAAACAATCTCGTCCGCGAGGGTCACAGTGGCAACCGCACCGTGGCCACGGCAAAGGCGGCAATGCCTTCCTTCCGGCCGATGGCGCCCATTTCTTCCGTCGTCGTGGCCTTGATGCCAATCCGCTCCGGGGCGACCTGGAGCAGGGGGGCAAGCATGGCTTTCATGGCCGCGATGTGCGGGCCGATCCGGGGGGCCTCCGCAAGGATCGTGATGTCGGCGTTGGCAATGATCCCCTTGCGGGCACCGAGAAGCTCCACTGCCTTGAGCAGGAAGATGGAGGAGGGCGCTCCCTTCCATTTCGGATCGCTGGGCGGGAAATGCATGCCGATGTCCGCCTCGCCGATGGCACCGAGAATAGCGTCGGTCAGGGCGTGCATGGCCACATCGGCGTCGGAATGTCCCTTGAGTTTCTCCGTGTGCGGAATTTTCACCCCGCACAAGGTCACGCCATCACCCGGTTCGAAGACATGGAAGTCGATGCCCTGTCCGTTTCGCACGTCCGGTCGTTCGACAAAGAGCCTGGCCGAGACTTCGCTGTCTGCCGTGCGGACATCATGCGATGTGGTGAGCTTGCGGTTGGCCTGATCGCCCGCCGTGATGCGAACCGGCATGCCCGCAAATTCGGCTACGGCGGCATCGTCGGTGAAGCCCATCCGGCCCTCGCGCGCGGCGCGGCGGTGGGCCTCCAGTATCTTGTCGAAGGTGAAACCCTGCGGCGTCTGCACGAACCACATGGAGCCGCGATCCACTGTGCGCTCGATGACGCCCCCCGGAGCGAACTTCATGGTATCTGCTACCGGCAGGCCGGGGATCACGGCATCGCCACGGTCCAGCTCGGAAATCACGTTGCTGATCACCTGATGGCTGATGAAGGGGCGGGCGGCATCGTGGATCAGCACCCGATGGGGCTTGATCCCCGCCAGCGCCTCCACCCCCAGGCGGCAGGAATCCTGGCGGTTCGCGCCACCGGTCACCGCTTTGGGCAACTCCATGCCCTGCGTGGCTTCGGCAAAGAGATCTTCGTGACCCTGGCCTATGACGGCCTGGACATGGGACACATCGGGGTGGCTCAGGAAAGCCTCCAGGGTCCAGCGGATGACCGGCTTTCCCCCGATCAACTGGTATTGCTTGGGGATTTCGCCCCCTGCGCGCAGGCCGCTGCCGCCCGCAACGATGACCGCTGCCACTGACATGTCCAAGGGAATAGCCAGTGAGCACCGTCAAGGGAAGCTGGACGGCATCAGATTTTCGTTGACGGTGCAGCGCAACATCGTATTCTGCCCAAAACTTAAACGCGAATGAGTGCTGCACAATTTATGAGCATTGCTATCGGACCCGTCCGGCTCCGCAATCCGGTGTTTCTCGCGCCCATGTCAGGCGTGACCGATGAGGCATTCCGTCTCGTCGCCCACGCCCATGGAGCGGGACTCGTCGTTTCCGAGATGGTTGCGAGTGATGCCCTGTTCCGCGAGCGGCCCGACATGGTGCGCCGCGCGCGGGGGCAGCAGAAGATTTCGCCCTTCGTGATCCAGCTTGCCGGACGCGAGGAGCATTGGATGGCAGAAGGTGCACGACTGGCGCAGGATCTTGGCGCGGAAGTGATCGACATCAACATGGGCTGTCCATCGCGGCAGGTGACGGGCGGGCTGTCCGGTTCCGCGCTGATGCGCAACCTTGACCATGCTGTTCGCCTGATCGAAGCGACCGTCGGCGCCTCTCGCGTGCCGGTCACGGTGAAGATGCGCCTGGGCTGGGACCATGACACCCTGAACGCTCCTGAACTTGCCCGCCGTGCACAGGAAGCGGGTGCCCAGATGATCACGGTGCACGGGCGCACCCGCTGCATGTTCTATACCGGCAAGGCCGATTGGGCCGCGATCCGTGCCGTGCGGGAGGCGATCACCATACCGCTTGTCGCGAATGGCGACGGGGAGACTGCCGCTGATGCCCGCGCGATGATGGGGGCGTCGGGTGCCGATGCGGTGATGTTCGGGCGCTCCTGCTATGGCCGCCCCTGGTGGCCGGGCGTGGTTGCCAATGATCTCGCGCCCGGTTCGGGACGGGAAGAACCTTCGCTCGAAGAAGAGCGGGACATTGTTCTCTGGCATCAGGATGAAACACTGCGCCTGTATGGCCAGGCGCTTGGCAACAAGACGTTCCGGAAACATCTGGGCTGGACACTCTCGCGGCTTGAGTTGCGCGGGTGTCTTGACGGCGAGGCCCATGCGGGCCTTCGCGCCACACTGTTGTCGGACAAGGACAATGCCCGCGTGGCGAATGGAATTCGTGAAACATATGCCCGCATCCTGGGCGAAGAGGAGGCTGCCTGATGGGTGCCCTTGCCGAGCTGGCAGCCTTGCCGCCTGACCTGCGCCTGGTCGTTGATGCCTTGCCCAATCCGCTGGTGGTGCTGGATGATCGGGACAGGGTTGTGGCCGTCAACACGGCTGCGGAGGATTTCTTCCAGGCCAGCTCGACGGTTCTGACGCGCCTTGGCCTTGCTGAACTCGTGCCGTTCTCCAGTCCTGCGCTGCAATCCGTGAAACAGGTGCGCGACAGCGTGGGCGTTGTGAATGAATACGCCATCGCGGTGGGGACCCCGCGTCTCGGTGGTGAGCGCATCGTGGACTTGCAGACCGCTCCCATCGGCGACGATGGCCGTTTCGTCATGATGATGCTGTTGCGCCGTTCCATGGCGCACAAGTTCGACCTGCAATTGTCGCATCAGGGAGCCGCGAGGTCCGTTTCCGGCATGGCGGCGATGCTGGCCCATGAAATCAAAAATCCATTGGCCGGCATTCGGGGTGCAGCACAGTTGCTGGAACCGTCGCTGGGCGATGCGGATCGCGGGCTTGTGCGGCTCATCTGCGACGAGACGGATCGCATCCGCCAGCTTGTGGACCAGATGGAGGTGTTTTCCGATGAACGCCCACTGGAGCGCCGTCCGGTGAACATCCATGTTGTCCTTGACCGTGTGAAGCAGTTGATGATTGCGGGCGGTCTTGATGGCATCACGATCCGGGAAGAATATGACCCGTCGCTGCCTGCCGTGCATGGCAGTTCCGACCAGCTTGTGCAGGTCTTCCTCAACCTCGCGAAGAATGCGCTTGAGGCGATGCGCCTTTCCGAAGGCTCCGGCGAGTTGCTGTTCACCACAGCGTTCCGCCCCGGCGTGCGCTTGTCGGTTTCGGGGTCCAGTGAGCGCATTTCCCTTCCGCTCGAGGTCTGCGTGCACGACACCGGCCCTGGAGTGCCCGATGAACTGCTGCCGCACATCTTCGAACCTTTTGTATCCAGCAAGCGCTCTGGCCGCGGCCTCGGCCTTGCCCTTGTCGCCAAGATCGTTCGCGATCACGGCGGCGTTGTCGAATGCAAGCCCCGCCAACACCGGGGAACGACCTTCCGTGTGCTGCTGCCGCTGACACCGACCGCAGACAATGCCCCACTCAATCTGGAGACTCGCTGACATGGCCACTGGAACCGTACTGATCGCAGACGACGACAGCGCCATTCGCACGGTGTTGACACAGGCCCTGACCCGCGCCGGTTTCACGGTGAGGGCGACGGGAATGGCCGCCGCATTGTGGCGCTGGGTGAGTGAAGGCGAGGGCGATGTTGTTGTGACCGACGTTGTACTGCCCGACGAGAACGCCTTCGACGTCTTGCCGCGCATCCGGAAGATGCGGCCCATGCTGCCGGTCGTGGTCATGAGTGCCCAGAACACCATCATGACCGCCATCCGCTCCGCCGAGCTTGGGGCCTACGACTACCTGCCGAAGCCCTTTGACCTGACGGCACTGGTGCAGACGGTGGCGCGGGCGCTCGACCAATCGGCAAAGGCAGCAAAGCCTGCGCCGTCGGTGCAGGGCGAGCCGTTGCCCATCATCGGCCGGTCCTCCGCCATGCAGGACATCTACCGCCTGATTGCGCGACTGACCCAGACCGACCTGACGGTCACGATCGTGGGTGAAAGCGGCACGGGCAAGGAACTGGTGGCACGGGCGCTTCATGATTTCAGCAAGCGCAAGAAGGGGCCTTTCGTTGCGCTCAACATGGCGGCCATTCCGCGTGAGTTGATCGAGTCCGAGCTTTTCGGTCACGAGAAGGGGGCCTTCACAGGCGCTGCCTCGCGCATGGCGGGCCGCTTCGAGCAGGCGGAAGGAGGCAGTCTTTTCCTCGACGAGATCGGCGACATGCCGCTGGAAGCCCAGACCCGGCTTCTGCGCGTCCTGCAGCAGGGCGAATACACGACAGTGGGCGGGACCACGCCGATCAAGACCAACGTGCGCATCATCTGTGCGACCCATCGCGACTTGCGGCAGTTGATCAATCAGGGCCTTTTCCGTGAAGACCTGTTCTATCGCCTCAATGTCGTGCCGCTCCGGTTGCCGCCCCTGCGGGAGCGGACCGAGGACATTCCGGATCTGGTCCGGCATTTCCTGGCGCGGGCCGAGAAGGATGGCCTGCCGCGCAAGGAAATCGCTCCCGACGCCTTGACGCGGCTCATGACGCATCGCTGGCCTGGCAACGTCCGTGAGCTTGAAAACCTCATCAAGCGACTCTTGGCCATGGAGGTGGACGACATCATTCCCCTGTCTGCGGTGGAACGTGAGTTGGCCTCCATGCCGCCGGTGCAGGCACAGGCCGCGAATGCGGGGCAGGCGGCACAGGGGCAGGACTTGCCGGGTTTCATGGAAAGTCACCTGGCCCAGTACTTCGCAAGTTTCGGCCAGGCCCTGCCGCCACCGGGACTTTACGAGCGCATTCTCGCGGAGATCGAGCCACCACTGTTGCGGGCTGCCCTTGCGGCAACCCATGGCAACCAGCTGCGCGCAGCGGACCTTCTCGGCATCAACCGGAACACCCTCCGGTCGAAGCTGCGTGAGCGGAAAGTTGTTCCGATGCGGGGACTTATGAGTTCATCGTAATCCACTTTGTGATCTTATGGAAAGATAAGACCGTCGCATTTTGGCAACATCAATTGTTGAATTTCTGCCACAGTCCGGCGCATAGTGCCGGACATGCAATTGCGACGCATCGCTGACCAATCGATCCCGACCCGTTTCAGTGGCTATACGGCTGCGGCTGCACTGGTTCTGGTAAGCGCGGGCATCGTGGTGGGTCTGGCAACCTTCCTCGTGCTCACCGGCATGACGCCGATCCGGCCGAGTGATCTCGTCATTTCCCGCTTCCTCAAGGCGAATTTCACCGTCGTCGTATTGATGGCCCTGCTGGTGGTTTTCCAGCTTGTGCAGTTGCTGCGCGAACGGACGAAAGGCACGGCGGGTGCCGGGCTTCATCTCCGGCTTGTCGGCCTGTTTTCGATTGTTGCGGTTGCGCCCGCTCTGCTCGTGGCCGCCTTCGCCGCTGTCACGCTGAATCGCGGACTTGATGCCTGGTTCTCGGAGCGGACGCGCAACATCGTCGATACGGCAACCACGGTTGCGGAGGCCTATCTCACCAATGCCGGTGAGGCCACCCGCAATGACCTGGCCGGCATTTCACAGGATCTCTCGCAGCAGACCGAACTCTACAAGACCGACCGTCAGGCCTTTGTCCGTCGTGTTGCCCGGCATGCGGCGTTGCGCAATCTCGCCGGTGTCTATGTTTTCGACCCTGCGAGCAAGCGCATTGACGTCAGCGTGACGGCGAACGACCGCATTCGTTTCATCGCACCAGAAGAATTCAACCTGGAGAAAGCCAAGAGCGGTGATGCCGTGGTCATCCAGCCGGGCAGGGGCGGCAACGTTGTGCGGGCGATGGTCAAGCTCCAGGGCTACGACAATCTCTATCTTTACATCTATCGCCTGATTTCGCCGGTGGTGATCGATCAGCTCACCAAGACGCGCGATGCGAAGGCGGAATATGACCGGATGCTGGCGCAGCGCGAAGGTGTTCAAGTCACGTTCGGCCTGGTCTATGCACTCGTGGCGCTCGTCTTCCTGCTCGCGGCGATCTGGGCAGGATTGCGCTTTGCCGACAACCTCGTGGCGCCCATCGTCCGGTTGTTGAATGCGGCGCGGGACGTGGCACGTGGCAACTTCAGCGCCAAGGTTGCGACTGTGGATGGCCCCGGCGACCTCGTGACGCTGTCCAACACCTTCAACATGATGACGGACCAGATCGCCCTTCACCGTGATCAGCTGGTCTACACCAATGAGCAGCTCGATGCCCGTCGCCGCTTCACCGAAGCCATGTTGTCGGGAGTCAGCGCCGGTGTGATCGGCGTCGATCCCGACAGCCGGATTTCCATCGTCAACCGGTCCGCCATGAACCTCCTCGGCAAGACCGAAGGTGATCTGGTGGGAACGTCCCTGACAGACAGTGTGCCGGCCTTGAGCAAGCTTTTTGAACTTGCGGTTTCGCGGCCATCAGGGTCTGCGGAAGGTCAGGTGGAGCTGATCGCCGATGGCCGGGACAAGAACCTTTTCGTGCGGATCACCACAGAGCGTTCTGATGATGCCGAACATGGCTTCGTGATCACCTTCGACGACATCACGGATCTCGTTTCGGCGCAACGCAACTCGGCCTGGGCCGACATTGCCCGACGCATTGCGCACGAGATCAAGAACCCGCTGACGCCCATCCAGCTTTCGGCAGAACGCCTGAAACGCAAGTACCTGAAGGAAATCACGTCGGACAAGGTGGTGTTTGAACAGTGCACCGATACGATCATCCGTCAGGTCGGGGATCTCGGTCGCATTGTCGATGAATTCTCCTCTTTCGCGCGCATGCCGAAAGCGGTGCCGGAACCGAACAGCCTTCAGGACGTGGTTTCCGATGCAACGGTTCTGCAACGTGTGTCTGCTGCCGACACGCGGATCGAGATCCGCAACGAGAGCGATGTGCCGATCTTCGCCTTTGACCGCCGTCTGGTGACCCAGGCGGTCACCAACCTTGTGAAGAACGCGAGAGAAGCCATCGAGCCGCGTTTGACGGGCCATGAGATCGGGCAGGGGCACATCATCGTCAGTTACGGCATGAGGAACGGCGCGCCCTATCTTTCCGTCACCGATAACGGCATCGGCCTGCCGCAGGAGAACCGCCATCGGCTTGCCGAACCTTACATGACGACACGCGAGAAAGGCACCGGATTGGGGCTTGCAATCGTGAAGCGCATCATGGAGGAGCACGGTGGCTCACTGTCGCTGACCGATTCACCCGATGGACAGGGCGCGAGAGTGACCCTTAATTTCCCGCCCATCGAAGTTCTGGAACATACACCTGTTGAGGATGCGTTGAGTTAACATGGCCGCCGACATTCTTATCATTGACGATGAAGCAGACATCCGCGAACTGATTTCCGGCATTCTGCAGGACGAAGGTTTTGAAACGCGGCTGGCGCACAATTCCGATGCGGCCCTGGCGGAGGTTTCGCAGCGGCGACCGTCCCTTGTTGTGCTCGACATCTGGCTGCAAGGCTCCAAGCTTGACGGGCTGGACCTGTTGCTTGAGTTGAAGCAGCGCGTGCCCGATCTTCCGGTGGTGATCATTTCAGGGCATGGCAACATCGAAACCGCGGTTGCCGCCATCAAGCGCGGTGCCTACGACTACATCGAGAAGCCGTTCAATTCCGACCGGTTGCTGCTTGTCGTCAGCAGGGCGCTTGAGACGGTGCGCCTGAAGCGCGAGAACGAGCAGCTGAAGGGGCGCAGCGGATTCGACGCCGAGCTGATCGGGCAATCTGCCGCCATCAAGGTGCTGAAGCAGACACTGAAGAAGATTGCGCCCACAAACAGCCGGGTGATGATCATGGGGCCGATGGGGGCGGGGAAGGAACTGGTGGCGCGCACGCTCCATGCCATGTCCACGCGTGCCAATGGTCCATTCGTGGTGCTGAGTGCGGCGACCATGACACCGGAGCGTCTTGAGGAGAGCCTGTTCGGCGTGGAGCAGGGCGACAGCAGCGGCCAGGCCGTCGGCGCATTGGAAGAGGCGCACGGCGGCACGCTCTACATCGACGAAGTGGCTGACATGCCCCTGGAAACGCAAGCCAAGGTGTTGCGCGTCCTGCTTGACCAGACCTTCCAGCGGGTGGGCGGAACGAAGAAAGTGAAGGTGGACGTGCGTATCCTGTCTTCCACCGCGCGTGATCTTCAGGCGGGCATTGTGGCGCAGACCTTCCGTGAAGACCTTTATCATCGCCTGAGTGTCGTTCCTGTTCGCGTTCCCGCGCTCTCTGAGCGACGCGAGGACATTCCTTCCCTGATCGAGCATTTCGCCCGCACCTATTCGGCGTCGTCCGGACAGGCGGCGCGACGGTTTGCCGATGATGCCATTGCGTTGCTCCAGACCCGCGACTGGCCCGGCAACGTGCGTGAACTGCGCAACAACGTGGAACGGATCATGATCCTTGCGGCCGGCGAGGGGCATGATGAGATCACCGCAGCAACCTTTCCTGCCGAGACAAGCCCGTCCGGCGGTGGAACGTTCAGCGGCGAGCATCTTCTCACCATGCCGCTGCGTGAAGCGCGTGAAGCATTCGAGCGCGACTACATTGCCGCACAGCTTTCGCGCTTCGGAGGCAATATTTCCCGAACGTCAGGCTTCATCGGCATGGAGCGTTCGGCGCTGCACCGGAAGATCAAGATGCTCGGTCTGGCGTCCCGCGAGGAGGAAGCGGGCGAACCGGCGGCCTAGTACACGCAGGGATGGTATCTTTTGCTTGACTGACGATTGTGGTAGTCAGGCCGGTAGTAGGGTGGCACAAACAACATAAGAGGCGGAGGGAACCAATGGCCCAAGACAAGCCCCAGAATCTTCAGGACACCTTTCTCAACCATGTGCGCAAGTCCAAGGTGCCGGTGACGGTTTTTCTCGTCAACGGCGTCAAATTACAGGGCATCATTACGTGGTTTGACAATTTTTGCTTGCTCTTGCGCCGGGATGGCGTGTCTCAACTTGTCTACAAGCATGCGATATCCACGATCATGCCGGGTGCCCCCATCAGCCTGTTCGATGATGAAAGCGGTGGCTCTTGAGTTCACGTAAGCCCGCCAGGGCGCGGTCCGTCACCATCGGGGACGGAGAAGCCCACACCGGCCAAACCGGAGTTGCCGTGGTTGTCCATGTGGAGCCGAAGTCGCCCGCAGGAGAGAACACGCGCTCTGCCGACTCCCGGCTTGAAGAAGCCCTTGGCCTGACGCGTGCCATCGGTCTGATGGTGGCGCAGTCGCTTGTCGTGCCACTCGCCACGCCAAAACCCGCAACCCTGATCGGGAGCGGGAAGGTGGAGGAGATCGCGGCCATCGTCGCCGAGCGCGACGCCGGGCTGGTGATCGTCAATGCACAGCTTTCACCCATCCAGCAGCGCAATCTGGAACGGGCATGGAAGGCCAAGGTGCTCGATCGCACCGGCCTGATCCTGGAAATCTTCGGCGAGCGGGCGTCTACCCGCGAGGGTACCTTGCAGGTGGAGCTTGCCCACCTTCGCTATCAGAAGAGCCGCCTTGTGCGTTCCTGGACCCATCTGGAGCGCCAGCGCGGCGGCTTCGGGTTTCTCGGCGGTCCCGGCGAAAGCCAGATCGAGGCAGATCGCCGCCTCATTCAGGAGCGCATCGCGAGGCTGGAGAAGCAGCTTGCGGATGTGGTCAAGACCCGCGGGTTGCACCGGGCAGGGCGTTCGCGCGTGCCTTACCCCGTCGTCGCGCTGGTCGGTTACACCAACGCCGGCAAGTCCACGCTGTTCAACCGCCTGACCAATGCCCAGGTTCTGGCGAAGGACATGCTGTTCGCAACCCTTGATCCCACCATGCGGGTGATGACGCTGCCACGCGGGCGGAAGGTTATCCTCTCCGATACGGTGGGCTTCATTTCCGACTTGCCGACAGCACTGATTGCAGCTTTCCGCGCGACCCTCGAAGAAGTGGTCGCAGCGGATGTGATCCTCCATGTGCGGGACGTGAGCCACCACGAGACAGAGGCGCAGGCAAAGGACGTGCTGACGGTGCTGAATGAACTCGGCATCAGCGAAGACCGGCGTGAACACATGATCGAAGTGTGGAACAAGGCAGACCGGCTGGAGGGCCTTGAGTATGCGAAATACGAGGCGTCTGCTGCACGGCGGCCGGATTGCGTGCTGGTCTCTGCCGTTGACGGGACCGGTATTGATGCATTGCTGTCGCGTGTCGAGGAACGCCTGGGGCGCACGGCTGATGTCTATGCCGTGACCGTTGCCGCCGACGATGGCAAGGGTCTTGCGTGGTTGCATCGCCGTGGCGAGGTCATTTCCCGCAAGGAGATGAAGAACGGCAAGACACGGGTGGAAGTCCGGATGGACGAGGATCGTGCGGGTCAGGCGAAGGCCATGTTCGGCAGGGCCATGACCAGGCTTCAATAGGGCAAGCGCACCGCTGGGGAACAGGCATGGGCGAAGAACAGAAACCGAGAGACATTGCACCGCTTCGCCAGCCGATGGTGACATCGCTCGGCATCATCATGGGTTTCATCCTGAATTTTCTCGCAAGCTGGGCAACGGAGGACGAGGGAAGGGCGACCGTTTTCACCAACGCCGATCGCGCCGTGGCCTCGACCCTTCTCCTGTCCATTGCCCTGATGTGCATTGTCCTCTTCCGGCTGCTCGATATCCGCCAGCCGGAACACATACAGGAACAGCGCTATTACCGAACATTCCAGCTTTATGTTGCGGCGATCATCATTGCGGTGAGCGGCGTGGGGCTGGCCCTGTTCCTCTAGAGGCCCTTGGCCTTTGCCTCATTCCAGAGCCTGTCCATTTCTTCGAGGCCGGACTGGGCCGGGGACTTGCCATTGGCCTTGAGGGTGTCCTCGATATGGGCGAAACGACGCTCGAACTTCTCGTTGGCGCCGCGAATGGCCGCCTCCGGATCGATGCCATAGTGGCGGGCAAGATTCGCCAGCACGAAGAGGAGGTCGCCCAGTTCTTCGGCCCGCTTCTCCGCCGGGGCTTCCTTCAGTTCGGCCAGTTCCTCGGAAATCTTGTCATAGACGTGATCGACGTGCGGCCAGTCAAACCCCACTTTTGCGGCCTTGGCCTGGAGCTTGTGAGCGCGGGTAAGGCCGGGCAATCCGATTGGCACTCCGCCCAGCACCCGCTCCGGCGTCTTGCCCAGGGCGGCGCGTTCCTTCGCCTTGTTGGCTTCCCAGAACCCCTTGGCAACGCCGCCTGAGCGGGCCGTTTCATCACCAAAGACGTGAGGATGGCGTCGGATCATTTTCTGCACGATGCCCGCGACCACGTCGTCGAAGGTGAAGCTGCCTTCTTCGGAGGCCATCTGGGCGTGAAAAACGGGCTGGAGCAGGAGGTCGCCCAATTCGTCGCAAAGCTCGGCCCGCGATCCCCGCGAGATGGCGTCGGCGACCTCGTAGGCTTCCTCGATGGTGTAAGGGGCGATGGAGGCGAAGTCCTGCTCGAGATCCCAGGGGCACCCCGTTACCGGCGTTCGGAGCGCCTTCATGATTGCCCGCAGTGTATTGATGTCACGCGGGTCCATCGCGGTGGGATCGGGGCGTTCGCCGGCAAGCGAGGGCGAGTCACTTGCGGGCTTCGAAGTGGTGTCCGGTGGCATTGAGTGTGTCCTCAGGGGTAACAGACGGGAACAAGTATGCGGCCACGGAAGGTTATCCGCGCATAAGTTTCAAGCCCATTCGCATAATATATATTATGGAATATTTTGATACCCCGGGTTGGTTTGGCCTGAAGTCGGAAAAAGCGCCTTCAATCAACATCCTGCCCACCGTAGCTGCCAGTTTGCATGAGGCATGCCTTACCGCAGCGGCGGCTGTTTGGCCCACTCCCTTGGCTTGCAGGTGGCCACCTTGTTCCCCTGATCGTCCCACTCGTTGTTGAGGCAATCGAACCAGTATGGAGTCTGCTTGGCCCAGCTGGTGTCTGCGAATTTGGTCTGCAGAAGCTCCTGCGCGGGTTTCGAATACGCCTTGTGGCCGCCATGCCAGTTGCAGCCATAGCGCACCACCTGATTGGCCCTTGCCAGGGCTTCCGGCGCTCCGTCCTTGCCCTTGCTGTTTTTGGCCCAGCGGATGGCAGCCTGCGTGAGCAGCCGCGGTGCCTGAGGCGCCTTGGACAGCTTTCCGGCCTCGGACCAATCCACCGCCTTGACCATGACATGCGCCTTCAGCAATCCATCGCGCGCAGCCTGGGCAGTGCTGACGGCGTTGTCCTCAAGCACGGGTTTCAGGTCATCGGCGTTGTAGTCGCTGACGGCGGTCAGGCCCGCGTCATCATCGTAGCGCTTGCGGATCGCCGCAAGGTGCCGATCGGTCTCCAGCGGGCACCACCAGTTCTTGTCGTTGTGATCATAGAGATCGATCTCTGAAAAGCTCTCGCGCTTGGTGGCCTCGATCGCGTCCGTCCAGTCGGGCGAGTTTACCAATATGCCGAAACGCGGATTGCGCAGGATGGTTAACGTCCACTGGCGTTCGGGGCGGAGTTTCGGGAACTCGGTTTTCACAGCGTCATGGGCCGCCTTCAGGTCCGGATTGGCCGCAAGCATGGCCTCGGTGTCGGCCTTCTTCGGCATCCGTCCGCGGGCGTAATCACGGGTCCATGCGGCCCTGAGCAGCAAGGCTTTCTGTTCGGCGGAGAATGCCTCATTGCCGGCAAGGGCACGAAGGCGCGACGCCGGCAGGAGATTCAAGACCGGATGGGAGAGCTTGGCGCTGCTCAACTTCACGGCCTCCATGAAGCGGGACTCATCCTCGGCAATCCAGCCGAGAAAACCGCTGTAGTTCGACAGCGTTGCATCGCGTTCATAATCCTGGCGCTTGTTGATTGCGGCCAGCAGGTCAGGGGTGATGAGCGCATCGCGGAGGCGACGCCCCTCCTCCGCATTGCCGGTGGCGAGCACGGACTGCATCAGCTTCGGCAGGATGATGTCGATGTATCCGGTGGATCCGGTGATCGGCAGACCTTTCAGGCCCTGATAGGCTTCATCGAACTTGCCCGCCATTACCGAGACCCGCGTGGCCTGGGTCGCGAGTGCGGTGATCGCGGCAGCTTCCGGCGCATCGCCGCACGACGCTTGCACCTTCTCGGCGGCAGCCTTGACCTTGTTCCAAAGCGCAGCGCGGCTTGCGTCATCCGTGCCCGCTTCGAGCGCATCGATCATGTCCCGCGCAGGGCCGGAGATTCCCGCTGCGGCAGGCTGGACGGCCATGGCGCCATCCACATAGGCCGAAGACCAGGCAACCCACTTCGGACCGACCATGGTCCACGGCGCACGGAAGTACATCTTGTCCACTGATTGTCCCGCCATCATCCACAGCACCATGGGGTGCTTTCGGCTGGCATCGACCAGTGCCTTCGAGACGGTCGCATTCTCCGGCAAGGTGCCCTTGATCCACCAGTCGCTTTCCTTGTCGCGCACGCCCACGAAATCGATGTCATAGAGCGCGGCGGCATAGTCGGCCTGGGCCCTGGCATCAGCCGTGACCGCGGCAGCGGGCCTTCCCAGCACCTCCACCGTGTTGTCGATGAGCGTGGTCCAACCTTCTGCCGTATCCTCCAGGTTGGCAATGTAACCCTGCAACTCCTTGGTTATTCCGTGCACTGATGAAAGTGACGGGTCCGCAAGGATGGCTGCCGCTTCCTGCCGGGCTTCAGAGAGGTTCTTGGCGTTGGCCAGCAGGTTGGCGACATTGTAGCGGGCCGCCGCCTTGTGCACCGAGCTGCTTGCGCCGATGGCCTTGAACATCTGGACGGCCTTGCTCTTGTCGGCGCCATAGAAGGCCACTGATGCTTCCTGATAGGCGCGGTCGTCGGCCTGCAATTGCTGCAATTCGGGCTTCACTTCAATCGGGTCGGGCAACGCCGTATCAGTCGCGGAGGCATTGCCGGAACAGGCTTTCAGCACCCTCGCCTGAGATTTCAGCCATTGCCTGATATACGGGTCCGCGGTGCCAAGCTTGTCCACCCGCGCATTCAGCACCTCAAGCGGGTACCCCATGCGGCACTCATATGGCACCTCCTGAAGCTCAGGCATGTCGGCGGCAAGCTCGGCGGTACGCTTGCGCCAGCCGTCGGTTGTGGCCCAGCTTCCGCTGAACGGGCTATCCGGATCGGCCTGCGGTGCGCCAAGTCCGGTGACCTGCCGCCAGCTTGCGGCGCTGAAGGGCGCACGCGCAAACTGGTCGAGTGCGGCGTTCAGCTTTTCAGGCGCACAGGCCGTCTGTGCCAGGGACGGAGCGGTGGCCGCGAGCGAAGCCAGAGAGAGAGCAAGCGCAAGGCCTGCAAGGCGGCGAGAAAGCATGGAAGTCCTCCGGGAAGCGAGACTCAGGTTTCAATGACCAGCCCATCATAGGCGGGTTTCACGTTCTGCGGGAGTTCCCTTAAAAGGGTCTCGTAATCGAGATCGATGTGCATGTTGGTGAGGATGGCCCGCTTCGGCTTCACGCGCTCGATCCAGGCCAGGGTTTCCGGCAGGCTGAAATGGCTGGGGTGCGGGGTGCGGCGCAGCGCATCGACAATCCACAGGTCCAGACCCTGGAGGGCGGCAACCGCTTCGTCGTCGAGGTCGTTAACGTCCGGAGAATACGCGATATTTCCGATCCGGAAGCCAAGGGCCATGATGTTGCCGTGCCGCATGTTGAACGGCAGCGCGGTGATGGTTCCCCCTGCCCCATCGGTGCCGAAACGGCTTCCCGCCGTCAGCGCATGATGGCGGAGGATCGGCGGATAGTCGCTGCCTTCCGGCGAGGCGAAGCAATAGGCAAAGCGCGACATGAGAACAGCGGTCGTGGGCGCATCGGCCCAGATGGGCACCTTGCGGCGCATGCGCAGGAAGAAGCCGCGCAGCTCGTCGATGCCGTGGGTGTGGTCGGCATGTTCGTGGGTGTACCAGACGCCGTCGATCTCAGAGACACCGGTGGAGAGCATCTGTTCCCGCAGATCGGGCGAACTGTCGATCAGCACGCGGGTTATGCCGTTCGGCCCTTTCTGTTCCAGCATGATGGAACAGCGGCGGCGGCGGTTCTTCGGGTTTGCAGGATCGCAATCACCCCAGTCGCCGCCCACCCGCGGAACCCCGCCGGACGAGCCGCAACCGAGAATGGTGATGCGCAGGCTCATGCATAGGCCCCCGGTTTCGGGACCTTGCTGAAGAGGCGGAAGAAGTTGTCGCTCGTCACCTTCGCCATGTGTCCGGCATCGCTGCCCCGGGCCTGCGCCAGGTGTTCGAGGGTCTTCACCACGTAGGATGGCTCATTGTCCTTGCCGCGATGGGGCACGGGCGCAAGATAGGGTGAATCCGTTTCGACGAGAATGCGGTCTTCCGGCAGGTTGCGAGCCGTCTCGCGCAGGTTCTCCGCAGACTTGTAGGTGAGGATGCCGCTGAATGACACGTACAGCCCAAGCTCCACGCCCTTGTGCGCCAGCCATTCCTGCGAGGTGAAGCAGTGGAGCACGGCCTTGAACGGTCCTTTCCGCATTTCCTCTTCCAGTACCCGCGCAGTGTCGTCCTCCGCCTCCCTGGTGTGAATGACGAGCGGCAGGCCCGTTTCACGCGCTGCCGCAATGTGATTGCGGAAGCCCGTCATCTGCTGGTCGCGCGGGGAAAGGTCGTAGTGGTAATCGAGTCCGGCCTCGCCGATGCCGACCACCTTCTCGTGGGCCGTAAGCCGGACAAGCTCCGACACCGGGATATCGATTTCCTCGTGCGCGTTGTGCGGATGGGTTCCCACCGTGCAGAAGACATTCGCGTGATCCTCGGCAATCCTGAGGAGCGGCTGGAAGCGGCGCACGCGGGAACTGATGGAGAGCATCAGGCCCACGCCTGCCGCCTCGGCCCGTTCCATGATGCCGGGCAGCTTTTCCGCCATCCCTTCAAAATCAAGATGGCAATGACTGTCCACAACCCGCATGGCG
>JAEUMJ010000036.1 GCA_016792865.1 Hyphomicrobiales bacterium | reverse complement strand
GCCGGATCCGGATATGGCGGTGGCGGCGACGACTTCGGCGCGTCTTCGCCGATGGAACGTCCGCGCGGCGGCGGCGGGGCCAAGCAGAGCTTCGCCCGGGACCTCGACGACGAAGTTCCCTTCTGACCGACCCGGCCTTTCCGGAATTGTGCGGCCTCGCAGCTTGCGGGGCCGTGTTCATTTCGGGTTCAGCGTGGAAATCCTATGCCTGGCCCAACCTGAAAGGTGCACACATGAAACGCCTGTTGACCGGACTTCTGATCCTTGCAGCCGCTGCTGCTGAAGCCCGTGCAGAGACCGCCTACCTTGATGATCGCAGCAATGCGACCCAGCTCATCCGCTCCCTCTACAATGCGGTGAACCGCCGGGACTATGCGCGGGCATATGACTACTTTGTCACGCCACCGGCCAGATCCTATGACGCTTACGCCAAGGGCTACGAGGACACCGTGTCGGTCGATGTCCTGACCGGCAAGGTGACGCAAGACGGTGCGGCAGGGGCGACATTCTACATCGTTCCGACGGCGATCCGCGCCAAGAGCAAGAGCGGAACGACGTTTTTCGCCGGGTGCTACACGGTGAAGGCTGTCAATGGTACCGTTCAGGAACCGCCGTCGCGGCCCCTCCAGATCCAGGCGGCACAGCTCAAGCCCTCGCGCGAAGAGGACTTCACGGCTTATGGCTTGCCCGACTGCGCCCCGAACGGGGAAAGCACGGCCGAGGACGCCAAGCCCGATGCCGAAACCCTGCTGGCAGGGGCAGTGCAGCGTTTTGGGCAAGAGATGTCCGCCCGATGCGAAAAGACAGCCGAAGCACTGGCCGGCATCAGTCCGCCGGACGTGCATGAGATCGAGTACAGGCAATCCTATGATGGGGCGGAAGACCCGCCGCGCAGGTTTACGCTCTTTGTCTTTGCCTGTGGAATGGGGGCCTATAACTCAAGCGAAGTCTATTACGGCCATGATGACGTGGATGGTTTGCGGCGATTGTCCTTCGCCGCCCCGCATCTTGACATCACCTATGAGGATCAGGAGCAGGCGAAACTCAAGTCCATGGCCGTGAACGGTTTCGAGGCTGACGACATGCTGGTGAACTCCGGCTACAGCCCGCAAGACCGGACGATCAGCTTCTTCTCCAAGTGGCGCGGCATCGGCGATGCTTCCAGCACGGGGGAATACAGTTTCCGGGATGGGCGATTCGTGCTGCTGAAATACGCGGTGGACCCTACAACCGACGAGAAGATGAACCCTTTCGAACTCGTCCGTGACGGCAAGGTTCTGGCCCCGCCGGAAGCCCTGCCGGAGGAGTGACTTAACTGCCACAATCCCAAGTTTATTCACCAAAATGGGGGTCAAACTGTCGTCACAATTGACATGTTTGTGCGGCGCAGCATAGTACGGCATCAAGATTTTAGGGATCAGCATGAATATTCGTAAACCGCTTCTGGCGGCCGCTGCGGTCTGCCTTCTCTCCCCGGCTGCGTTTGGCGGCGAGGCGCTCTCCCCGACCGAGCTGCGCAAGCTCGCGCCCGGACGCTACGCCGTCAACGTCATGGGACTCGTGAACATGACTGTTTCCATGCGCCCCAACGGGGTGATCTTCGGCACCGCGAAGGGCGAGAAGGACAGCGGAAGCTGGCATGTTCAGGGCCAGAAGCTCTGCATCGCCTGGAACAAGTGGAACCGCGGCAAGACCTCGTGCGCATCGCTTTTCGGCGGTGACGGGGCTTATCAGGGCGGTGGTCTTTCAATCCGCCGCATCTGAGCGTTTTTTCCCGGTTTTCCGGGACTTCCACCCCTCATCTGACTGCGAAAAACCTGCCTGAATTCGTTGCTCCGCAAGCCCACTGCGGCTAGTGTTCAACGATCATTTCGCGAGTCGTGGCCGAGCCTCTTTGCAGGGCATTTCCGGGCGAGTCGCGGCGGGAACCAGCAGAGGCATTTGTGGCCGACAAGAACGACGACAGGGCAGGCTTGCCGCCTGCCAATCCGAACGAGATTTCGCCCATCACCATCGAAGAGGAGATGCGGCAGAGCTATCTCTCCTATGCGATGTCGGTCATCGTCAGCCGCGCCCTGCCGGACGTGCGCGACGGCCTGAAGCCGGTGCACCGCCGCATCCTTTTCGCAATGGATGAAGCGGGCCGTACGCCCGACAAGAAGTATTCCAAGTCTGCCACCACCGTCGGCGACGTGATGGGCCGCTATCACCCTCACGGCGACAGCGCGATCTACGACGCGCTGGTCCGCATGGCGCAGGACTTCTCCATGCGACTGCCGCTGATCGACGGGCAGGGCAATTTCGGTTCGGTGGACGGCGATCCCCCGGCGGCCATGCGCTACACGGAATCGCGCCTGCACCGCGCGGCCATGCCGCTGCTCGACGATCTCGACAAGGACACGGTGAAGTTCGAGCCGAACTACGACGGCGAACGGCAGGAGCCGAGCGTTCTTCCGGCGAAATACCCGAATCTGCTCGTGAACGGCGCCGGCGGTATCGCCGTCGGCATGGCCACCAACATGGCCCCGCACAATCTGGGGGAAGTCGTCGATGCCACCCTGGCAATGATCGACAACCCCGGAATTTCAGTGGAAGAACTGCTTCCGATCATGCCCGGACCCGACTTCCCGACGGGCGGCATCATTCTGGGGCGTGCCGGAATCAAGAGCGCCTTCATGACCGGCCGCGGATCGATAACGATGCGTGCGCGGGTGCAGACGGAAGAACTGCGCAAGGACCGCCAGGCGCTGGTGCTGACCGAGATTCCGTATCAGGTCAACAAGTCGATGATGATCGAAAAGATCGCCGAGCACGTCCGTGAGAAGCGGATCGAAGGCATTTCCGACATCCGGGACGAAAGCTCGCGCGAAGGCATGCGCGTCGTCATCGAACTGAAGCGCGATGCCGAGCCGGAAATCGTGCTCAATCAGCTCTGGCGCTATTCCGACATGCAGACCACGTTCTCGGTGAACAATGTGGCGCTTTCCGGCGGCAGGCCCGAACAGCTGAACCTGCTCGACCTGTTGCGCTCGTTCATCGCCTTCCGCGAAGAAGTGATCACGCGGCGCACGAAATTCCTGCTGAAGAAGGCGCGTGACCGCGCCCACGTCCTGGTGGGCCTCGCCATCGCCGTTGCGAACATCGATGAAGTGATCCGCCTGATCCGGGCCTCGAAGGATGCCGGCGAGGCGCGCGAGGCCTTGATGGCACGCGACTGGCCCGCCCGCCAGCTTGAACCCCTCATTGCCCTGATTGCCGATCCGCGTCATCGCCTCAAGAGCGACGGCACCTATCGCCTTTCAGATGAACAGGCTCGCGCCATCCTGGACTTGCGCCTCCAGCGCCTGACCCAGCTTGGTCTTGAGGAGATTACCGAGGAACTGGAAAAGTTGGCCGTCGAGATCAAGGATTATCTCGATATCCTGTCGTCGCGGGTGCGTGTGCGGCAGATCATCAAGGATGAGCTGAACGCGGTCAAAGCCGAATTCGCCACGCCGCGCCGCACGGACATCGTGGAGAACGAAGGCGAGGTCGATGACGAAGACCTGATCCAGTCCGAAGACATGGTTGTGACGGTGAGCCACGCCGGTTACGTGAAGCGGGTTCCGCTGTCGGCCTACAGGGCGCAACGCCGCGGTGGCAAGGGCAAGTCGGGAGCCGCGGTGCGCGAGGAAGATTTCGTGACGAAGATGTTCGTTGCGAACACGCATACGCCGATCCTGTTCTTCTCCTCTCATGGCACCGTCTACCGCATGAAGGTGTGGCGCTTGCCGCTGGGCACCCCGCAGTCACGCGGCAAGGCGCTGATCAACATCCTCCCGCTGGAGAATGGCGAGCGGATCACAACCATCCTGCCGCTGCCCGACATCGCCGAGGGTGGCGCCAAGCAGTATCTCATGTTCGCAACGGCGTCGGGCAATGTCCGGCGTAACGAACTTGAGGACTTCGAGCAGATCAACCGGAACGGAAAGCGTGCCATGAAGCTCGATGATGGTGACGCCATCATCGGTGTCGATCTGGCTGAGGAGCAGGACAACGTGCTGCTGACCTCGGCACAGGGGCAGTGCATCCGTTTCGAAGTGACCGATATCCGCGTCTTCAAGGGACGCGACTCCGACGGCGTGCGGGGCATCCGTCTGGAGGATGACGACAAGGTGATCTCCATGTCGGTCATCAAGCACTTTGAGGCCACAGCGCAGGAGCGTGCCGCCTTCGTGAAGATGTCCCGCGCCGTTGCCGGTGACGAGCAGACTCAGGAGGGTGATGACGAGGCGCCCGTCGAGGCCATGCTGAATCAGGAACGCTACGCCGAAATGAGTGCTGCCGAGCAGGTGATCCTGACGATATCCGCCAATGGTTACGGCAAGCGGACGAGTGCCTACGAGTATCGCGTGTCCGGGCGCGGCGGCAAGGGCGTGACGGCGATGGCGGTGAACGACCGCAATGGCCCGTTGGTCGCCTCCTTCGCGGTCGAGGAGCAGGACGAGATCATGCTCGTGTCCGATCAAGGCCAGATGATCCGTTGCCCGGTTCATGACATCCGCAAGACCGGACGCTCGGCGCAGGGCGTGATCGTCTTCGACACGGCGGATGACGAGCATGTCGTGTCGGTGGAGCGGATCAGCGAGAACGGCGACAGCAACGGGCACGACGAGGCAGAATAAAGCCTGTCTTGCGTGGTTTGACGCACTGTGGCTTTCTTGGTGGGCATGATCTCCTGGGAAAACTACCTTGCCTTCTGCCTCGCTGGCTTTGCGCTTGCTGCCGTGCCAGGTCCGACGGTCACCGTGGTGATCGCCAATGCGCTGCGGTTCGGCGCGCGGGCGGGGCTTCTCAATGTTGCCGGCACAGTGCTTGCGGGCTTGATGTGGTTGACGATTGCCGCACTGGGCCTGACAGCGGCAGTGCACATGATGGGCGTGTGGTTCGACCTGCTCCGCTATGCGGGTGCTGCCTATCTGGTCTGGCTAGGGTACAGGCTACTCACCGCAAAGGGTCATCTTGCCCAAGGGAATGCCAGCCTGCGGTCGGGGCACGGGTTCTTCTTTCAGGGCTTCCTTGTCACCGCGACCAATCCCAAGGTGCTGGTTCTGTTCGGGATGCTGATTCCGCCCTTCCTTACCGATGAAAACGCTGCCACTGCGCAAATCCTGGCATTGGGAGGCACCTTTGTGGCCATCGCCTTCCTGACCGACACGGCTTATGCTTTGATGGCGGGACGGGCGGGAGAATGGCTCTCGCGCTCGCGCATCCGGGCTGTTGAGATCGCCAGCGGGACATTCCTGGCCGTGGCGGGCGTCTGGATGGCGTTGAAGGGGAGATAGCATGGCGCGCATTGGCTTCTATCCGGGGTCGTTCGATCCGGTGACATTCGGGCATCTCGACATCATCGCGAGGGCAGCCCGGATCGTTGACAAGCTGGTGATCGGAGTGGGTGTCCACGCCGGCAAGCAGGCGCTTCTGTCCGCCGCCGAGCGGATCAGTCTCATCGAACTGGTGACGCAGCCCATTGCCGATCACTCCGGACTCACGATCAGCGTGATTTCCTTCGATGACCTTGCCGTGGCAGCGGCAAGGCGCTCAGGGGCGCAGGTGATCATCCGTGGACTGAGGGATGCCAGCGATTTCGACTATGAAGTGCAGATGGCGCAAATGAACGGCTCGCTCTCACCGGAGATCGAGACGGTGTTCATGGCCGCTTCCCCTGCCACGCGCATGATAGCGTCTTCACTGGTCAAGCAGATCGCCAGGATGGGTGGGGATACCTCGCTGTTCCTGCCGCATGAGGTGGAGACAGCCTTGCGCGGCGCCATGGCCCGCCGGTCTCCCTAGCGCGCAGGTCTTCCTAGCCCGCCTTTCGCCATCCGGCTGGGCGGCGATTGCCGCCCGATGGCCTAGAGCTTCAATTCCATGAAAACAGTGCCCGGTGCGGCGCCCTCGTAATAGGGGGCGGTCACCGTGAAGCCCAGGCTTTCGTAGAGCCGGTGCGCGTCTGTCATGGTGGGCAGGGTGTCGAGGCGAAGAAGGCTGTAGCCGGTTTCCCGCGCAAGGCGGATGACCTCCTCCGCCAGCTTGCGGCCCAATCCCGCCCCGCGACCTGCCGGCGAGACGTAAAGCCGCTTCATCTCGCAGACCAGGGGTGGGGCCAGCGGCCGGAGGGCTGCGCAGGCGACAGCTTCCCCGGCGCTGTTCCGCGCGAGCAGAAGCGCGCCGGAGGGAGGCCCGTACTTGCCGGGCAGCGCGGTCAGTTCTGTGTCAAAGCCCTGATAGTCCAGCGAGATGGGGAGGCTCGCTGCATAGGCCCTGAAAAGCAGCCGGACAGCAGCAAGGTCTGACGGGGAGTCCGCCCGTGAGATGACAAGGTTTTGCATGTGTGCCTTGTGGGTTCCTTCACCACGGGAATGCAACACCCAAGTTGCGCCGCATTTCAAGGTCAGCTAACCCCGGTATTCCCAACTGGAGAACCAACCTTTGAATAAGATCAGGAATTCGGTGCTGGCCGGTGCGGCCCTGCTGGCCCTCACGGCCCCGGCCTTGGCCGCGGACAGCATGACCGTCGAGACGTCCAACAAATGCAGCTTCACGATCAAGCTGCGCCCGGATCTGGCGCCCAAGCATGTGGCACAGGTGACGAAGCTGGCACAGGCCGGTTTCTATGACGGAATTGTCTTCCACCGCGTGATCGATGGTTTCATGGCGCAGACGGGCGACCCGACCGGCACCGGCATGGGCGGCTCCCAGGAACCCGATCTGCCCGCCGAATTCACCAAGGAACACTTTGCCCGTGGCACCGTCGGCATGGCCCGTTCGCAGGATCCGAACTCGGCCAACAGCCAGTTCTTCATCATGTTCGCGGATGGCGGCTTTCTGGATGGCCAGTACACCGTGTTCGGCCAGGTCGATGAAGAGGGCATGACTTGCGTTGACAAGATCAAGCGCGGCGAGCCCGTGGAGAACCCCGACAAGATGGTAAAGGTGACGGTGCAATAATGGCTGATCTCGAAAACACCCTGTACATGGACATCGCCGACGCCGGTGGCACGGCAAAGGGCCGCGTGACAATCGCGCTGCGGCCCGATCTGGCTCCGGGCCATGTCGCCCGCATCAAGGAACTGGCCCGCGAAGGCTTCTATGACGGCGTTGTCTTCCATCGCGTGATCGAAGGCTTCATGGCCCAGGGTGGTGACCCGACGGGTACCGGCATGGGCGGCTCCAAGAAGCCTGATCTCAAGGCGGAATTCTCGTCCGAGCCGCATGTGCGCGGCGTGTGCTCGATGGCGCGGTCATCGAACCCGAATTCGGCCAACAGCCAGTTCTTCATCTGCTTCGGCGACGCAACCTTCCTTGACCGTCAGTATACGGTGTGGGGCAAGGTGACAGAGGGCATGGAGATCGTTGACACGATCAAGCGGGGTGAACCCGTTCGCCAGCCGGACAAGATCGCCAAGCTGCAAGTTGCAGCCGACGCGAAGTAAGCCATGATCCGCTTCGCCCTTCCCGGTATCCTGTTGGCCCTGCTGGCAACCCCGGCTGCGGCCACAGAGTGGACGATCTGCTCGTCCAAGGGGGGCGAAGCGTCTTTCAGCGTCCTGGTGGGTTCACTCGGCATCGGCACAGCCAATGAGTTCAAGGTCGAGCAGGGTGGCAGGATGTGGTCCACGACTTCCGGAGAGGGCACGCCCATTACGCGCGGGCAGGCTTTTGAAGACGACAGGACAATCCTCATCGACGTGATGACGGAAGACATGGGCACGGTTGTTGCCGAACTTCGCGCCTTCAAGGCCAGGGAGGGTGACCAGCCCGTGGCCATCGGCGGCATCTTGCGGATGCCCGGTGTGGGCTCCTGGAGTGTCGCGTGCGACGGCGGCGAGGGCTGATGCCTTCCCTTCGCTGATGGGGCAGTAGTCCATGCGCGTTTCCGATTTTGACTTTGAATTGCCACCAGAGCGGATCGCCCTGCGCCCTGCAGTCCCGCGCGAGTCGGCGAAGCTGCTCGTGGTCGCTGCCGATGGCTTGCGTGACCGTACCGTTGCCGACCTTCCGCATGAGCTGCGGGCGGGCGATGTCCTGGTTTTCAACAATACGAAGGTGATCCCGGCGGCCCTTTCCGGCCAGCGCGTGGGACGGCTGGGGACAACGCCGAGGATCGAGGTCCTGCTGCATCAGCGGCTGGATGGGCGGCGCTGGAAAGCCTTCGCCAAGCCCGCAAAGAAACTGCTGACGGGTGACCGCCTTCGTTTCGGTGCGCTTGAGGCCGAGGTGGAGGAGAAGGGAGAGGCAGGGGAGATCACGCTCTCGTTTGCGATGGCCGGACCGGAACTGGATGCCGCCATTGCAATGGTGGGGCGCGTGCCGTTGCCGCCCTACATCGAATCCAAGCGTCAGCAAGACGCGCAGGACCGGGCGGACTACCAGACCGTCTATGCCCGTCACGACGGGGCCGTGGCCGCACCGACAGCCGGACTGCACTTCACGGAAGGATTGATGAAGTCCCTCCAAGATATTGGAATATCCCATGAATTCGTCACACTTCATGTCGGTGCCGGGACCTTCCTGCCGGTGAAGGTGGATGACACCAAGGATCATCGCATGCACGGCGAATGGGGGGAGGTTCCTGCTGAGGTGGCAACCCGCTTGCAAGCTGCGCGGGCGCAGGGACGCCGGATCATCGCGGTCGGCACGACAAGCTTGCGCTTGCTGGAGGCGAGTGGCCTGCACGCCTTCTCAGGCGTGACGGATATCTTCATCACGCCGGGTTACCGGTTCCGCGCCGTCGATGGCCTGATCACCAATTTCCACTTGCCGCGCTCAACCTTGTTCATGCTCGTGTCTGCCTTTGCGGGGTTCGAGCGGATGAAGCAGGCATACGCCCACGCCATCACGCACGGGTATCGCTTCTATTCCTATGGCGATGCGAGCCTGCTATGGCCCACGCCATGACGAAAGACTTCGGATTTACCCTTCACAAGACAGACGGCGCAGCGCGCCTTGGCACGGTCCATACAGGACGGGGCGACATTCGCACCCCGGCTTTCATGCCGGTGGGCACGGTCGGCACGGTGAAGGGATTGTATCTCGACCAGGTGAAGGAAACGGGGGCCGACATCATCCTGGGCAATACCTATCACCTGATGCTGAGGCCCGGCGCGGAACAGGTGGCAAGGCTTGGTGGGTTGCACAGCTTCATCAGATGGGACGGGCCGATCCTGACGGACAGCGGCGGCTTCCAGATCATGTCGCTCTCGAAAATCCGCAAGATCAGGGAGGAGGGCGCCACCTTCCAGTCGCATATCGATGGTCGTCGGCACGAACTCTCGCCTGAGCGGGCCATGGAGATCCAGCGCCTTCTTGGGTCCGATATCCAGATGCAGCTCGACCAGTGCATTGAATATCCGCACACGGAGAAACAGGCCGTCAAGGCCATGGAACTTTCGCTGAGATGGGCCGAGCGTTCACGAAAGGCATTCGGCAACCAGCCGGGACGCGGCAATTTCGGGATCGTGCAGGGCGGCACCAACGAGAAGCTACGGCTCAGGAGTGCGGCGGGCCTCGTCGATATCGGCTTTGAGGGTTATGCCATCGGCGGCCTGGCCGTGGGCGAGGGGCAGGCGCTGATGTTGTCCACGATCGATTTCACGGCACCTGCGCTCCCTTCGGACAAGCCGCGCTACCTGATGGGCGTCGGTACCCCGGATGATATCCTGGAGGCGGTGGCGCGGGGGGTGGACATGTTCGACTGCGTGCTCCCGACGCGCTCAGGGCGTCACGGGCAGGCCTTCACCCGTTTTGGAAAGGTGAACATACGCAACGCCAAACATGCCAATGACCTGCGGCCGCTCGATGAAGAACATCCCTGCCCGGCGCTTTCGAAGTATTCCAGGGCCTACCTGCATCACCTCATCCGCTCCGGGGAAATGCTGGGGATGATGCTGATGTCCTGGGCCAATATTGCCTACTACCAGTCGCTGATGCAGGGCATCCGTGCCGCCATCGCCGAAGGACGCTTTGAGGAATTCCGCCTTCAGACGAAGGAACAGTGGCGGCGCGGCGAATCTGCGGCATAATCAGGCGAGGAGGAAACACCCCCATGAAAATGAACGGTGAAGAAATCATCGAAGCCCCGATTGAAACAGTGTGGAAGGCACTCAACGATCCGGGGATACTGAAGCAGTGCATACCCGGTTGCGAGAGCATCACGCTCACCTCGCCGACGGAAATGAAAGCCCGCGTGACGGTGAAGCTCGGACCGGTGAAAGCCGGTTTCAATGGCATTGTGCATCTGAAGGATCTCAACCCGCCCAACAGCTACCGGATCGAAGGGAAGGGTGACGGCGGTATCGCCGGACAGGCGTCCGGTGGCGCGACGGTCAATCTGGAAAGTGTCCCGGAAGGGACAAGGATGACCTACGACGTGGATGCCCAGGTCGGTGGCAAGATGGCCATGCTGGGTTCGCGACTGATCGACTCGACCGCCCGCAACATGGCCGGACAGTTCTTCGACAAGTTTGCAAAGCTCGCGTCCGAAATGGGCGCAGCCGCTCCGGCTGTCGCGGAAGCACCTGCACGTGCGGCAACGAAGGCTCCGGCCAAGAAGGTTCCGGCCAAGAAGGCAGCCGCCAAGAAGGTTCCGGCCAAGAAGGTCGCTGCCAAGAAGGCAACCGCGAAGAAGGCGACGAAGAAGACGCCGGCCAAGAAGAAGGCACGAAAGAAGTAATCCGGAACGACATCGCTCACGGAACCGGTTCCGCCGATCAGCGGGGCCGGTTTTTCATTTTCCGGCACCGCCCGTGTGTTCGCCGTCCTTCGTCAGATAGTAGGCGCAGACAATCGGGATGAAGGTGACTGCCATGACGAAGATGGCCACCACGTTTGTGACCGGGCGCTGTCGCGGGCGAATCAATTCGTCGAGCATCCAGATCGGCAATGTCTTTGATGCGACGCCCGTGCCGGCCGTGAAGGTGGTGACGATCACTTCGTCGAACGACAATGCAAATGCCAACATGCCGCCCGCAAGCAGGGCCGAACCGATCTGCGGCAGGATGACGTGGCGGAAGGTCTGGAAGCCGTCCGCGCCCAGATCCATGGATGCCTCGACCATCGAGCCGGAAATGCGGCGGAAGCGGGCCACCGCATTGTTGTAAACAACGACAATGCAGAAGGTCGCGTGTCCGAGCACGATCGTCCAGGTCGAGAACGGCAGGCCCATGATGTCGAAGGCAGAGCGGAGCGCGATGCCGGTGATGATGCCGGGAAGTGCGATGGGCAGAATGAACAGCAGCGAGATCGACTCCTTGCCGAAGAATTTGGCCCTGGACAGACCCGCTGCCGCGAGGGTTCCGAAGACAAGTGCGATTGCGGTGGCAATAAGTGCCACCTTGAACGAAAGGTACAGGGGTTGCCAGATGTCTGGACGCTCGTACCACGCAACGGAAAGCCAGCGCGTGGTGTAGCCCGGTGGCGGGAACTGGAAGCTCTTTTCCTCCGTCGTGAAGGCATAGAGGATGATCAGCATCAGGGGGATGTGCAGGAACAGGAGGCCACCGATGGCGGCCAGCGTGAGCGGAATTCCGGCGCGGTGTTCAGAGTGCATCGAATGCTCCCATGCGGCGCGCGACGACGAGATAGATCCCCATGATGACAATCGGCACCACCGTAAAGGCGGCGGCAAGCGGAATGTCACCGGCCGTTCCCTGCAGGGCATAGACAGTGGAGCCGATGAACGGCCGCGAGTTGCCGATGATCTGCGGGATGATGTAGTCGCCCAACGTCAGCGAGAAGGTGAAGATGGAACCCGCCACGATGCCGGGGAGGGCCAACGGCAGGATGACGGTGCGGAAGGTCTGGCCCGGTGTTGCTCCGAGGTCGGCAGACGCTTCGATCAGCGTTTTTGGCACCCGCTCAAGTGCTGCCTGGGTGGGCAGGATCATGTAGGGCAGCCAGATGTAGACGAAGACAATGAAAGTGCCGATGTAACTGATCGAAAGCGATGGTCCGCCAACGGTCGGGAGGGCCAGAACGGCATCCAGAAGCCAGCCGAGATACAGTTGATTGGCGACCCAGGTGACAATGCCTTCCTTTGCCAGGATGAGCTTCCACGCATAGACCTTGACGAGGTAGCTCGACCACAGGGGCATCATCACGGCGAGATAGAAGAGTGCCTTGCTCCAGCCCCGCGCGTAGCGGGCGGCATAGTAGGCAATGGGAAAGGCAAGAATGGCCGACGCGATGGTCACCGCTGCTGCCATCAATACGGTGCGCAGCAGGATGGCAAAGTTGGAGTATTCCAGCAGGTGCCCATAGGTGCTGAGCGTGAACTCGTGCAAGACCAGGCCGGAGAACTCATCCAGTGAATAAAAGCTCTGCAAGAGCAGGGCAAAGAGCGACCCCAGATAAACAATGCCGATCCACAGCAGGGGGGGCAGCAGGAAGATGAGTGTGAGGAGGCCCGGCCTGCGGAAGAAGAAATCCGAACCGGGACGGGCGACAGCGGCGGTCATGCGTCCTCCATCGCAACGGCGGCGCTCCGCGGCCAGGCGAAGGTCAGTGTGTCGCCCTCAGACGTCGTCAGATCGCGGGCAGGCACCATTGCGGCTATGCGGTTGCCCTCCGACGTGATGACGATGCGCGTGACTGCACCCTGATAGCTCACCGACGTCACGAGGCCGGTGGCGCTTGTCCAGCCGGTGGGCAGTTTCTCCTTCGGAAGGGCGAGACGGATCTTCTCGGGCCGCAAGCTCGCCCAGGTTTTTTCCCCGCCGTGTCGGGCGTTGAAGTCAGGGGTCAGGACATTGGCCGAGCCGACGAAATCCGCCACGAAGCGGGAGCGGGGGCGTTCATAGACATCGGAGGGAGCGCCGGCCTGAACAATCTTGCCTTCGTTGAAGATGGCGACACGGTTCGCCATGGAGAGCGCCTCGCCCTGGTCGTGGGTAACGAAGATGAAGGTGATGCCAAGCTGCTTCTGCAGGGCTTTCAGTTCATCCTGCATCTGCTCACGGAGCTTGAGGTCGAGTGCGCCCAGGGGCTCGTCCAGGAGAAGCACGCGGGGCTTGTTGACAAGGGCGCGGGCGAGAGCCACGCGCTGCCGCTGCCCTCCCGAAAGTTGCGAGGGCCGACGGGTCTGGAAGCCATCGAGCTTCACCATCTTCAGGGCCTCGATGGCCTGGGCCTCACGCTCCGCGCGGGCCACGCCCCTGATCATCAGTCCGTAGGCCACGTTCTCGCCCACCGTCATGTGGGGGAAGAGGGCGTAGTCCTGGAAAACGGTGTTGACGTTGCGGCGGTAAGGAGGAAGGCCCTCCGCCGTGGTGCCGAAAATCTCGATGTGGCCGGAGGTTGGCTGCTCAAACCCCGCGATGAGGCGGAGGCAGGTTGTCTTGCCGGAACCGGATGGTCCGAGCATGGCGAAGAATTCGCCTTCCGCAATATCCAGCGACACATCATCGACGGCGCGGACGGCACCGAAATGGCGTGAGACGTGTTGGAAGCTGACAGCGTTTTGCATGATTGAATCCGAAAAAGAACCCCGGCCAGTGGCCGGGGCTCTGTTAGCCTGTCAGGGTTTTATTGTCCCATGACCTTGCGATATTCCTTGTCCCACTGGGAATAAGGAATGCAGCCGCCCTCAGCTTCGCACTTCGCGGTCGGCGTGCGCCAGAACCAGATCTTCTCGAAGTTGTCGAAACCGTTGGTGGCGCAGCCCGTGTCTGTGAGCAGCATGTTGCCCTTGCAGGCGGCCGGAACGGCGGGAACCGAGCCGAACCACGCCGCGAGGTCACCTTGCAGCTTGGCCGAGATCGAGTGGTTCATCCACATGTAGGCACAGTTCGGATGCGGTGCCTCGGCGTGGAGCATGGTGGTATCGGCCCAGCCCGTTGCGCCTTCTTCCGGAACGGTCGAGGCGATCGGCGTCTTCTCCATCACGGCCTTGTCGGCCTGCAGCAGGTTCACCTGGAACGGCCACGAGGACGATGCCACCACACCTTCATTCTTGAAGTCGTCGATCTGGACCATGGCGTCATGCCAGTAACGGCCCACGAGCTGGCGTTGCTTGGAGAGCAGTTCAATTGCCGCCGCGAACTGGTCCTTGTTCAGTTCATAGGGGTTCTTGATGCCCAATTCCGGCTTCTTCTTCATCAGGTAAAGTGCGGCGTCGGCCACATAGATCGGGCCGTCGAAGGCCTGGACGCGGCCCTTGTTGGACTTTCCGTCGGGCAGGTTCTGCTCCTCGAAAACAACCGACCAGCTCTTGGGTGCCTCCGGGAAAACCTTGGCGTTGTAGGCCAGGACGTTCGGGCCCCACTGATAGGGAACGCCATAGTGCACGCCATCCACAGTGTGCCACGGCGCATCCTTCAGGCGGTCATCGATGCTGGCCCAGTCCTTGATCAGCGCAGTGTTGATGGGCTGCACCTTCTTGCCGGCCACGAGGCGCAGTGACGCGTCGCCCGAGGCGGTGACCAGGTCGAACCCGCCCTGGTTCATGAGGGTGACCATTTCATCGGACGTGGCAGCGGTCTTCACATTGACCTTGCAGCCGGTTTCCTTTTCAAAGCTCGTCACCCAGTCGAAGTTCTTGTCGGTTTCGCCGCGTTCAATGTAACCGGGCCAGGCCACGATATCGACCTGGCCTTCGCCCTTGCCGATTTCCTTGAGTGCCTCCTGGGCCACAGCCACGCCGGACAGGGCGGAGGATACCGCCACCGCTGTCAGCATCGACACGCAGGCCTTGAGCATTGATTTCATGATGTTCTCCCTTGCGAAGTTTATTGGGGCCAGTGCTTTCTCCCCAGTCTTTACGCAGGGGGCCGCCCCAGATTTGGCCCTTGCCCTGAGTTCTCATGGGGAAGAAAGACCACGTTAACCTGAGTTTGACCGGGAGGTAAAGAACCCCTAAGGTCAACCCTCAAAGCGGGCCGCGAGAGCCCGCATGGTCACGTGCACGGGGCGAAACGAGTGGACTCATCTGCAGCGCAAAGCAGCACTGGAAATATGGCTGTCGTCGTTGACGACCTGCACAAGTCTTTTGGTCCGCTCGAAGTTCTCAAAGGTGTGTCGCTGCATGCCCGTCAGGGTGACGTGGTTTCCATGATCGGGGCTTCTGGCTCCGGCAAGAGCACCTTCCTCCGCTGCATCAACTTCCTCGAAATGCCAACCCGCGGCCGGATCGTCGTGACCGGCGAGGAAGTGGCTCTCAAGCCCGGCAAGGATGGCGATCTCCATCCGTCCGACAAGCGTCAGCTTGAGCGCGTCCGCACCCGCCTTGGCATGGTGTTCCAGAGCTTCAATCTGTGGCAGCACATGACAGTCCTCCAGAACGTGATGGAAGCACCGGTCCACGTCCTGAAGGTTCCGCGGGCCGAGGCCAGGGAACGTGCCGAAACACTGCTGCAGAAGGTCGGGCTCTATGAAAAGCGCGATCAATATCCGGCATTCCTGTCGGGTGGTCAGC
>JAEUMJ010000154.1 GCA_016792865.1 Hyphomicrobiales bacterium | reverse complement strand
GGGCGCCCCTCAAGCCCGCCATCGAGCGCGGCTTTCAGCGACTTGTAGGATGTGTCCTGCGCATCGAAGGAAAGATCGTCACAGAACACGATGAACCGGAATTGGGCTTCCCTGCGCAGCAGAACCATGAGGGCAGGGAGGGTGGAGATGTCCTCGCGGTGGATTTCGATCACCTTGAGGGTGCCGCCCACCTCCGCATTCACGGTCTTGTGGGCTGCCTTGACGAGGGAGGACTTGCCCATGCCCCGCGCACCCCACAGCAGGGCATTGTTGGCCGGAAGGCCCTTGGCAAAGCGGCGGGTGTTCTCCAGAAGCTGGTCGCGCGTCAGGTCAATGCCCCGCAGCAATTCCAGTTCGACGCGATTCACCTTGTTCACGGGTTCAAGGCCGGGAGGGGTCGCCCGCCAGACAAAGGCCTCGTGCCCTGCCACGTCGGCGGCGGGTGGGGGAGGCGGAGCCAGGCGCTCCAGGGCCGACGCGATTCGCTCCAGAAGCTGTTGCTTCGCCCCGGATTTTTCACCCTTCTTGTCACCCATGACCTGCTCCAAAGAAAGCCCCGGACACCCATCCGGCAACCTTGCAATGGCCTAGTGCATCGTTATATCTAGCGCAACTTTTTGAAACGGTGCCCGAAGCGGCCCAAAGTGGAGACCGGCCAGATGTTCATTTCCCAAGCCTTTGCCCAGACGACGACAGGGGCTCCGGCGGTTGATTTCGTCGGCATGGTGCTGCCGCTCGTCCTGATCATGGGCGTGTTCTATTTCCTGCTCATCCGTCCCCAGCAGAAGAAGATGAAGGACCATCAGGCCATGCTTTCGAAGGTCGCCAAGGGCGACACGGTTGTCACCCACGGCGGCCTGATCGGAAAGGTTGTCCGCGTCGTGGATGAACAGGAACTCCTCGTCGAGGTGGGGGAGAACATCAAGGTCCGCGTGCTGAAGTCCGGCCTCGCCGACGTGCGCGCCAAGAGCGAACCGGCAAAGTAAGGCCCGACAGTGCTGCATTTCTCCCGCCTGAAGATCATTGTCATCGTGGCCTCGGTGCTGGTGGCCGTGATTTTCGCGCTGCCCAACCTCATGAGCCCGGCACAGCAGGAAGCCGTGGCGCGGTTCGGCATGCGTCCCATGACGCTCGGCCTCGACTTGCAGGGTGGGTCCAACCTCCTGCTCGAAGTGGATCGCAAGGATATGATGGCCCAGTTGCAGCAGCAACTGGCGAGCGACATTCGCGCCGCTCTCCGATCCGCAAAGATCGGTTACGGCGGCATCCAGCGGGTGGGAACCGGCGTCAGCGTCACCATCACCAAGCCGGAAGACCATGGCCCGGCGCGGGAGGAACTGCAAAAGCTCATCCAGCCCGTGGCCGGCGGACTCTTCGGCGGTGGCCAGCAGACTTCGCTCTACACCATGAGGGAAGAGAACGGCACGTTCAGCTTCGAGGTGCAGGAGACCGGCCTTGAGGCAAAGATCGCCGCTGCCCTCAAGCAGGTGATCGAGATCGTGAAGAAGCGCGTGGATGCCTCCGGCACCACCGAAGCCGTGGTGCAGCAGCAGGGCAGTGACCGCATTGTCCTCCAGTTGCCGGGAATCGGTGACCCGCAGAAGGTGCTCGCGCTTGTCGGCAAGACCGGCGCGCTGAAGTTCCAGATCGTCTGCGCCGAGCAGCCGGGAGCCGCCAACCAGCGACCGCCGCTCGATTGTCAGTCCTATCCCCGCAAGGAAGAGGTGGACGCTCTCATCAAGGCCAAGGCCGCCAAGGGCGACACGGCCGAACCCACACAGGATGAACTGGCGAAACTGCCACAGCTTTGGGTGCAGACCGGAAGCCGCGCCACCGTCGATGGCGCAGACCTGACGGATGCCCAGCCGTCATTCGACCAGAACAACCGCGCCGTCGTGACCTTCCGCTTCAACCAGAAGGGGGCAGTGCGCTTCGGGAAACTGACAGCCGAGAACGTCAACAAGCCCTTCGCCATCGTGCTCGACGGCGTGGTGCAGAGCGCCCCTGTGATCAATGAACCGATCCTGGGCGGCTCCGGACAGATCTCCGGCAATTTCACCACGGAAGAAACCGCAAACCTCGCCGTTGTGCTTCGCTCCGGTGCATTGCCCGCGAAACTCGTTGTGGTGGAGCAGCGCACCGTTGGCCCCAGCCTCGGATCAGACTCGATCCGGGCCGGCCTGATCGCCTCGGTGGTCGGCCTTGCCCTCGTCATCGTGTTCATGGTGATCGCCTACGGCCTGTTCGGCATCATTGCCAACATTGCACTGCTCATCAATCTGGTGATGCTGATTGCGATCATGTCGTTCATGGGTTTCACGCTCACGCTGCCGGGCATCGCGGGCATCGTGCTCACCATGGGCATGGCGGTGGACTCGAACGTCATCATCTTCGAACGCCAGCGTGAGGAATGGCGCAACGGAAGGAGCGTGCTCAGTTCAATCGAGACCGGCTTCAAGACCGCTTTCGGCACCATCCTCGATTCCAACTTCACCGCCCTGATTGCCGCCATCGTGCTGCTGGGTGTTGGTTCCGGACCCGTACGCGGTTTCGCCATCGCCCATGCCATCGGCATTCTCACCACAATCTTCACGGCTTACACCGTCACCCGGCTCATCGTTTCGCTGTGGCTGCGTTGGGCCAAGCCGAAAGAGGTTCCGCTCTGAGGGCGGATTGACCCATGTACAAACCCATTCGATTCATTCCTGACGACACCAAGATCCCCTTCATCAAGTGGAGCCGCTTCGGCTTCATGTTCTCCGGTGTCCTTTGCATCGCGTCAGTTCTTCTTTTCATCTTCATCGGATTGAACTTCGGCGTTGATTTCAAGGGCGGCACGAACGTGATCGTCCGGCCCGGCGCGGGGGTGGAGATCAATACCCTGCGCGAGTCCGTCAGCGGCATGGGCTTCGAGGGTGCGGAGCTTCAGAACTTCGGCACCAACGGCGATATCCTGATCCGTCTTCCCATTGCCGAAGGGGGCGACCAGGCGCAGCAAGCCACGGTTGACAAGCTGAAGGAAGGTTTGGGAACCGGCGTGGAGGTGCTTTCGGTGGATTCCGTTGGCCCCAAGGTTTCGGGTGAATTGACACAACAGGGCATCCTGGCCGTCGTTGTGGCGATCCTTTGCATCCTTGTTTACGTTTGGATGCGTTTTGAGTGGCAGTTCGCCATCGGCGCGGTTGTCTCCCTGCTGCATGACGTGCTCCTCACCATCGGGCTGTTCTGTCTCCTGCAGATTGAATTCAATCTCTCCACAATTGCCGCCATCCTGACGATCATCGGCTACTCCCTGAACGATACCGTCGTGGTGTTCGACCGCATTCGCGAATTCCTGCGCAAGTACAAGGCCATGGGCCTTGCAGACCTGCTTGATTTCTCGCTGAACTCGGTTCTGCCACGCACGATCCTGACCTCCGTCACAACCATGCTGGCGCTCATCGCGCTTTATGCCTTCGGTGGCGAAGTCCTGGCCAACTTCACTTTCACCATGATCTGGGGCGTGATTATCGGCACCTACTCGTCGATCTTCGTGGCCGCACCTGTCCTGATCCTCCTGGGGTCCAAGCGCGATTGGTCGGATGCTGCGAAGGCCGCCAACGCCCGGCCCTGAGCCGGCACGGGATGGAAACCGTCAGGTTCCTGCCGCAGCGCACGCCGATTGAACAGTTCGGCAGCGGTGGCTTCCGCTTTGCGGGCATGTCGCATCAAGGCGGGCTTCTCGTCCTGCCCAGTGGAATGCGTGCCTGGCCGGTACCGTCGCTTGCCGCCATGTCGGCGGAGCATTTCAGTCCGGTCGTGGCCGAACGGACGCAAATCGATTTCCTGATCATCGGGACGGGCCCCGCCATGGCGCGGCTTCCGGCCGAGGTCGTTGCAGTATTGCGAGAGTGCAACCTCCCGCATGAGGTGATGGCAACAAGCCCGGCCGTGCATATCTACAACGTGGTTGTGGAGGAGGGCCGCCGGGTTGCCGCCGCCTTCGTGCCCGTGGAACGCGCCAATGCCTGACCAGGATGACGCCATCCGCAATCTTGCCCGCGCAGGCGACAAGGATCTCTTCCTTGCGGCGCTCTTTGCGCCTCCCGAACGGCAGCCCAATCTCTTTGCGCTGCAAGCCTACGCGGCGGAACTGGCCCGCATTCCAACCCTCGTTACCGAAGCCCAGATCGGGGAAATCCGCCTGCAATGGTGGGCGGACACCCTGGACAACCTTGGCGCAGGGCAGGGCGGTCATCCCGTATCCATGGCCCTGGCCGAAACCGTCCGCGCCTGTGGATTGCCTGTCCAGCCACTGCAGCAGATGATCGAAGCCCGTCGATTTGATCTCTACGCAGACCGGATGCCGGACCTGACATCGCTTGAGGGACATTTCGGAGAAACGTTGTCCACCTTGTTGCAGATGCAATGCCGTGTCCTCGACGAAGCCGCGGCTGCGGGTTCCGCGGAGGCAGCCGGTCTTGCCGGGGTGGCGCTTGGCCTCGTGCGCGGAATGGTATCGCCACAACGGGAAAAGCTCGTCCCCCCGTCAAGTAGTGACGGGGAAGTTCTCGCTCTTGCCGAGAGCAGGCTTGCGGAGGCGCGCCGGGCCATCGCCGCATTGCCGAAGTCCCTGCTGCCTGTGTTCCTGCCCCTGGCGACTGCCGGCCTTTATCTGAAAGCCGCTCGCAAGGGGCTGCGGCACGTTCCACAATGGCGAAGGCAATGGTACATCTGGCGCGCGGCGAGATCCGAGCGCATCTAGGCGATCAGTTGGCGCGGCCCTCACGCAAGCGATACAGCCCGCGCGACTTGTCGAAACCGGCAAAATAATCCCGCACCTGCGGATGCCGCACCGGCGCCTGGCTTTCGTCCGGCTGAAGGTTCTGCTCGGAAACATAGGCGACGTATTCCGTTTCCTCGTTTTCCGCCAGCAGATGATAGAAGGGCTGGTCCTTGCGGGGCCGGGCCTCTGCCGGGATGGCATTGTACCATTCCTCGGTGTTGTTGAAGGTCGGGTCCACGTCGAAGATGACTCCACGGAAATCGAAAAGCCGATGCTTTACAATCTGTCCGATTCCGAACTTTGCCGTGGGTAGATGCATGCCCCTGATTGCCAAGGACGCCCCCGGAAGGCAAGGGGCACAAAAGTGAAACAGTTTGTGACGCTGCCTTTTCTTCCGGCAGCGTAAACTAACCCCGCATGGCAAAAGGCAAATTCTTGCGAGGTGCCAGCCCTTGCCGCATTACCAATTGACGCAGGGGTGGAAAAGCCGAAATGGCCGAAAGGGCACCCACCCGCATCAGGTCGAGCGGCAGGAGTTCCGCCAGCATGGAGGTGTTCATGGCCGAGATGATCGCCTGGCGTTCCGTGACATCGGCACTGCGGCGGTCGTGGTAGTCGGCCATTGCGGCGGGCGACCCCGCATCGTCAAAACCCAGCACGACATCAATCGCATGTCCCACATCACGCAGCGACATGTTCAGCCCTTGAGCCCCGACTGGCGGGAAGGCGTGTGCCGTTTCTCCCGTGAGAAGTGTGCGGTGCGCGGCGAATTGCCGGGCGCGAAGGCCGCGCATCGGGAAGGACTTCGGCGGCATGACATCGCTGATGAGGCCGAGTGTGCCCCGCGTGATCAGCTGGATTTCCATGGCAAGCTCGCGGGAGCTGCGCTGCATGAGGCTCTCGACGACGGGTGGTGTGCCCATCCAGACGAGGCTCGACGCATTGCCGGGGAGGGGCACGGTCGTGAATGCGCCACCGGGGCGATGCCGCTCGGTTGAGATGCCGCGATGCGGCCCGCTGTGCTTGAAGGTTGTAACAAGGGCGTGCTGATCGAAGGACCAGCGATCCACGGCGATTCCTGCCGACTTCCGCAACGTGGACTCGATGCCATCCGCAGCGATCAGGACTTCACCATAGAAGCGCTGGCCGCCTGCTGTCTCGACGACGGCCACCGCGCCGAGGTCTTCGGCGGATGTCACGGTATCGGAAATGATGGTGACACCGGCGCGTTCCGCCGCAGCGCGAAGTTCGACCGTCAGCGGGCCCAGCGGAATGTTCCAGCCGAAGGCTTCCAGCCCCACCTCGTCCGCCGAGAACATGAGGTGCGGTGCGGTGATCAGGTTGCCCATGTCATCGATGATTTCGAGATGCAGCAGCGGAGAAGAAATCATCGACAATGACTCTGGCCACACGCCGAGCCGCTCCAGGAGCCGCAGCGATGGGTCCATCAACGCGACGGTGCGCGGATCGGGGCCTGCTTCCGGCGCGATGAGCAGTGTCGGTATGTTTTCGAGTGCGGAGAGGGTAGCAGCGGCAAGACCCGCCGGGCCACCGCCGACGACAATCACACGGGCATTGAGACTTTGCATCATGGCATGAACCGGGGGCTAGAGTGACCAGGCCTTCATGCTGTCGCGGGCAGCGAAGTCCTTCTCGAAGGCAGCGAGATTGGGCGCTGCCTTCCGCCATTGCAGTGCGTCATGACGGAAATCGAGATAGCCCAGCATGCAGGCGGTGCAGATGGCGCCGACATTGACGCCCGACAGCACATCCATCCAATTTCTTTCGAGATCGCCCACCACATCGAGCACGCGTTGCTTCTGGCGATCGTGGAATTCGGGCCAACGCTTCTCCGCAGGCCGGGCCGCCTGTTCGTAGCGCAGGCTGACGGCAGCATCGGCACCGCCCTGTGCCAGCGCCTGCAAGGTGAGAATGCGGAACCGCTTCACGCCGTCATGGGGAAGCAGGGTGGTGTGACCGCTGGTGTGAACAAGATACTCGATAATGACCCGGCTGTCGTGGACACCGTGGCCATGATCTGTCTCCAGAACCGGAACCTTCGCCACAGGCGACAGGCGGTGAAGGACCGGGTTCACTTCGTCCGGCTTCACGTTGGTCTTGACGAATTCGAACTTGCCTTGAAGACCGGCTTCGTGGGCCGTGACCAGGCACATGCGCACGAAGGGGGAGATAACGTCGCCGTAGATTTTCATTCGTCAGTCCTGATGTTGGGGGCCGAGCCTCAAGCCTAGCCCAAAAGATCAGGAAGCGCGATGCGTCAGGTGGGCCCGGCTGGCATGAGCAAACCGGACAAGCCACCGCAGCGTAGGTTCAGTAGCGGCGCAGGAGGCCCACCAGCTTGCCCTGGACCCTGACCCTGTCCGGCCCGAAGATGCGGGTTTCGTAGGCCGGGTTGGCGGCCTCAAGGGCAACCGAATCCCCCTTCTTGCGCAGGCGCTTGAGGGTTGCTTCCTCATCATCGATCAGGGCCACGATGATATCCCCGTTCATGGCCGTGTCGCCCTTTCGGATCAGCACCGTATCGCCATCGAAGATGCCCGCATCGATCATGGAGTCACCCTTCACTTCCAGGGCGTAATGCTCCCCGTTGCCGAGCATGTCCGGGGGAATGGGGATGTTGGCGGAATGATCCTGGATGGCGGAGATCGGCACACCCGCCGCGATCCGGCCCATCATCGGCACCACGACATTGGCATTGGCAGCAGTGGCGGCAGGAGGCGGGGCGCGGTCATTGGCGGACGGGAGGGTACGGACCTTGCCGAGATTGCCGTCGATGACATTGGGCTTGAATGTGCCCTTCTTGGCGACGGCGGGATTGTAGGCATCCGGCAGCTTCAGAACCTCAAGGGCACGGGCGCGGTTGGGCATGCGGCGGATAAAGCCGCGCTCCTCCAGCGCCACAATCAGGCGATGCACCCCGGACTTCGATTGAAGGTCAAGCGCCTCCTTCATCTCTTCGAACGAGGGGGGAACGCCTTCCTCCTTCAAACGCTCGTTGATGAACAAAAGGAGCTCAAGTTGTTTGCGGGTGAGCATTTTACGCCCTCCAGGACAGTCAGAATCGGAACATATGCGAAACAGATGTATCATGTTCCGTTGACGTTCGCAAAGCGTTTTCGTTCTGGACCGGGAAGTCGCTAGAAATCAATCAGCAGGATCGGTACGCTTTGCCCCGGCTGGGCAGCGGGAGCCAGCGGCGGGCGGACAATCAGGCACTGGGCCTGCTGCATGGTGCGCTGCATCGAGGAATCCTGCAGGGCAAAGGGCGTGACGCTGCGACGGCCATGGGAGTCAATCGCCAGCGTCGCACGGATGTAGTCCTGCCGTTCATCATTGGCATTGAGTGGCGCTGTCAGGATGGCGTGGGGCGGAACGGTGTCGGCTGGCAGGCCCAGCATGGCGTCGATCAGCGGCTTCAGGAACAGCCGCGCCGTCACCAGGGCCGAGACCGGATTCCCCGGCAGCCCCATCACATGCAGCTTGCCCTTGCGGCCATACATGAAGGGCTTGCCGGGCCGCATCGCGATCTTCCAGAAGTCGATGGCAATGCCACAGGCCCTGAATGCCTCCTGCACATAATCGTGGTCGCCGACCGAGGCACCTCCTGTGGTGAGGAGAATGTCCCCCTTCATTCCCTTGCGCACGGCGGCCTTGGTTGCCGCAAGCGTATCGGGAACGATACCCAGATTGCCGACCGTGGCGCCGAGCGACTCCACCATCGCGGCCAGCGCGTGGCTGTTGGATGAGTAGATCTGGTCGGG
>JAEUMJ010000148.1 GCA_016792865.1 Hyphomicrobiales bacterium | reverse complement strand
GCAGCTCAAGGACTGGGCGCGGCCTCTCGAAGTGCCGCAGGCGCAAGTGAGTTTCCATGTGCTGGAGGCCACCGATCCGGCGGAGGCCATCCTGGAATATGCGCGCGAGAACACTGTCGATCATATCGTCATGGGAGCACGGGACAACTCGGCCATGCGCAAGCTGCTGGGCAGTGTTTCGGCGCGCGTGGCATCGGAAGCGCCGTGCACGGTGACGGTGGTGCGTGACCGCAAGGATCAGGACGAGCCGGGCGTCTGATCGTCTTCGGGTTCCTCGTTCTCGACGGCGGGAATGGCGTAGTTGCCGCCGAGCCAGCGGCCAAGATCGATTTCGGCGCAGCGCTTCGAGCAGAAGGGATGGAACTTCTGCGTCGATGGTTTCTTGCAGATGGGGCAGGGCCGCCGGGGCCGGAGGTGAACCGGCTCTGGCATCACACCAACTGGGATGGCTTGTGCATCAGCGTGTGGAAGACGGGAAAGCCAGCGCCTTCGAGGAGATGCACCGTTTCGTAGAGGGGAAGTCCGACGACACCCGAATGCGAGCCGGAGAGCATGCGCACGAAGGCTTCGGCGCGGCCCTGAATGGCGTAGCCGCCCGCCTTGCCGCGCCACTCGCCACTGGCGACATAGGCCTGGATGTCTTCGCGCGAGAGGCGCTTGAAGCGCACCTTGGTTTCGGAACAGCGATAGGTCTGGCGGCCCTTGGGGTCGATGAGGCAGACGGCGGAATAGACCCAGTGCGAGCGGCCTGACAGCAAGGACAGGGCGGCCTTCACATCCTGCTCGGTTTCCGCCTTGGGCACGGAGCGGCGGCCAAGGCCCACAACCGTATCGGCAGCGAGAATGAAGACATTGGGGCCGAGATCCTTCACCAGCGGCAGGTCAACCACCGCCTTGGCCTTTTCCTGCGCCAGCCGGATGGCGAGGCGGCGCGGTGTCTCGAAGCGTTCCGGGGTCTCGTCGATATCGGACGGACAGAGCAGGTCCGGCGCAATGCCCGCGCGCTCCAGCAGCGCAAGGCGGCGTGGCGAGGCACTGGCGAGAACCAGTCGGCTTTTCGGCTTCTCCTCGGCCATGGGTGCGCTCTGCCTGTTACTTGAAGCGGTAGTTGATGCGGCCCTTGGTCAGGTCATAGGGCGTCATTTCCACCATGACCCGGTCACCCGCGAGCACGCGGATTCGGTTCTTGCGCATCTTGCCAGAGGTATGGGCGATGATCTCGTGGGAATTGTGGTCCAGCTTCACGCGGAAAGTCGCGTTGGGCAACAGTTCCGAAACCGTGCCCTCGAATTCGAGCAGTTCTTCCTTAGCCATTCAATCTCCTTGGGCTTGTCCTTGCCCGGTTCCACTGGGGCAGGCGCAGGCGAGCGCAGCAATGGACCTTTCGGGCGTGATTTTCAAGGGTGCAGGCTTATTCCGTCATTCCATGTTCATGGAGACGCCCGCCCCGACCTGTCCAACCCCTCTTGCCGGAAACGGGTTCCCATGGGCGCGGACCGTCGTCTGCATCGGCACATGTCGTGACGGACGCGATGTTGCACCGCAACATGGGAGTGTGCTACAGGCGGAAGCGGTCGTTCATGCCAAGACCGCGCCGCAGCCTGGAGTTTCGCCCATGCCCACCCCCGCGCCACAGCCGACACAGGAAGAACGGGTTCGCGCCCGTGCGTATCAATTCTGGCTTGAAGAAGGCCGGCCGGAGGGCCGTGCCGACATCCACTGGCAACGCGCCGTGGAAAGCCTCGCCGCCGAAGCCATTCCGGAGATTGCGCCTGCCGTGACTCCGCTTGCTGCCGCTGCGCCGAGCCGGAAGAAGGCGGCCTTGAAGATGTCGCCCGCGAAGACGTCGCCCGCCAGGAAGGCACCCAACAGGAAGAAGTGATCAGGTCGAGACGTGCTTCGGCCAGTCGAATGCCTGTGGTGACGAAGCACCGGTCTTGTCGAGACCGAAGGTGAGCATCCGCAGCGCCTTCGCAACGGCGTCCTTGCCTTCGCCGTGAGGCAGGCTTTCACCGGCCACGGTTGCCCCCACCTCCACGTTGATCGTCGCGCCCAGTTGCCGCAGCGTTTCGCGGAAGAGCAGGGCAATGCGCAGCGGGTATGATGTGTGGCTGGCGAGATGGAACAACGTCGAGTTCTGGCCGTGGAAGAAGATCGGCAGGATCCGGACCCCCGCCACAGCCGCAAGCTTTGCCACAAACGGATGCCAGGGCAGGTCGAGTGCCGGTCCCTTTGTCGGCTTCTGGCGCGTCGCCACGCCGCCCGCCGGGAACAGGGCCACGCAGTGGCCGTCCTTGAGCCACTGCACCGCATCGCGGCGCGTGCGGGCCGAACGCTGGCGGGCATCGGACGTGTTGCCGAAATCCACCGGCAGAAGGAACCGCTGCGCTTCCGGCGGCTGGCACAACAGGCTGTGGGTCATGATCTTGGTATCGGGCCGCACCCGCGTGACGAGATCGCCAAGCCCAAGGCCGTCCGCCACGCCATAGGGGTGATTGGCGACAACCAGAAGCGGGCCACGGGCGGGCACGGCAGCAAGCGCGGACGGATCATGCGCAAGCGTGATGCCGAGCACGCGGATTCCGGCGGCGAAGATGTTCTCGCTGGTGTGGCCCCGGCTTGCCCAGTCGAGATAGTTGCGCTTGATGAAGCCCTGGCCGGAGAGTTTCTCGATGCCGCAGATCATCGCCTTTTTCAGCATTGGATCTTCGGGGCGCGAATAGCTGAAGCGGATTCTTTCCCGCAGGCTGATATCAAGATCGAAGAGGGGGAGTTCGGCAGCGGCGTCCATGGCGGGCGGCATATGGTCAGGGCTCCATCACGCAAGTTGCGTTTCGGCCCTTCTGTCAAAGCGCCATGACAGGCGGATGACGATTCAGCCTTGCGCTTCCGCCACGCCCTTGAGCTTCGTGAGGCCGGATTCGAAGTCCGGACCGATGAGCCTGTCGAAGAAGAGGCCGAACCAGCGTTCGGCAACGCCGCTCAGCGTGGCGTCAAAGGCCCAGGTGATGGCCGTGGCCTCGCCCTGGGGTTTCAGCAGCAGGGTGGCCGTCGCCTTGTTGCCGCTGAAATCGAGGGCGGAAACAACCCGTTCATTGGGAGCAAGCGCGGTGACTTCCTGCCAGCCCGTCCCGACCTGGGGGTTCTTGGAGGTCCACGACATTTTCTGGCCCACGCCGGGACCGCCATTGCCGGGGCCGGAGAAGCTCAATTCAATCGCCGGGTCCATGGCAATCCATGGCGACCATTCCTTGTTGCGCTGCAGGTCGGAAACGATGGCGAAAATCC
>JAEUMJ010000145.1 GCA_016792865.1 Hyphomicrobiales bacterium | reverse complement strand
GACCGCAAACCCGCGAGGCTATGCTACTGCCTACATCATCTTTGCTGACAGCGACGAAGCCTTTGCCGGGCAGTACACGGCCCTCGCCATGCCTGCCCTCTTTGCCACCGGCTCTGACGATGCCAACTCGTCGCCCGAGATGGCAAAAGCCATGGCCGCTGAGGCGCAACTGGGCAAAGCCCTTGTTCTCGCAGGCGAGCGTCACATGATGAACCTTACCAATCCTTCGGCTGTCACGGCGGCGCTGCGTGATCTGCTGAAGGAGGTCACGCCGGTGATCGACTCCAAGGATCTGCGCAAGGCCTTCGGCACCTTCATGACCGGCGTCACGGTCGTCACAACCCGCGAAGCCAACGGAACCCTGCGCGGCTTCACTGCGAACTCATTCTCATCGGTTTCACTGCAGCCGCCGCTCCTGCTCGTCTGTCTCAGCAAGGCATCGGGAAGCTGTGCCGCCTTCTCCGCGGCGAAGTCCTTCGCAGTCAACATCCTCTCGGAATCCCAGAAGGCCGTCTCCGGCAATTTCGCTTCGAAGAAGCCCGACAAGTTCGCCGACATCGACTACAGCTTCAGCGCCAGCGGAAATCCCATCCTGCCGGGATCGGTTGCGTGGTTCGACTGTGAGCAGCATAGCCTCGTGGAGGCCGGTGACCACGTCATCCTGATCGGCCGCGTCACCAGCTATGCCCACAGCGATGCCAATCCGCTGGGCTATGCCCGCGGCGGCTACATCACGCTGGGACTGGAGCAATCCGCCGTCAATGCTGCCTCCCTCGCGGGTCGCACCGAAGTGGGCGCCATACTCGAATGCGGAGGCAAGCTTCTGGCCTTCCCCACGCCCGATGGCCGATTCGAACTTCCCCATGTGGGCCGTGGCGGTGAAGCCGGAAGCGCAGCCCGCCTTCTCGCACAGCTTTCCGCCCAAGGTATCCAGGCGCGCCTCGGCTTCCTTTTCGCCGTCTACGAGAACCGCGAGGATCATTCCCAGTCGATCTACTACCGCGGTGAAACCGAAACGACCGGAGAGGGCAAAGCTGCCCTGCTCAGCTTTGAGGAGCTGCCGTGGGAAAGATTCCGCGACGATGCCACGCGCTCCATGCTGCGGCGCTACAGTAACGAACGGCTGCAAGGCCGTTACAAGATCTATTCCGGCGACCATGTCAGCGGCAGCGTCCGCGAAGTTGGCGAACAATGACCAGGGGTGACAGATGAAGTTCTCTCTTTTCGTTCACATGGAACGCCTCGGGCCGGAGCAGAAGCACGCCGAGCTCTATCAGGAGTTCATCGATCTCTGCGAGATGGCGGACAAGGGTGGCTTCCACGCGATCTGGACGGGTGAACATCACGGTATGGATTTCACCATTGCGCCGAACCCGCTGATCAACATCGCGGACCTCGCCCGCCGCACGAAAAATGTCCGTCTCGGCACGGGCACGGTCGTCGCCCCCTTCTGGCATCCGCTGCGGCTTGCGGGCGAAGCTGCCATGACTGACATCATCTGCAACGGCAGGCTCGACCTCGGCATTGCGCGGGGCGCCTACAGCTTCGAATACGAGCGCATGACCACCGGCATGGACGCCATGGCGGCGGGCCAATCGCTGCGTGAGATGGTGCCTGCCCTGAAAGGCATCTGGGCCGGTGACTACGTGATGGACGGGAAGTTCTGGAAGTTCCCAAAGTCCACCTCGGCGCCGAAGCCCGTGCAGCAGCCTCATCCGCCCCTCTGGGTTGCGGCGCGCGATCCGAACTCCCACGACTTCGCAGTGGCGAACGGCTGCAATGTGCAGGTTACGCCGCTGCATCTGGGTGACGGTGAAGCAGACGTGTTGATGGGCCGTTTCAAGGATGCCTGCAAAAACCACCCCGAGATGCCGCGCCCCAAGATCATGCTTCTCATGCACGGCTTCGTCGGTGCCGACGCTGCCGATTGCCGGAAGGCAGCCGAGGATCTGCGGCGTTTCTATTGTTATTTCGGCGCCTGGTTCAAGAACGAGCGCCCGATCAGCCAGGCCCTCATAGAACCGCTCAGCGACGCCGACATGGACGCCTTCCCGCAATACAACGCCGCCGACATGCTGAAGAACACCGTGACCGGCACACCGGACCAGGTGATCAAGCGCCTCAAGGCCTACGAGGCCATGGGCTACGACGAATTCAGCCTGTGGATCGACTCCGGAATGACGACAGAACGCAAGAAGCAATCCCTGCAGCGCATGATCGATCACGTGCTCCCAGCCTTCCGGTGAACCAGATGCGCAAGTTCCAGCTCTATATCGACGGAAAGTTCGAGGACGGGCCGCAGAGCTTTGAAAGCCTGAGCCCTGCCACGGGCAAGCCATGGGCGGTGATGCCGGATGCCACGCCGGATGTGGTGGACCGCGCCGTGCGCTCGGCCCATCGCGCCTTCCACGACGATGCTTGGCGCGGCCTCACCGCCACGCAACGCGGCAAGCTTCTGATGAA
>JAEUMJ010000126.1 GCA_016792865.1 Hyphomicrobiales bacterium | reverse complement strand
GCACCGGAACTCTATGCGCCCCTCACCGGCCCGCATCACTGGCGTTTCCTGCCCGACAAGAGCTTTCACAGCAAGCCTGCCAATGAACCGGTATGGAACGAGCCTTGGGCGCCGCATGCGACCCTGACGGGCGACACGCCCTTTCTCTGCATTTTCGGCTGGACACGCGATGTGCGGATTCCCGCCAAGGTCATCTTCACGGACGAGGCGACATCATGACTGCCGATACCATCATCATCAATGGCAACATCGTTACAATGGAGGCACTGGCACCGCGTGCCGAGGCGCTGGCGATCCGCGATGGCCGCATTGTCGGCGTCGGCAGCACGGCTGACATCCGCAAGCAGGCTACTGCCAGAACGCGCGTGATCGATGCAGGAGGACGGCTGGTGCTGCCCGGTTTCCAGGACACGCACATTCACTTGCAGGATTCCGGCCAGAACTATGGTGCCAATGCCGTTCTCGATGAATGCCGGAGCATTTCAGAGCTGCAAGGCGCACTCTCCGCCTTCGCGGGCAGGACGAAGGCGGAATGGGTGCGCGGCGTGGGTTGGTACACGGGCATTTTCACCGACGCCAATCTCACAAGACATGTGCTGGATGCCGCCGTGCCGGACAGGCCCTGCTACATCCTCGCTTCCGACGGCCACAACGCCTGCCTCAACAGCAGGGCGTGCGAGAAGCTGGGCCTGGTGAAAGGCCTTGACGACCCGCCGAACGGCCACTTCGTCCGTGACAGTGGCGGCGTGCCCACCGGGATGCTGCATGAAGATGCGATCGACTGGGTGATGGCCCGCATGCCCGCCATCACCGACGAGGAGTTTGCCGATGGCGTCCGTTTCGCGCAGGCGCTCTGCAATCGTCACGGCATCACCGGGGTTCTCGATGCGTCAGTCAATGCCCGTCATGCCCGCGTATACCAGGCATTGATGGATCAGGATGCGTTGACGTTGCGGGTGGCGGCAACGGCCAAGGTGGAGCCTCATGAGGACACGGAGGAGGCGCTTCTCCGCGTGAAGGCATTGCGTGAGGCTTGCCGGGGTGACCTCTTCAGGATCCACTCCGCCAAGTTCTTCCTCGACGGCGTGCTCGAGAACCGCACGGGCGCGATGCTGGAACCCTATTCCGACGAGATCGGCGGCAACGCGCCGCTGATGTTTGGCCACAACCAGGTCAAAGACCTGTTCGTCGCCTTCGATGCGGCACGTTTCCAGATCCATGTGCATGTGATCGGCGACGGGGCATTGCGTGCAGCGCTCGACGGCTTGCAGGCTGCGCGCGAGGTGAATGGCGGATGGCCGAGCCTGCACCAGCTTGCCCATGTCCAATGCGCCGATCCTTCCGACGTGCCTCGCTTCCGCGAACTCGGAGCGATGGCGAACATCCAGCCGCTCTGGGCGCGGCATGAACCTTCCGTCACGGATGTGGCGCTGCCGATGGTGGGCGAGGAGCGTGGGAAGTGGATGTATGCCTTCCGAAGCCTGATCGATGCGGGCGCACCTTTCTGCCTCTCCAGCGATTGGGGAGTCTCGACGCTCAACCCCTTCCCCATCATGGAGACCGCGATCACCCGCCAGCCGCCACGCAAGAACGGCGACCACCCAGTGTTCCTTCCGGAGCAACGCATGTCGCGCGAGGAGTGCGTGCGCGGCTATACCGTCAACGCCGCGGCGGCAGCATGGCGGAGCGAGGAAACGGGAAGCCTCTCACCCGGAAAATCCGCCGACGTGATCATCCTTGATCGCGACATCTTCACTTGCGATGTCCATGACATTGGCGACACGGAAGTCCTGCTGACCCTGTTTCGCGGCAAGCCTGTTCATGCCGCGTCCATGTATTCATAGATCGGGCATTCTCAGGCCGAGCATACGCCGCGCCGTCTTCCAGTCGGCGACGGGGCGGTCATAGCGCTCGCAGATGGCGACGGCCCGCTTCACCAGAGCAGCGTTCGAAGGCGCCAGCGTGGTGCGGTCGAGACGCACATTGTCCTCAAGCCCGGCGCGCGTGTGGCCGCCCTTGGCAATGGCCCATTCATTGACGACAAGCTGAGCCGCACCGATGCCCGCGGCACACCACGTTGCATCCGGAGCGTAACGCTTGAGTGTCTCGATATAGATGTCGAGAATGCGTTCGTCAGCGGGCATGGCATTCTTCACGCCCATCACGAACTGCACGTAGAGCGGCCCCTTGAGGCGGCCATCGCGCTGCATGATCGCCGCCTGGATGACATGAGAAAGATCAAAGGCTTCGATTTCCGGCTTCACGTCATTCCTGAGCATCTCGGATGCCAGCCAATCCACCAGATCCGGTGGGTTCTCGTAGACCCGCGTTGGAAAATTGTTGGACCCGACAGAGAGTGAAGCCATGTCCGGCTTCAGCGGCAGCATGCCGCCCCGTGCCTGCCCCGCACCTGAGCGGCCCCCGGTTGAAAGCTGCACGATCATGCCGGGGCAATGCCTTTCGATTCCTTCCTTCAAGCGCGCGAAGTGTTCGGGATCGGATGTCGGCTTTCCCTCGTCGTCCCTGACGTGGCAATGTGCAATTGAAGCACCGGCCTCGAAGCTCTCATGGGTGCTTTCAACCTGCTCGCTGATCGATATGGGCACGGCAGGATTGTCGGCTTTGGTCGGCAGGGATCCGGTGATGGCGACACAGATGATGCATGGATGGCTCATGATCCCCGATTATAGTCCCGCCTCACCGCCGGTTGAGCATGGACTTAGGAATGACAGTGGTGCACGCAGCGAAGGGCTTGCCGGGAACCTTCCCGGAACTGCATCAGAATCTGCGTCATGTCCAATTGCCCATTGCGGCGTTGCGAATGTCGGCGATGTTCCTGGCATAGGCTGACTCAACGCCACCTCTGAACACGGCAGACCCGGCCACCAGAACATTGGCGCCGGCCGCAACCACGGCAGGCGCAGTCTCGGCAGTGACGCCGCCATCGACCTGGATATCGATGGGCCGCTTGCCCACCAGGGCCTTGGCCCGCAGGATCTTGGCAAGCATGGCGGGAATGAAAGCCTGCCCGCCGAAGCCGGGGTTCACGGTCATCACGAGGATCATGTCGAGCCGGTCCACCACATGTTCAATCGCCGAGACGGGCGTCGCCGGGTTGAGGGAAACGCCCGCTTTCTTGCCAAGCCCGCGAATGGCCTGCAACGAGCGATCAAGATGGGGGCCTGCCTCGGCGTGAACCGTGATCATGTCACATCCGGCATCGGCAAAGGCAGCCAGATAGGGATCGGCCGGTGCCATCATCAGATGCGCATCGAACAGCTTCTTCGTGCGGTTGCGGATTGCCTTGATGACAGGCGGGCCGAAGGTGATGTTGGGCACGAAATGACCATCCATCACGTCAAGATGTATCCAGTCAGCCCCGCTCCGGTCGATTGCCTCCACCTCATCACCAAGGCGCGAAAAATCCGCCGAGAGCACCGAAGGTGCAATCACGATGTCAGCCATGTCCAGCTCCGTTCGAATTGAAGACGCGGCTCCCTCGCACATCTGCCTCGCCGATTTCCGACAGCATCGCCAGCGACACCTTGCCATCGCCGGTTTCAAGAAGCCGGTTGGCGTGGCGGAGCCGGGTACGGTCAAGCGCATTGCGGATCGAGCGCGCATTGGCGAAGTGCGGTTGCGTGCGCCTGAGCTTGATGTATTCGGCCATGGCATCGCGGGCATTCGCGGAGAAGCGATAGTTCTGCTGTTCCAGCATCAACTCGGCAATGTGGAGCAGTTCCGCGTCGCTGTAGTCGGGGAAATCGATGTGGTGGGCGATGCGCGAACGGAATCCGGGATTGCTCTCGAAGAACCTGGCCATGCGGTCAGCGTATCCGGCGAGAATGACCACGAGATCATCCCTTTGGTTTTCCATCACCTGCAGCAGGATCTCGATCGCCTCCTGGCCGTAGTCGCGTTCGTTGTCGGGCTTGTAAAGGTAATAGGCTTCGTCGATGAAGAGCACGCCGCCCATGGCCTTCTTGAGCAGCTCCTTCGTTTTGGGCGCGGTATGGCCGATGTATTGGCCAACCAGATCGTCTCGCGTCACGGATACAAGATGACCCTTGCGCACATAACCCAGCTTGTGGAGCAGCCCGGCCATCCGGTTGGCAACGGTCGTCTTGCCGGTGCCGGGATTTCCCGTGAAGCTCATGTGCAGGGTCGGCGTCTCATGTGCCAGTCCGGCTTCATTGCGCACCCGCTCGACCATGAGAAGTGCTGCCGTCTCCCGGATGCGGAGTTTCACCGGTGCGAGGCCGATGAGTTCCCGGTCCAGCGCCTCCAGGATCTCGGCCACGCCTGACGTGCGGAACAGCTCCTTCAGGTCGAAGGTCTGCGCGGAAGCGTCGGCCATCAGCGCCTCGCTGCGTGTTGATAGTGCTGGGTCCGGCCGTTGCCTTCACGCCGCGTCATCTCGATCACCGGTTCCTGCTTCGGACGGTTTGCGATGAACGACATCCGCACCGTCTCCCAGCCGCGCGTCGAGTCGAACGCGTTGATGCGGATGTAGCTGTTGCCATGCGCCTTGCGGCAGTCGCGGAGTTCCATCATCACACCTGCCGCATCCCTGAGGTCGAACATGGGGTTTCCCCACATTTCCCAGTAGGTGTTGCGCGGGTGGGGATCATCGGTGAACTCGATGCCCACGGCCCAGTTGTTCTGCAGGCAATACTCCACCTGCGCCGAGATCTGATCATCGCCCAGATCGGGCAGGAACGAAAAACATCCTTGGGTGATACGCATTTTCTGATCTCCTCATCCGGCAACGGTTTCGAGCGGCACGAAGTCCGACGTGTCGGTGGATTGGTAGTTGAAAGAAATGTTCCCCCACGTATCGAGCGCGGCTTCCACAGGCTTGCACCACTTCGCGGCCGCCCGCAGGATCTCCGGTCCCTCATTGAGAATGTCGCGGCCCTCGTTGCGGGCCAGCACCATTGCTTCAAGGGCCACGCGGTTCGCCGTCGCCCCCGCCTGGATGCCCATGGGATGCCCAATGGTGCCGCCGCCAAATTGCAGCACCACGTCGTCGCCGAAGAGGTTCAGCAACTGGTGCATCTGCCCCGCATGAATGCCACCCGAAGCGACCGGCATCACCTTCAGTGTGTCGGCCCAATCCTGCTCGAAATAGATGCCGCGAGGCAGGTCCACAGTGTTCTTCAACTCGCGGCAGACATTGTAATAACCCTGTACCGTGAGCGGATCGCCCTCCAGCTTGCCAACGGCGGTACCCGTGTGGAGGTGGTCAACGCCCGCGAGCCGCAGCCATTTTGCAATCACGCGGAAGGAAATGCCGTGGTTCTTCTGCCGCGTGTAGGTGCCGTGCCCGGCGCGGTGCATGTGCAGGATCATGTCGTTCTGGCGGCACCATTCGGAAATGGACTGGATGGCCGTCCAGCCGATGATCAGGTCCACCATCACGATCACGGAGCCGAGTGACTTGGCAAATTCGGCGCGGCGATACATTTCCTCCATGGTTCCGGCGGTGATGTTGAGATAGTGCCCCTTCACTTCCCCGGTCTGGGCAGAGGCCAGGTTCACCGCTTCCATGCAGTAGAGAAAGCGGTCACGCCAGTGCATGAAGGGTTGCGAGTTGATGTTCTCGTCGTCCTTCATGAAGTCCAGCCCTCCACGCAAACCCTCATAGACCACGCGGCCGTAGTTCTTTCCGGACAGGCCGAGCTTCGGCTTCGTCGTTGCGCCCAGCAGCGGGCGCCCGAACTTGTCGAGGCGCTCACGTTCCACCACCAGGCCCGTCGGCGGCCCCTTGTAGGTTTTCACATAGGCCACGGGCAGGCGCATGTCCTCGAGCCGGGCCGCCTTGAGCGGCTTGAAGGAGAAGACGTTGCCGATGATCGACGCCGTGAGATTGGCAATCGAGCCGGGTTCGAAGAGAATGAGATCATAGGCGACGTAACAGAAGTATTCGCCGGGACGACCCGGAACAGGCTCAACCCGATAGGCCTTGCCGCGATACTGGTCGGCAGCGGTCAGGCGGTCGGTCCACACCACGGTCCATGTCGCCGTGGAACTCTCCCCCGCGACGGCGGCTGCCGCCTCGATGGGATCAACGCCCTCCTGAGGCGTGATACGGAAGAGCGCGATGACATCCGTATCCTTCGGTTCGTAGTCTCCCGCCCAGTAACCCATCTGCGCGTACTTGAGCACGCCCGCCTTGTAGCGTTCCTTGCCCCTGATTTCCGTTTGTGCCTTGTCTGCCATGTCGTTCTCCAGCTTCCTGTCAGGCGGCCTTGCGGCCAGTGAGCTGCGGATCAAGCGACCCGCTCTTGTAGCGCTTCGCCATCTCGGCCAGCGAAACGGGCTTGATGCGCGCGGCCTTGCCCGCCGTGCCGAACTCCTCGAAGCGCTGCTTGCAGAGAACGCGAAGCGCATCCATTGCAGGCTTGAGGAACTTGCGCGGGTCGAACTCCGCCCTGTTGGCACTGGCCACGCGGCGGATTTCTGCCGCCATCGCCAGGCGGCAATCGGTATCGATGTTCACCTTGCGCACGCCATGCCTGATGCCGCGCACGATTTCCTCCACCGGAACGCCCCAGGTCTTGGGCATCTGGCCGCCCGCCTTGTTGAAGGCGTCCTGCAACTCCTGCGGCACGGAGGAAGAGCCGTGCATGACAAGATGGATGTTCGGCAACCGGGCATGGATGGCCTCGACCACGTTCATGGCCAGCACATCGCCATCAGGCTTGCGCGTGAACTTGTAGGCGCCATGACTTGTTCCCATGGCGATGGCCAGGGCATCCACCTTCGTCGCACGCACGAATTCAACCGCCTGATCGGGATCGGTGAGAAGCTGCTGCTGGCTCAACCTGCCTTCCGCACCATGACCGTCTTCGGCCTCACCATGGCCGGTCTCAAGCGACCCCAGGACACCAAGCTCGCCCTCGACCGACACGCCCACGGCGTGGGCCAGGTCCGTCACCCGCCGGGTGATGGCGACATTGTAGTCGTACGAGGCCGGCGTCTTGGCATCGGCTTCGAGGGAGCCATCCATCATCACGGAGGTGAAGCCGTGCTGGATCGCCGAGAGGCAGGTTGCCTCGCAGTTGCCGTGGTCCTGATGAATGCAGAGCGGAATGTCCGGGTACATGGTTTCCAGCGCCTCCATCATCTTCGCGAGCATGATGTCATTGGCGTAGGAGCGCGCCCCGCGGCTGGCCTGGATGATGACCGGGGCATCCGCCAGCTTCGCGGCTTCCATGATCGCCAGCCCCTGCTCCATGTTGTTGATGTTGAAGGCAGGAACGCCGTAACTGCGTTCCGCTGCATCATCGAGAAGTTGCCGGAGAGAAATTCGCGCCATGGGATGTGCCCTTCCTGTTATGCGTCTGCGCCAATGGCATTGAGGGCTTTCGCCACCACGGCCCTGGGTGTGATGTTGAAGTGTTCGTAGAGCTGTGCCGCAGGAGCCGAGGCGCCGAACCCGCGCATTCCCACGAAGCCGCCGTCGCGGCCGATCCATTCATGCCAACCCGTGGCACAGGCAGCTTCCACCGCGATGCAGGGCGCGGTTCCAAGCACGCGGGCGCGGTAGTCATCCGGCTGCTCGCGGAACAGTTCCCAGCACGGCATGGAGACAACCGTCGCCATCACGCCCCGCTCCGCGAGATCAGCGGCAGCCTTCAATGCAACGCCCACTTCCGATCCGGTCGCGAGCAGCGTGACATCCCGCACCCCGGCCCAGCCCGACACCACATAGGCACCTGCAGCGACGCCGCTTGCCACATGCTCACCCTCCGGCAATGGCGGCAGCGCCTGCCGGCTCAGGCACAAGACCGAAGGCCGCGACGCTTGCTGCAGGGCGCAACGCCAGGCTTCCACCGTTTCGCGGGCATCGGCAGGGCGGAACACCAGAAGGTTCGGCATCGCACGCAACGAGGCAAGATGTTCCACCGGCTGGTGGGTGGGGCCATCCTCGCCCAGGCCGATCGAGTCGTGTGTCATCACATAGATCACCGGTTGCCGCATCAGTGCCGAGAGCCGGATGGCAGGCCGCGCATAGTCGGCAAACACCAGGAACGTGCCGCCATAGGTCTTGAAGCCGCCATGCAGCGACAAGCCGTTGAGAGCGGCACCCATGCCATGCTCGCGCACACCGAAGTGGAGATAGGAGCCGGTGAAATCGTCGGGCGTGATGGGTTTCTGCGACTTGCCCTTTGTGAGATTGGAATGGGTAAGATCCGCAGAGCCACCAATGATGTTGGACTGCGCCTTCGTCACCGCATCGATGACGATTTCAGAGGCTTGCCGCGAGGCGATGGCGGGGCATTCCTTCAGATAGGCATGGGCAAGGTCGTCCAGCGCCTTCGACGCCTGGTCAGTCAGGCGTTCCTCAAGATGGTCGGCGAAGGTCCAGGCGGCATCGTCGTCGAGGGAGGACCGGTGGTGTTCCCAATCAGAGTGGGCCTGTGCGCCACGATGCCCGGCCTTCAGCCATTCCGCACGAACGGCATCAGGGATGTCAAACGGGCCATGAGGCCAATGCAGCGCC
>JAEUMJ010000108.1 GCA_016792865.1 Hyphomicrobiales bacterium | reverse complement strand
GCACAAGGCCCATCTCGGCGACCCGCTGGAAGTTCTCCGCCGTCTTGGCGGACGCGAGCTTGCAGCAATGGCGGGCGCCATCCTGGGCGCACGCATGCAGCGGGTTCCGGTGCTGATCGACGGGTATGTGGCAACAGCCGCAGCGGCGGTTCTCTACAAGGCGAATCCCGCGGCGCTCGATCACTGCATCGCCGCGCATGTTTCGGCCGAGCCCGCGCACAAGGCGTTGCTGGCCCGGCTCGGCCTCAAGCCGCTGCTCGACCTGGGCATGCGCCTGGGCGAGGCATCGGGTGCGGCGCTCGCTGCAGGAATCGTCAAGGCGGCGGTCAATACCCACGCCAACATGGCGACCTTCGCCAGCGCGGGTGTCAGCGACAAGGCGTGACGCCCCAACTCCCGCCGCCCCATGGGAAGCGGTCCTGAAGGCTCTTGCGGAACGGGGGGCGGGCTTCAGCCCGTCAGGCTGATCAGCTTGCGCTGGGTCTCGCTGGCGATCGCCGGTGAGGTGGCGAGTTCGTTGCGGGGGCCGGAAAGCACGCGGGTTGCCGGGAAGGTGCAGATCACTTCGGTGCCCTGGCCCACATCCGAGATGATGTCGATGGAGCCGCCGTGCATCTCCATCAATCCCTTGACGATGGGCAGGCCAAGGCCCGCGCCATCAATGGCATTCTTGGCGGCGATGGACCCACGCGAGAAGGCCGAAAGGGCGTGATCGATTTCCAGGCGCGGGATTCCGGGACCATTGTCCTTCACCGACAGCGCCACGCCGCCCGCGGCGGTGCGCTTCACCGACATGACCACGCGGCCCTTGGGCGGCGAGAACTTCACGGCGTTGGTGAGGAGGTTGATGGCGATCTGGTTCACGGCACGCTGGTCACACATGACCTTGGGCAGGTTCGGTTCGACCTGGATATCGACGAAGGTGTCCTTTTCCGCCGCCTTCATGCCGAGCAGGTGCTGGGCGTTCTGCAACGCCGTGGTCAGCATCATGGGTTCGTCGCGCATTTCCACGCGTCCCGCCTCGATGCGCGAAAGGTCGAGAATGTCGTTGATGAGGCCGAGCAGATAGCGCCCGGAACTGTTGATGTCTCCGGCATAGTCGCGGTAGGCGCGATTGGAGAGCGGCCCGAACATCTCGCGTTCCAGCACTTCCGAGAAGCCGAGGATGGCGTTGAGCGGCGTGCGCAGCTCGTGGCTCATGTTGGCGAGGAACGAAGACTTGGCGCGGTTGGCGTTTTCGGCCTTCTGGCGTTCGGCGTCGGCACGGTCACGTTCGGCCTTCAACTCGTGGATGAGCCCGTCCTTCTGCTGCCGGTAGATGATCATGTCCCGCAGCGTTTCCTGAAGCTGGCGCGCCACGAAGAGGTAGAAGACTTCCAGCGTGATGATCAGGCCGGCGAGAGACAGATAGATTGCATTGCCTTCCGCCACGCAGCGCACGGCCACGCCGATCGTCATCACCCCCGTGCCCGCGATGAGCACCGGCATGAAGTTCGAAACGATCAGCAGGCGCACCACGCTCACGGCAATGATGGCAGCAACGAGGAAGGTGTTCTGCAGGCTGTCGGAGTTCGGCCAGAAGAAGAACAGAGGCAAGACCCAGAACATGCCCTGGAACAGTTCGGAGGCGGCAATCATGCCGATCCAGTCCCGCTGTTCGGCCACCGAACGCTTGCGGGAGAAATACACCTTGCAGAGGACGAGCTGCACCAGTCCGCAACCGATGGCGCCCACGGCCCAGGTCGCGGCGCGGAGCCACGGTACCCAGAGTGTTGATGTCACCGCCATGAACAGCACGAGAAGCGGCATCACCGGGGCAAGCTTCATCTGGTTCTTGAGGAAGATCTCCAGGAACTCGCCATGCCACGTCATGTCGTCAGCCGCGGACTTTTCCGTGCTGGTCGTGGGAGTTGTGAAACCTGCGGCGACGCTCATGGTCAATTGGCCCGTATTGGAATGCGGGTTGAAAAACTGAACGTCCTGCATATCTGCGAAAGCCTAAGGGCGGCTTTGCGCGTAATGTAAAAATTGAGTTGATGACAGGCCCAAACGGGCAATTGCGGGGAAAGTCCACCCATGGCAAGGAGCGGCAGATTAACGGATTAACCAGGACAATGCTGACCAAAGACCGCATCCTCGATGAACTGAAGCGCATCGCCGCTCCCGATGGCAGGGGCAATATCGTCTCGGCCGGGCTGATCTCCGATATCGTGATCGAGGGCGGGGAAGTCACCTTCGCGCTCAGCGCCGATCCCGCCCGCCTCAAGACCATGGAACAATTGCAGGCGGTGGTGGAAAAGGCGGTCAGGAACATTCCCGGCGTGAACAAGGCCCGCGTGGTGCTGACGGCAGAACGCCAGCCCGGAAAGGCCCCCGCACAAGCGGGTCCGCAGCAATCCCGCGCCGTCGGCGTCCCGGGCGTAAGGCACCTGATCGCGGTGGCGTCGGGCAAGGGGGGAGTGGGCAAGTCCACGACCGCAATCAACCTGGCGCTGGGGCTGAAGTCGCTCGGCCTGCGCGTCGCGGTGCTGGACGCGGATGTCTATGGCCCGTCCATGCCCAAGCTTTTCGGCCTCAGCGGGCGCCCTGAGGCAAGCACCGCCGACGGCAAGCGCATGAAGCCCATGGCGCGCTATGGCGTGGAAGTGTCTTCGATCGGCTTCCTTGTCGATGAGGACACGCCGATGATCTGGCGCGGCCCCATGGTGATGTCGGCGCTCACGCAGTTGCTGCGCGAAGTGGAGTGGTCTGAAACGGATGTGATGGTGATCGACATGCCGCCGGGCACGGGAGATGCGCAACTCACCCTGGCCCAGCAGACGCCGCTGTCAGGCGCCGTCATTGTTTCCACCCCGCAGGATCTGGCGCTGATCGACGCGCGCAAGGGCCTCAACATGTTCCGGAAGGTGAATGTGCCGCTGCTCGGCATTATCGAGAACATGAGCTATTTCACATGCAGCAAGTGCGGCGAGCGCCACGACATCTTCGGCCACGGCGGTGCGAAGGCGGAGGCGGAGCGGCTGGCCATTCCCTTCCTTGGGGAGGTGCCCCTCGACATGGACGTGCGGCTGCGCTCGGATGAGGGCCGCCCGGTGGTCGCAACAGCGCCGGAAAGCCGGCATGCGGCCATCTACCGCGACATCGCCCGGCAGGTCTGGGCACAACTGGAAGGCGGGAATCTCCAGAAACCCGCACCCAGGATCAGTTTTGAATGAGTCGCTGTTAACCATACTTCAGTAGAAATTACATCTGTTCAAAGCCTTGGCTGTACTGGTAGTTTACCATGACAGGGTCAGGGACAACCGGGGGGCGGAATCGACGCGCCCCGATGGCGGGAGGTGATTGCGATGTCCAAATTGATGCAGGTTTTGGGGCTTATTCTGCTTGCTGCAGGCGTATTCCTCGCCGTCATGGGCTTGGTGAACCAGGCCCAGTTGCAGGTGCGGGGCATAGACATGGCATCAGCCATCAACCTGATTGTCGGCGGCATCCTGTCGATCGGCATCGGCGGAATCATTTCGGCGGTGGGTGCCACGGCCCCCCTTGAGGACTATGCCGACGAAGTGGCCCCGGCACCGGCGCGGCCCGCTCCGCAACCGGTTGCCGAAGCCAAGACAGAAGAAACCAGGACGGAAGAGGCAGCGCCCGCGAAGCCGCTGCGTTTCCCCAGCTTTGGCCGCAAGGCCGAAGAGGCGGGAGCCGCCGCCGCGGCAGCCACTGCAACCAGCGACGAACCCCTGACGCCCGCCGTCAAGGAAACCATCGATGCGCTGGAACAGGCCAAGACCGATCTTGAGAACGCACTCACCGGCTCCGATTCGGTCGAGACAGCGGCCGCCGCACCGGGAGAGGCCGCTGCTCCCCCCGCAGACGGCGAACTCTACGTGGTCGAGGACAAGGTCATCCGTGGCCGTTCCGCCCGCATCCTCTCGGATGGCACGGTGGAAGCCGAGACCGACGAAGGCTGGATGCGATTCGAGAATCTCGAACACCTCGATGAATACCTGGACGCCGTCGAACAGGCCTGAGACCGTTCACGGCCTCATTTTCTCGGCATGCAATCGTAAGGGTGCTTCCATCCCGGAAGCGCCCCGATCCTGTCCAGCCAGTTCAGCACATTGGTGAAGGGCGCCA
>JAEUMJ010000083.1 GCA_016792865.1 Hyphomicrobiales bacterium | reverse complement strand
GAACAGCGGCGACCCCGCATGATACAGAATGACCGACACCACCGCGACTGCGCGCAGGCCATCAATCTCCGGACGATAGGCAAGTGTCATGAGGCCCGCATCTGCGCCGTTATCCCCGGAATCTATGGCATGATTCCGGGGCAGCGGACTACGGGAACCGGGCGTCAGGCAATCAGGCGACGGAGGTCCGGGAGCGCCACCACTGCCCCCGGCGGATCTCCCAGATCAGGCACGACCCGGTCAGCCAGGGTGAAATCCTCCTCGGCCGTGTAGGACGATATGGTGACGATGCAGTTCATCCCGGCGGCCTTGGCGGCGCGCAGGCCGGTGTTCGAGTCTTCCACCACCACGCACCTCTTCGGATCGAGCGAGAGTTCGGCGGCGGCGAGATTGTAGATGGCGGGATCAGGCTTCTTCTTCGGCACCACGTCGCCCGCGAAAACCCTGATATGGGCCGCCCGCGCCGCGCCCAGCATCTTGTCCACGACCGCCTGCACCGCGCGTTCGTTCGAGGTGGAGCACACCGCGATCTTCAGGCCCGCGGCAATTGCCTCATCGACGATGCGCATGATTCCGGGCCGCAAGGGCAGCTTGCCGCTTTCGATGAGCTGCATGAAAATGTCGGTCTTGAGCTTGTGAAGCCGGGCGATTGCCGCATCACGCGCGTCGTCCGGCACGGGCCAACCCTCCTCGTCGAAATGGCGGCGCATGCGTTCCTTGCCGCCTGCAGTGGTCAACAGTTCGCCGTAGCGTTCCACCGACCAGACGGTGTTCCAGCCGATTTGCCGGAAAGCTTCATTGAATGCCACGCGATGGCCGTCGCGTTCCGTATCCACAAGAACGCCGTCGCAATCGAAAATCAGCGCCTGCATCTCATGCCTGCCCTGCTGCATGGGGGGCGCGGCCTTCACTGCCGAAGATGCGGATCATGTCGCGCACATCGCCCAGCATGGCGTCGTACTGGCCCTTGATGAAAGGCAATGGCTCGGCCTCTTTCGGTTTCTGCTTCCGCACCTCGAGGAAGCCTTCGACAAAGCGATGCTTGTGCATGGTGGAAATGTTCACCTTGGCGCAGCCGGAGCCGATGCAACGGTGGAACTGCTCCTCGGTGAGGCCGGTACCGCCGTGAAGGGCTATGGGGATGTCGATGACGGAGGTGATGCGCTCCAGGAGTTCATAGGCGATCTTGGGTTCACCCGCATAGAAGCCGTGCGCCGTGCCGATGGCCGGAGCAAAGACTGCAAGCTTCGGCATTTCCTTGCAGAAGGCCACGCACTCATCGAAGTCCGCGAGGATCGACTTGTCCTCGGCGACGAACTTGTCGTCTTCCACGCCACCGATGGCCCCGATCTCTGCCTCAAGCCCGACACCCGCCGCCGTGGCAATGTCGTAGGCTTCCTTGCTCTTCTTCACGTTCTCGGCGAAAGGGAGGGACGAGCCATCGAACATCACCGAGGTCCAGCCCGCATCGATGCATCCCTTGATGATGTTGAGATCGGAGCAATGATCGAGATGGAGCGCCACGGGCACGGCAGTGTCTTCCGCAAGCTGGCGCACCCATGAGGCAATCGGCTTGAAACCCCAGTGCCTGATGGTCTTGGTGGACACCTGCACGATGATCGGGGCATTGAGTGCCGTTGCTCCATCGACGATGGAGCGGACCGAATTGTAGTCGATCATGTTGAAGGCGGCGATGCCGTAGCGCTCTTTCTGAGCGCGCTTGAGCATGGGTCCCATGGTGACGAGTGGCATTGTGAATTCTCCACACTGAAAAAATGGCCGCGTGACATGTGCCACCACGCGGCCAAGGTCAGGGAGGACAATATCCCGGGCAGGCACACGGCAACCACCCAAAGACGGAAGTTTCATCTGCCTCCCGCATCACATGAAACCTCATCAGTGCGGGCAGTTTAGAAAATAATTTTCAAACTGCAAGCAGAATCTTCAGCGCAGGAAAATCCCTTGATTTGTGCATGAAATCCGCCATCTGGCAGGGACGCATGGTGCCAGAAGCGGGGAATCGGGGATGCGACCAAAGTCTATGTGAAAATTATCTTCAAGGTGCCGTGGGGTATGGCCCTGCAATGCGGCCCTGCAATGCGGCCCGGCATTGTTCCCGAAAGAGATGTGCCCGACCGACTAGGGGACCACTGTCACTGTGGTGCCGATGGTCACCTTGTCGAAAAGCGCAAGGATGTCGGCGTTATGCATGCGGAAACAGCCATAGGAAGCATCGGTGCCGATGGTTTCGTCCCTGTTGGTGCCGTGAATGCCGTAGGTGCCGTCACCCAGCACCAGCACTGCGACCCCCAACGGATTGTTGGGGCCCGGCCCGATGATGGCGGGCAGCTTCGGATTGTCCCTGCGGATGACGGAAGGCGGCGCCCATGAGGGATTCTTCACCATCCGCGAGATGGAGGTGACGCCGGTCCACTTGCGGCCTTGCCTCCCCACCGCAATCCTGAAGCCCGGACGGTGTTGTTCGCGTCGTAAAAATAGAGCTTCCGCTCGCTTGTCTTGATGACGAGCTTGCCGCCCTTCGCCTCCCCGGCGCTTGCGGGCTGGACTGCCATGGACTGCATGACAGGTGTTGCCCGCGGCGGTACCGCCTGCGCCGGCAATTCCTCCGCGGTCAGCAGGAGAAGCAAGACCTGCGACAGCAATACCATGCGCTTCATCATTTCAGTCTCCTTCAATCTGGTCAGTGGGTGGAGCCTGTGGCCCCCACTGCAACCGGCACCGCACCGAAGTGGTTCTGGTAATCCTGGAACTTCAGCAAGGCCGCGAGCGCATGCTGCATGTTGTCGATGCGGATCTCGTTGTTGTCGGACTCGGTGCGGATGGCCCCCAGCACACGGTCCTTCTGGTTGATGTAGTAAGTGTCCAGCTTGCCCGTGAACTGGAGCTGCGCGATGGAGCGGATGCCACGCTGGATGGCAGTTTCATATGCAGCACAGCGGTCCTGATCACCGGCCTCGCGGGCCAGCCACATGGCATCAACAAGGCCCTCCAGATACACGCCCGTAGCCGAAGCATGGGGCGGACCGTATCCCGGCTTCGACGGGGTATAGAAACGGCCCCAGTAGTCGCGGTCCAGCGCCCCGCCCCATTGCTGATGCGAAAGAAGCCAGTCATTCATCTCGAAAACATAATCCCGCAACGAGGCATCGCCGGTCATGCGGTAGAGGATGGCAACCGCCTGCGTGTGCCACGGCACGAAAGCCGGGTTGGGGCGCTTGCGGAAATGGCCCTTGTAATAGGCCACGCTCTTCAGTGTGCGGAACAACAGCTCCGCATCGTAGTTCTTCGACAGCATCGTGGCCCAGAGAAGCAGCGCCTCGCCGGGATAGAAGTTCTGGTTGTCGTTGCGGTCCGGCGGATAGAGGAAGGTGCGGAAAGCCCCTGAGGGTTGCCACAGCTTGATCATGGTAGCCTGCAACGCCGCGAGTTCATCAGCCCATTCCGCCGCAAAGGGACTTTCGACGATGGCAAGGCCGGCCATGGCGATGGCACCGAGCTTGACACTGTCTTCCCACGCGATGACGCCGTCGCCGTCGCGCACGCCGTAGAAGCGCTTGAGATTGAACACCAGGTTGCGTCGCGCCGCCGCCCGCATGTCCTGACGGTCCAGATGATCGGCAAGACGGTTGAACACGACACTCGCCATGAGGCGGCGAATGGGATTGTCGGCCTGCGAATAGGCCCCGGCGCTTGGCCAATACTTGTCGGGCAAGGCGCCGTCTTCGGACTGGTTCGTCATGAACCAGCGGGAAATCCCGGCAATGACCTTGTCTGCCGTCGCAGCAGCGGAAACGGATGCCTCGATCACGTCATTGCCGCGATAGGTTTCGAGAACGGAAACGGAAGGCTTGGTGGTGAGCAGGAACTGCCGGCACTCCAGCAAGGCGAGCTTGCCACCCAGCTTGCAAAAGGCGTCGATATCGAGGGACTTCCTTTCGAGCCATTGCTCGAACCAGCGCGACAGCGGCCGGTTGGTGGCGATGGTCTCGAAGGGGGACACGCGATCGACAGTCCCGCCGAGTGACACTTCGAGGCCGAACCGGCC
>JAEUMJ010000061.1 GCA_016792865.1 Hyphomicrobiales bacterium | reverse complement strand
GCCGATCACAAGCCCGGCGCGTGTCACCGCCCGCGTCACGCCCACCGCTTGCGCCATGGAGGAGCAGAGGAAGGCCGTGGGCCGGTCGGTGAGGGGCAGCGCAAGCATGCGGGTGGCTTCCTCCTCGCCGTGGCGCTCGGTCATCATCGCACCGGCGATGAGGGCAGGCGGCGGGATCAGGCCCTTCATCATCAGGGCCTCGCGATAGCCGCTCTCGCGGTCAGCGGCATAGTTGAAGGATGTGTCGCCATTGATCAGTGCAATGGCGCGATGGCCGAGATCGCAGAGCAGCCGCGTCGCCTGGAGGAAGGCCCCGCGATTGTCGATGTCGAGAGAGGCATAGGGGGCCGTGGCACGGGTACGGCCATGCAGGATGAAGGGCATCTTCAGCGAGCGCAGCAGGTCGAGCCGCGGATCGGCAAGCAGGGGGCTGGACAGGATCATGGCATCGACGCGGGCCGAGCGCACGGCCCGGCGGTAAACGCTTTCCTCGGTCTGTGCGCCGCGCGCCATCGCAAGCGTGATGTCGTAATCGAGGTCGGAGGCCTGTTCCACGCAGCAGCCCAGGAACTCGGTGAAGATCAGGTCGCCCAGCATGTTGCGCTCGCGCGGGAAAACCAGGCCGAGCGTGCCCGACTGCCCGGTCGCAAGCCGCCGCGCCGCCGCCGAGGGGCGGTAGCCATGTACCTCTGCCGCTGCCCGCACCCTGGCGCGGGTTTCCTCCGATACCTCCGGATAGCCGTTCAAGGCCCGGCTGACCGTGGTTTGGGAAAGTTGCAGCAGCTCTGAAAGCTCACGCAGATTCATGGGGTTGAACTCTCTCATATTCCCAAAGCGCTTTCAATAGGCGATCTGTTTTGCGCCGCCGAAGGAGGTTTTTGCGCCTGCGAAGATTGATACATTTGCTGTTGCATCGCACACTTATACGCATAAACGCTGCATTTTTCCGCAGATTTCAATTGACTCCGGCACGGGCCGGGGCTATCGGGAATTCATCCAAAGCGCTTTGGATTTTCCGTTGATCCAAGGTGCCCGGACCATAAACGCATCAATCATCACGGGAGGAAATCTGATGAAATTGCGTCTGGCGCTTTCTGCTGCCCTGTTTGCCATGGTGGCTGCCACTCCGTCCCTTGCCGCCGATCTCAAGTATCCGCCGGGAGAAGGCCCCTTCAACTGGGACAATTTCGAGACGCTGAAGAAGGTGGACCTCAAGGGGGAAACCCTCACCATCTTCGGCCCCTGGCGCGGAGATGACGAGGCCCACATCCAGGTGGTGCTGGAATATTTCCGCCAGGCCACCGGCGCGGAGGTGAAGTACTCCTCCTCCGAAAACTACGAACAGCAGGCGGTCATCGATACCGAGGCGGGTTCGCCCGCCAACATCACCATTCTTCCGCAGCCGGGCCTGCTTGCCGACCTCGCCGCCAAGGGCCATCTCGTGCCGCTGACGGCTGACGACGCGAAGTTCGTGACCGACAACTATGGTGCCGGTGCGTCCTGGGTGTCGCTCGGCACCTACAAGGGCAAGGATGGCGCATCCGCCTTCTATGCTTTCCCCTACAAGGCCGATCTCAAGTCCCTGGTGTGGTACAGCCCGGAGAACTTCAAGGATGCCGGTTACAAGATCCCGCAGACCATGGAGGAGCTGATCGCGCTTTCCGACCAGATCGTGAAGGATGGCGGCAAGCCGTGGTGCATCGGCCTCGGTTCGGGCGGTGCGACGGGCTGGCCCGCAACCGACTGGGTTGAGGACATCATGCTGCGCACCCAGTCGCCGGAGAACTACGACAAGTGGGTGACGAACGAGCTGAAGTTCGACTCGGCCGAAGTGGTGGCCGCGATCGAGACCTTCGGCAGCTTCGCCAAGAACGACGCCTATGTTGACGGTGGCGCCGCCGGTGTGGCCTCGACAGATTTCCGCGACAGCCCCAAGGGCCTCTTCTCCTCGCCGCCCAAGTGCTACATGCACCGTCAGGCGTCCTTCATTCCCTCCTTCTTCCCGGAAGGAACGAAGGTGGGTGAAGATGCCGACTTCTTCTATTTCCCGCCCTTTGCGGCCAAGCCCGATCTCGGAAAGCCGGTTCTCGGTGCCGGCACCCTCTTTGCCATCACCAAGGATTCGAAGGCCGCCCGCGCCTTCATCGACTACCTGAAGATGCCGCTCTCGCACGAGGTCTTCATGAAGGACGGCGGCTTCCTGACGCCGCTCAAGTCGGTGAACCAGGACGCCTACATCAACGAGGCCGCCCGCAAGCAGGGCGAGATCCTCTCGACCGCGACGACCTTCCGTTTTGACGGCTCCGACCTGATGCCGGGCAAGATCGGCGCCGGTGCGTTCTGGACCGGAATGGTGGATTTCGTCGGCGGCAAGTCTGCTGCCGATACCGGGGCCGCCATCCAGAAGGCCTGGGACGAGATCAAGTAATCCTTCAAGGCCCGCCGGTTGCGACCGGGGGCAGCGGCGGGCCGTTGAAGGTTTCGTTGCGGGGTTCCTCCCAAGCGTCAAGGAAACGGCTGGTTGATGCGGCCGGCCGTTTCCCTTTCAGTTCCGTCGTGACGGGCTGAGGCTCAACCGCGGACCTGCTCCGCGCCACAGGGGACGTGTCTGCCATGACAATGCAGTTGTTTTCGGCCTTCTTCACGGTGCTGGTGGGCGTGGGCGGTTGCCTTGCCTATTTCTGGGGGTCCAACGCGCTTCTCGATGTGCTCCTGCCGGTGAGCGCCAGGAACGATGACCGCTCCATCCGCAATCTCAGACTGCAATCCACGATCAGGCCGTGGCTCTTTCTCCTGCCGGCGCTGATCCTGCTCGCCATCTATCTCATCTATCCGGTATTCCAGACACTGTGGCTTTCGTTCCACGACAAGGCGGGCGATGCCTTCGTGGGTCTCGACAACTATCGTTGGGCCTTCAGCGATACGGGATTCCGCACCTCGATCTTCAACAATTTCCTCTGGCTGCTGGTGGTGCCCGCTGCCTGCACATTCCTGGGCCTCGTGATCGCGGTCCTCACCGACCGCATCTTCTGGGGGCCTGTCGCCAAGAGCTTCATCTTCCTGCCGATGGCGATCTCATTCGTCGGCGCTTCGGTGATCTGGAAGTTCGTCTATGACTATCGCGGCGAAGGACAGGAGCAGATCGGCATCCTCAACGCCATCGTGGAATGGTTCGGCGGTTCCCCCCAGGTCTGGATCTCCATGCCCTTCTGGAACAACTTCTTCCTGATGGTGATCCTGATCTGGATCCAGACGGGCTTTGCCACCGTGATCCTGGGCGCGGCCTTGCGGGGCGTGCCTGAAGACACGCTGGAAGCCGCCGTGATCGACGGTGCCGGCCCGTTCAAGATTTTCCGGCGCATCATGGTGCCGCAGATCATGCCGACGATCATCGTGGTGTGGACCACCATCACCGTGCTGGTGCTCAAGGTGTTCGACATCGTCCTCACCATGACCAACGGCCAGTGGGACACGCAGGTTCTCGCCAACCTGATGTTCGACTGGATGTTCCGCGGCGGCGGCGATTTCGGTCGCGGTGCAGCGATTGCCATCATCATCATGATCGCGGTCCTGCCGATCATGGTCTGGAACATCCGCCAGGCCAATGCCGAGCGCAAGGGAGGACACTGAGATGTGGCAGCGCATCCGCCTCGAACCCTCGCGCTTCGCGCTTCATCTGGCAGTGCTGCTGATCGTGGCCATGTGGACATTGCCGACGGCCGGCCTCCTGGTGTCGTCGCTACGCGACAAGAACCTGATCGCCACCTCCGGCTGGTGGACGGCCCTCACCACCACGGTGCGTTCGGTGCAGACCCGCACCAAGGATGCCTCTGCCCAGGTCGAGCAGGACGGCGTGTTCGTCATCAGCGGCAATCTCTTCGATGGTTCGGAGGAAGGCACCGGCACCGTGGCCGCTTTCGGCACCAGGGTGGCAAAGCCGGATGAATTCGCTCCCGGCTCAACCGCCTCCTACGACGATGGCCGCAGCCTCACCGTGAATGCCGATGGCACCTACCGCTACACCTCGCCGGTGAAATTCGAGGAGGGCCGGGGCCAGCGCGTCTTCTTCATGACGTCGGTGCCGCCCAGGTTCACCACGGAAAACTACTCAAACGTGCTGTTCTCGCAAGGGATCGGACGCGCCTTCGTCAACTCCCTCACCGTCACCATTCCGGCAACCATCATCCCCATCCTGATTGCGGCCTTTGCCGCCTATGCGCTGGCGTGGATGAAGATCCCGGCGCGCGGCTTCATGATCTCGGTCGTGGTCGGGCTGCTGGTGGTGCCGCTGCAGATGTCGCTCATTCCGCTGCTGAAGCTCTACAACGCGTCGGGCTTTCTCTCGAAGACCTATCTCGGAATCTGGCTCGCGCACACCGGCTTCGGCCTGCCCTTCGCCATCTACCTGTTGCGCAGCTACATCGCCGGCCTGCCGCGCGACCTGATCGAGTCGGCGCAGGTCGATGGTGCGAACGACTTCAAGATTTTCCGCCGCATCATCCTGCCGCTTTCCTTCCCCGCCCTCGCATCCTTCGCCATCTTCCAGTTCCTCTGGGTCTGGAACGACCTTCTGGTGGCCATCGTCTTCCTCGGTACCGAACCCGACAAGACGGTGTTGACCTATCAGCTCAACTCCCTTCTGGGGTCGCGTGGCGGCAATTGGGAAATCCTCACCGCCTCCGCCTTCATCACCATCATCGTGCCGCTCATCGTGTTCTTCTCGTTGCAACGCTATTTCGTCCGCGGCCTTCTCGCGGGCTCGGTCAAGGGAGGCTGACATGGCCGACATCAAGCTCACCAACCTCAACAAGGCCTACGGCGCCGTTCACATCCTGAAGGACGTGAACCTCGAAATCAGGTCGGGTGAGTTCATCGTGTTTGTCGGGCCGTCCGGCTGCGGCAAGTCCACGCTGCTGCGTTCGATCTGCGGGCTGGAAAGCATCACCTCCGGCACGCTGGAGATTGATCATGCGGTGGTGAACGAGGTGCCGCCCTCGAAGCGCGGCATCGCCATGGTGTTCCAGTCCTATGCGCTCTATCCGCACATGAGTGTCTACGAGAACATTTCCTTCGCTCTCGAAAACCAGGGCGTGCCCCGTGACGAGATCAGGCAGCGGGTGGAGAAGGTGGCGGACATGCTGCAATTGACGCCCTATCTCACGCGCCTGCCCAAGGCACTGTCGGGCGGGCAGCGGCAGCGTGTCGCGATCGGCCGCGCCATCGTGCGCGGTGCGAAGGTGTTTCTTTTCGACGAGCCGCTCTCCAACCTCGATGCTGCGCTGCGCGTGGCGACCCGCATGGAAATCGCGAAGCTGAAGCGCGGCATGCCGGAAACAACCATGATCTACGTGACCCATGATCAGGTGGAGGCAATGACGCTGGCCGACCGCATCGTCGTGCTTCAGGCGGGCCGGGTGGAACAGGTGGGGACGCCCATGGAACTCTACGAACGCCCCGGCAATCTCTTTGTCGCGGGCTTCATCGGATCGCCGAAGATGAACTTCATGACAGGCGCCCCTGCCGACAAGATGAAGTGCAAGACGCTGGGCGTGCGCCCGGAGCATCTGGAGATTTCAGCCAGGCCTTCACCCGGCAGCATGAGCGGCAAGGTGGAGTATGCCGAGATTTTGGGCAGCGACAGTTTTGTCTATGTGGCAACCGGGCACGGTCTTATAACGGCGCGCGAAAACGGGCGCACTGCGGTCAAGACCGGTGACACGGTTCACCTCACCCCCCAGGCGGGCCATGTGCACCGCTTTGATGAAAACGGAAAGAGAATCGAATCCAAATGACCATTCGCACACTGATCTGGCATGAACATCGCCACGAAAAGAAGAACAAGCTTGTCGCCTCGCTCTACCCGGAAGGAATGCACGGGGCATTGAAGAAGGCCTTTGCCGGGGACAGCGACTTCGTCGTCGATCACGCGCTGCTCGATGACGACGAGGAGCATGGCCTTTCCGAGAAGCGCCTGGCCGAAACCGATGTGCTGATCTGGTGGGGCCATGCCGCCCATGGAGACGTGAAGGATGCGATCGTCGAGCGCGTGGCGAAGCGCGTCTGGGAGGGCATGGGGCTGATCGTGCTGCACTCCGGCCACTACTCGAAGATCTTCAAGCGACTGATGGGGACGCCCTGCTCGCTCAAGTGGCGCGAAGCCGGTGAAAAGGAAATCGTCTGGATCGTCAATCCGAACCATCCCATCGCCGCGGGCCTGCCCGAATGCATCAGGATCGAGCACGAGGAAATGTACGGCGAACCCTTTTCCATCCCGGAGCCGCTTGAAACCGTGATGATCTCGCACTTCGAGGGCGGCGAGGTGTTCCGTTCCGGCGTCACCTACCGGCGCGGCGCGGGCAATGTCTTCTATTTCCGCCCCGGCCACGAAGCCTATCCCACCTATCACAACCCGGATGTGCTGCGCGTCATCAAGAATGCAACCCGCTGGGCCTGCAATCCGGCAAGGCCGTGGACCGGCATTCATCCGGCACCCAACGTGCCGCACGACAAGGCGCCCTATCCGCTTGAGGTGAAAGGCCCGCGCCTGCACGAAGACGGCCAGGAAGGCTTCCGCTGAGAGAACCGACATGACGAAACCGATCAGACTTCTTGTTCTCGGAACAGGCGGCATGGCGAAGGCCCATGCCACTGCCTTCGCCCTCGACCCCCGCGTTGAAATGGTGGGTGCCTGCGATGTCGTGCCGGGCCGTGCGGCGGAATTCGCGCAGGGCTTCGGCATGGCGAAGAGCTTCGAGGATCTCGACGCCGCCATCGCCTGGGGCGGCTTTGATGCCGCCACCAACGTGACGCCGGATTCCATTCATCACCCCACCACCATGAAGCTTCTCGCAGCGGGCAAGCATGTCCTGTGCGAGAAGCCGCTGGCCGAAAATCAATCGCTGGCGCGTGAAATGGCCGATGCGGCGGAGAAGGCCGGGCTCATCAACATGGTGAACCTCACCTATCGCAATGTTGCAGCCATTCATGTGGCGCGGAAGCTGGTGACGGACGGCATTCTCGGCAACATCCGGCACGTCGAGGCGAGCTATCGCCAGTCGTGGCTCGTCGGCAATCACTGGGGCGATTGGCGCACGCTGCCCATGTGGCTGTGGCGCCTGTCGCAGAAGCACGGCTCGAAGGGCGTGCTGGGTGATGTGGGCATCCACATCCTCGACTTCGCCGCCTTCGGCTGCGACGCCACGCCCGTCGCCATCCAGCCCCGCCTCAAGACCTTCCACAAGGCCGCGGGCGACCGGATCGGCGAGTATCCGCTCGATGCGAATGACAGTGCGGTGATGACGGTGGAGTTCTCGAACGGTGCGCTGGGCATCATCCAGGCGTCCCGATTCATGACCGGCCACGACAACGAACTGCACCTGCGAATCCATGGCGACAAGGGCGCGGTCGAGGTGAAGCACATGGAAGGCTGGACCGAGCTGCGCGCCTGCACCGGCGATGACGTGAACCGGATGGCGTGGCGACCGATCAAGCCGGAGCCGGTGGAAACGAACTACCGCCGCTTCATCAATGCCATCGTGACGGGCAGGAACCAGGAGCCGGATTTCCGCCACGCCGCAAATCTCCAGCGCGTGCTTGACCTCTGCTTCGACAACGACGGCAGCGGCCTCGTCAAGGTCTGAGCCTCACTCGTCGCCGGTATCCTCGGCTTCCGCACCTGTGAGGCTTCCATGCAGGTTGCGGTTGCGGTTACGCCAGTCTTCGGGCCTGTCGAAGCGCCAGGCCCAGATGCCACGCTTCGCGGCGCGTGCCTCGGCCTCGGCACTCACATAGTCATGCGCGTGCCGGCGATAGGCCATGGCCCAGCCTTGCCGCACCATCTCGCGGTTGAGGTCGAGCGGGCCTGCCATGCAGCGCGAAACCTCGCGGCGATAGCGGTCACGCTCGACGAGCCTGCAGGTGAGGGCCGCCGTGCCGATCATCCGGCTCAGGGCGTCGCGCGCCATCTTCCCGCACGGAATGGCACTGCCGTTGCTGCCTGAGCAGGTTTGCCGGTACTCGGGAGCGTCAATGCCATGCAGGCGGATCTCGCGCCTGCCGAGGCGGAAGGAATCGCCGTCGATGGCGGAATATGCGCCCATGCGCGGCGGCGCTTCCGGATAGCGCGTGTCGGGCAATCCGAACCAGTCCGGATGAAGCCGGGCCAGTGTCATGAGCACGAGGATCAGCACCGCCACCGTAAGCCATTGCACGGCGGCGCCGCGCGATGACCAGCCCCTCATTTATCGTTCCAGCGCCGGGCTGCGGCATCGTCCTTGTCACGGGCATCAACCCAGCGCGGCTCTCCTTCGCCTTCCTCCAGTTTCCAGAAGGGTGCCTTGGTCTTGAGCCAGTCCATCAGGAACTGGCAGGCTGCGAAGGCTGCCTCACGGTGGGAGGAGGAGGCGAGCACGAGAACGATGTCCTCTCCCGGCAGCATGCGGCCAAAGCGATGGATGATGAGAACATCGTCGAGCGGCCAGCGGGAACGGGCCTCGGCCTCGATCCCGGCCAGCGCCTTCTCGGTCATGCCGGGATAGTGCTCCAGTGTCATGGCCGAAACGGCAGCGCCGTCATTGAGGTCGCGCACGCTTCCCACGAACAGGACCGTGCCGCCCACATGGGTCTTGCCCGCCTTGAAGGCGGCCAGTTCCCTTCCCGCATCGAACGGCTGCTGCTGTACGCGGATCATGAGTGCTCAATCGCCCAGGAGTTTCTTGAGGGCCTTCTTGGCGGATTTCGCGGCCTTTTTCACGTCGTCATCGGAGCCATCGACACCCAGCGTGTCGAGGACGCCGTCCACATCGAGCTTGGCGGAAATCCTGGGATTTTCCCACGGCCCCTTGACCTTGGCCGCAACGGGAAGGGGAAGCCCCCGTTCCGGCGTCACCGTGAGGTTCACGGCGCGGCGCAGGAGATCGACGTCGCCCGTGACACCGGCGGCCAGACCCGCCGATTCGATTTTCGTGTCCGAAAGCGTGGCAATGCCGTCCCTGAACGTGGCGGTGGCGGTGGCGGAGGTGACGGGCGTCACCGTGCCTTGCGACAAGCCCCAGCCTTGCGCGTCCTCCTTGCTCACCAGACCGGCGAGGGTGGCGAGATCAATGCCGTCGATGGCGCCGCCGGACAGCGACAGGCTTGCGGTTCCGGCCAGTGTCGACACCAGTTGTGCCGGGCTTCCGCCGAAGGCCTTGAGGTCGGTCCTGAGATCAACCGGACCGGACAGGAAGCTGATGCCGAAAGCCTTGCCCAGGAAATCCCTGGCTTCGACTCCCTGCACATCGAGGGCGAGACTCATGTCTGTTGTCTCGCCTTGCCTGAAGGAGAGGTCGGCTGCGCCCTTTCCTGCAAAGAGCGATGCGCTTTCCACCCGCGCCTGCAATGCACCGTCCTTCAGCGTGGCCTTGAGGGATGATGGCCCGGCTGTCACCGCGCCCGCCATCAGGCTGTCGCTGGTCAGCGCAAGGGTCACATCGGCAGCTTTCAGGTCAGCGAAGGGCAGGCGCTTCTCGCGCCAGTCCGTCGTCAGGTCGGGGGCCGCGGTGGTGCCGGGGTCGTCGCTGCTCGAATAGATGTTGAGGTTGATGGTGTTGAACGAGAGCGCGGCGTCAAGCGTGGGCCGGGGTGCGCCGGCCTGAACGGTGATGCCGCCCTTCGCCTGCATGTTGCCGAGGGCAAAGGCGAGGTTGCTGAACTGCGCTTTCGACTGCGCAATGGAAAGCCCGGCATCGATTCCCAGTGTCAGGCTGTCGGCAAGGCCCTCAAGCGGCACGCCCATCCAGGCAAGGAAGTTCTGCGCGTCGGGGGCTTCGGCTGAAACGCTGCCATCGAACTGCATGTCACCGGTCAGGCGCAGGCGGCCCGACATGACAATCTGCCCCGCCTTGCTGGTGAGGGTGATATCGGAAGGCGAACCCCGCTGTTGCAGGCGGCGGGTATCGTCAATGGAAAGCGCCAGTTGGGAGGCCACGCCATTGAAGAGGCCGCGCAGGTCGCCTTCCAGTGCACCCGTCTCGGCCTGGCGCACGTCACCGGAAATGTCGGTGATGGCAATTGCCAGGTTGTGCTTCGGGTCCGAGGCCTTCACCGACCCGTTCTCGATGCTGATGTCCAGCGGCTTTGCAGGCTTTTCCCTTGCCTCGTTTCCGGCCTCGGGCGTCTCGGGCAGGTTCTTGGTGTCGGCTGCCGTGAAGGTGAAGACCGGGTCGATCAATTCGATGCGGCGTGGGCCGCCACCCATCAACAGCGAAAATGGCGAAGGCACCCGCACTTGCCCCACCACCAGTGAAGGCACGCCCTGCGCATTGCTGCGGGCAAAGGAGACATTGTCGAGCGTGACGGCAAGCCCGTCGGAAAATGACACACGGGTCGCGCCATCGACGCTCATAGTCAGGCCATGGCGGGCCTCGGCCTTTTCGGCGAGGCGGGTTTTCGCCATCTGGGGCAAAAGGAAGACCGTGCTGCCGGCAAGCACCATGACAGCAAAGGGAAGGCCAAGAAGGACATATCGGAGTGATCGCCGCATGACCCGCCTTATGCCGCACCCCTTGCGGCTCTTTCAAGGCAGGCGATATGACCAAACGGGCCAGACAAGCAGAACAAGCAGGACGAGCAGGACAAGTTGAGCACCATGACCGCATCACCGCTATGGACCCCTTCAGACGAGCGCCGCGCCGGGGCCAACCTGCGCCGCTTTGAGGCTTTCCTCGCGGGTCGCCTGGGCCCTTCGGCGCCCAAGGGGTTCCGGGCCGTGCAGGCCTTTTCCCTGACGCAGCCCGAACAGTTCTGGGATGCGGTGTGGACGTTCTGCAAGGTCAGGGCGAGCGCCAAGGGCGGCACGGTGATCGCCCATCCGGGCCGGATGCCGCACCCGGGCTTCTTTCCCCAGGCCGCCCTGAACTATGCCGAGAACCTCCTGATCAAGGCGGATGACACGCCGGCCCTCATCTTCCGGTCTGAAAACGGCACCCGCCTGGAGCTGTCGTGGCACGACCTCGCCGATCAGGTGTCTTTGCTGCAACAGGTCTTGATCAACCTGGGGGTCAGGAAGGGCGACCGCGTGTGCGCCGTGGTGCCGAACCATCCGGTGGCCGTCATCGGGCTTCTGGCCTGTGCCTCGCTGGGGGCGATCTGGTCATCGTGCTCTCCGGATTTCGGCGAGCGCGGCATTCTCGACCGCTTCGGCCAGATCGAGCCAAAAGTGCTGCTGTGCTGCGATGGCTATTTCTATGGCGGCAAGACCTTCATGCTGACCGAGAAGATCACCACGGTGGTGAAGGCCATGCCTTCAGTCTCCAGGGTGATCGTGTTCGATTATGCCGGAAAGGCCGCCGAGGTGGCTGCCGCCGTTCCCTTGGGAGCGAGCCTTGCGGTCCTCACCCGCGACATGACAGCGAAGCCGCTCACCTTCGCGCAAGTGCCTTTCGATCATCCGCTCTATATTCTCTATTCATCGGGAACGACCGGAATTCCCAAGTGCATCGTGCATGGTCACGGCGGCATCCTGCTCAAGCATCTGGTCGAGCATGTGCTCAACACGGACGTGAAACCGGGCGATCGCGTTTTCTATTTCTCCACCTGCGGCTGGATGATGTGGAACTGGCTGGTGAGCGGGCTTGCTGCCGGGGCGACGCTGCTGCTGTTCGACGGCTCGCCTTTCCATCCCTCGGAGCGGGTGCTGTTCGACTATGCCGAAGAGGAGGGCATGACCCATTTCGGCACCTCAGCCAAATACATCGACAGCCTGCGCAAGTCAGGCTTCCGCCCCAAGGATCACCTGAAGCTCGCGGGATTGCGGAGCGTGTTGTCCACGGGGTCGCCCCTGTCCGAGGATGGCTTCACCTTCATCTATGATGGCGTGAAGGATGACGTGCAACTCGCCTCCATTTCCGGAGGCACCGACATCTGCGGCTGCTTCGTCGGCGGCAATCCGGATGAGCCGGTTCATGCCGGCGAGATCCAGGGTCCGATGCTCGGAGTCGCCGTTGACGTGTTTGATGATGAAGGCCGTCCGGTGCTTGCCGAGAAGGGTGAGCTGGTCTGCACGCAGCCCTTCCCCTCCATGCCGGTGATGTTCTGGAACGATCCATCGGGCGAAAAGTACCACAACGCCTACTTCGCGCGCTTCACGGGGATCTGGTGCCACGGCGACTTTGCAGAACTCACGCCCCACCGGGGCATGATCATTCACGGCCGTTCCGACGCTACGCTCAATCCCGGCGGCGTGCGCATCGGGACAGCCGAGATCTATGCGCAGGTCGAGCGCATTCCCGACGTGCTGGAAGCACTCGCCATCGGTCAGGACTGGCAGGGCGACGTGCGTGTCATCCTGTTCGTGCGCCTGCGGGCGGGCGTGTCGCTGACCGACGAGCTTGTGGCGGCAGTGAAGAAGGCCATCCGCGAGGGCGCCTCACCCCGCCATGTTCCGGCAAGGATCATCGCCGTTGCCGACATTCCCCGCACCAAGTCGGGCAAGATCACCGAGCTTGCGGTCCGCGAGGTGGTGCATGGCCGTCCCGTGAAGAACAAGGAGGCGCTTGCCAATCCGGAGGCGCTTGACCTTTATGCCAATCTCCCGGCGTTGCAGGACTAGGCCGCATACTCATAAGGCAAAACAGTGCGATACCGGCCTGTTAAGACCCGACGGGCACTACCCTTGAGGCAGATTCACCACACATCGCTGCGGTTCAATGAAGATACGCAGATCGACCGTCCATGGAGTTCGGGCATCTCCTCTGCGGTCAGAGATTTCCCAATCCAACCGTGAGGCAGACTGAGCGGCAGAGGCGCACGGGCCTGTTCTTCGGTAAGTAGCGTGAATCCCACGCGCCCGTAGAAGGCTGGATCGCCGTACGTGATAACTACTTGGATGCCCTCACCGCGCAGGAACTCAAACGCATGGATGAGCAAAGCCTGTCCGACGCCTTGCCCTTGGCGCTCGGAGGCAACGGCCATGGGAGACAGCAGAAATACAGTATGCGGGTCCTCCGGATAGATCAGGCGTGTGAAGATTGCTGCACCAATGGCATTCCCTGCTACCTCGGCGCAAAACACCCGGATATCCTGTGCTGGCGTTTCTGTGAGTAGATCCCGCACCAAGTCGCCAATCAGCGCACCTTCCCTCGGCCCCTCCGAGGCGGTGAATGTCGCAGCAAAGAGTTCAGTAAGTTCCTGCTGGCGGTCCACAAAGCCGGTGGTGATGTTCAAGGTCGGACCTCGTTTCCTAGCGGGACATATTGTCATTGTGATACCTGCTCAACCAATGCATCTGAAGAGGTCGTCTCCCACAGAAGCCCGACCCGGGCTCAATGCAGCATGTCTATTCTTCAGCCATGTTTGATTCCCGAGAAGCATGACGGACTGCTGGATCGCACACCCATAATGGGTAGGCAAATCGGCTGAAAGATGATTCAAACTCTCGAAGGGAGTTTGCCATGGCCTATGGACGCTATGATCTGACGGAGTTTGAGTGGAAGGCGATCCAACCGCTGCTGCCAAACAAGCCGCGCGGCGTACCAAGAGTTGATGACAGACGGGTTCTAAATGGCATCTTCCATCATCTGCGTTCCGGTTCCCCCTGGGCGGACCTGCCCGAGAGATATGGACCATACACAACGGTCTACAATCGCTTCAATCGCTGGCGGAAAGTAGGCGTCTGGGACAGGCTGATGAACGCCGTCATCGCCGCCTATGAAGCCGGAGGCGAGAAACTGCAGATGATCGACTCTACCAGTGTCAGGGTTCATCAACAGGCTGCTGCCCAAAAAAACAGAGTGGAGACCGCTGTATCGGTCGCTCGCGCGGAGGGCTGACGACCAAGCTGCATCTGCGGGTGAACGAACATGGCTTGCCGTTGCAGATCGAACTTTCTCCCGGCCAGGCGCATGATGCACCGATGGCGGAACTCCTCCTTCAACGCCTGCCCAAAGGAGCCAGCCTTCTCGCTGACAGGGGTTATGACGCTGACTGGATCAGAGAGAAAATCGAGGATCAGGACTGCACACCAGTCATTCCGCCGAAATCTAACCGTATCGATGAGATTCCCTTCTCAAGACGCAAATACAAGAAGCGCAATCTCATCGAACGCTGCATCAACAAGCTCAAGCAGTTCCGCCACATCGCCACACGCTATGATCGCAAGGCCTCGGCATACCTGGCTTTCGCAAAACTCGCCGCCGTACGACTATGGCTCAGGTTTTATGAGTCTGCAGCCTAGTTGCTTGCCGCATCGCGCAGGTTGCGCGAGAGGATGAAGACCGGGATGAGGCCCGCCGCCGCGATGGAAAGGGCGGGGAGCGCCGCTTCTTCCAGTTGCCCCAGCGAGGCGCTGGTGAACACATGGGTCGCCAGCGTGTCGAAGTCGAAGGGCCGGAGCAGAAGGGTTGCCGGAAGTTCTTTCAGGGCATCGACAAACACCAGCAGCATGGCTGTCACCAGTGACGGCCTGAGCAGGGGCAGGTGGATCTCGCGGAAAACGGTGAAGGGCTTGCGGCCCAGCGTGCGTGCCACCTGATCGAGGTGCGGCGAGATTTTCTCGAAGCCCGCATTCACCGTGCCGGTCGAGATCACCAGGAAGCGCGTCACGTAGGCAAAGGCCAGCGCCACCAGGCTGCCGGACAGGACAAGGCCCGGCATGTAACCGAACAGCGCCTGGGTCAGGGCGTTGATACGCGCATCGAGAAATCCGAAGGGAATGATGATGCCGATGGCCAGCACCGTTCCCGGCAGGGCATAGCCGAAGCTGGCAAAGCGGGTGATGCGGGACAGCCAGTTCTGTTCGCTGTCGCGCATGGCATGGCCGAACAGCAGGGCCAGGAACAGCGTTCCCGCACAGGCCAGCACCGCCAGCAGGAACGAGTTCATCATCGCGGAGAAGAAGGCCGCAGAGGGCAGGTCGGCAAGTCGCCGCCATCCGTAGTGCAGCAGCAGCAGAACGGGCACGAGGAAGCCGAGCGCAATCGGAATGAACAGCGCGAGGAAGGCGGCGCCTGCGCGCGCGCCGCGCAGGCGGCTGCGCTGGATGGGGGAATGTGCACGCGCACCGCGTGAAAGCGTGTCGCGGCTCCGCATCACCTGCTCGAAGCCGATCAGCACGGCAATGCCGGAGAGCAGCACGAAGGCCAGTTGCGCCGCCGTGCCGAGATCGCCCTGGCCCAGCCAGGTCGAATAGATGCCGTAGGTCAGCGTGTTGACGCCGAAGAACTGCACCGCACCGATGTCGTTCATCACCTCCATGATGACCAGCGAGGCACCCACGGCCAGCGCCGGGCGGGCCTGCGGCAGGACGATCTGGAGGAAGGCCTGCCATGGCGTGCGGCCCAGTGTGCGCGCCACATCGAGCTGCGACATCGGCTGGCGCATGAAGGCCGCCCGCGCCGACATGTAGACGTAAGGGTAGAGCGAGAAGGCGAGCACGAAGATCGCGCCGCCGAGCGAACGGATGTCCGGCAACCAGCTTTCGGCAGGCGTCTGCCAGCCCATCAGCTTCCGCACCCCGGTCTGGAAGGGACCGGAATAGGAGAAGTAGTCCACATAGGCGAAGGCGGTGATGTAGCCCGGAACGGCAAGCGGCAGAATGGCCGACCACTTCATCAGGTTGCGGCCGGGGAAGGAATAGAAGGTCACGAGCCAGGCCATCACCGCACCGACAACCAGCGTGAGTGCCGCCACGCCGCCGGCCAGGAAGAATGTCTGCTTTAGCATGGACGGCAAGACGGTCTTGATCAGGTCGGGCCAGCCGCCGCCATCAGCCGTGACCGCAAGGAAGAGGATGGCCGCCAGCGGCAGGAAGAGCGGCAGCGACAGGATGAGACTGACCGCCTGCAAGGGCGTGACGCCGCTTCGCGCAAGGGTCTGCCCGTGCCCGGACGCCGCCTCTGGTCTCTGCACCGACATGGGTCTCCCTTATTCCGCGAGAACGCGGGTGGCCGGGAAACGGACCTCGGCCAGCGTGCCCTGACCCGGCTCGCTGGCGATCGTGAACTGGGCCCGGTTGGCTTCGACCAGCGCCTTGGAGAGGGGAAGCCCCAGGCCGGTGCCCTGTCGCTCGCGCGCTGCGGCTTCGACTCGCACATAGGGCCGGAGTGCTTCCTGCAATTGCGTCGCATCCATTCCGATGCCGCTGTCCTTCACCCGCAACACCACTTCGCCTGACTCCTCCATCAGGGCCGAAACGATCACCTGACCGCCCGCATCGGTATACTTGATGGCATTGGATACGAGGTTGAGCAGCACCTGGCGAAGGGCACGCAGGTCGGCCACCACCCGCGGCAGGCCGGAGGCAAAGGACTTCCGCACCACCACATTGGCGCGGGCGGCCTCCTCACTCATCAGGCGCAGCACATGCTCGGCGGCATCGACGACATTCACGGCGGTGAAATCGAGTTCGAGCTTGCCCGACTCGACCTTGGACAGGTCGAGCAGGTCGTTCACCAGCGCCAGCAGATGCGTGCCGCTGGTGTGGATGTCGTTGGCATAGGCGCGGTATTTCTCGTTCTTCAGTTCGCCAAAGCGCTCGGTGCGCATCACGTCGGAGAAGCCGAGGATGGCATTCAGGGGCGTGCGGATTTCGTGGCTGATCCCGGCCAGGAATTCCGACTTCTGTCGGCTGGCGGTTTCGGCGGCTTCCTTCGCCTCGCGCAATTCCTGCTCGGTGCGCTTCCACTGGGTGATGTCGCGCACCACCGCACAGAAGCTTGCCTGCGAGTGCGGCGATTGCAGCTTGCCCAGGGTGACGAACAACGGAACCGTGCCGCCCTGCTTGACGATGGCGGTGAATTCGCGCCCGTCGTTGAAGACGCTGGCAAGGCCGGGGCCGCGCAGCGCTGCAAGATAATCGCGCCACGCCTTGCGGCCCTCGCCGCTCAGGAGTTCGGCGAACGGACGCCCGACCACTTCATCCTGGCTCATGCCGAAGATCGCTTCCGCCCCGGCGCTGAAGCTGAGAATGCAGCCTTCCTCATCAAGCGCGATGATCCCGTCCGAGGCGACATCGAGCATGGCCTTGAGTTCGTTCGTCTCCATCACCTGCTGGCTGATGGCGGCAGGGGTGGCAACCTTCTCGGCAGCGGCTGTCGGCGTTTCGGCAGCGGCCACCACGGGCGGAGGGACGGAAACAGGTTGAGGGGCGGCAACCGGCTGAGGGGCGGCAACAGGCTGAGGAGCGGCAACAGGGGGCGGCGCGTCCGACACCGGTGCTGCCACGGGCGCGACTGGTGCGGGCCTTGCGACGGGTGCCGTGCTGCGCTTGACGACGATCTGCTCGGCCGGACCGCTCACCCACGGCACGCAGGTCTGCGTGATCTCGACATCGACGCTTTCACCCGATTGCAGCGGCAGCGTGGTGTGCTTCGGCTGTTGCGCCAAGGCCCTGAAATGCTGCCACAGGCCCGTATCGGAGACCAGCGACGCGGCTGACTCGTAGCCCAACAGGCTCGCCGCCCTTGCGGTGGCGAACAGCGGTGTTGCTCCCCGCCCGATGAGGATGGCCTCGCCGGTCCGCTCGAAAGCCTGCCGCACGGGCTCAGGCACGAAGGGAAGGTCCGGCCCGGCTGCGGAAATGCCCTTGGGCGAATTGTCCGTAGGCGGAGCAATTGTCCTGGTCGTCGCAACGGGTGCAGGCCGCGGCGCTTCCGGTGCAGGCCTGGGCGATTGCGGCGCCGGTCCCGTTGCCGGTTCCGGCTGTTTCTGCGTGCGGGCGCTGGACTGCCGTTCGATCGTATCCTGCAACGACTTCGCAAGTTGCGCGAAGGCATCCTGCGGTGCGGGCCTTGCGGGTTCGGGAGCGGCAGGCTGGGCTTGCAGGCTCCGCTCCAGGGCGCGCCGGTCAGTCACGTCTTCGAGGATGGCGCTCAGCAAGTCCGGTTGCGGCAGGCGCGAGAGCGTGACCCGCACCTCGCGGTTGCCCAGCTTGCAGGCCATGGCCAGGACCGCGCTCGCCACGGCGGCGCGTTTCAGCCCGGCAAGCAGCAGTCCCGCCTTCTCCGCGGGCGCAATGTCCGACAGGCTTTTCGAGGCGGTGAGGTCAAGCATTTGCCGTGCCGCATCATTCCCGTTGAGGATGCGCCCGGCGGCATCGAGAACGAGAACCGCGACAGGAAGGTGGAGCAGGGTGGCATCGGCCACCTCACCCGCAATGGCGGGAACGGGCCGCGGCGGCGGCTCGGCCACCACCAGCAGGCCCTGACGGCCATCGGCAAGAAGATGCAGGCTGCACTGCACGGCAATTTCGTCACCTGCGCCGCCCGGAAGGGCAAGGCGCAAGCCCTGCACCTGCCCCGGCTGGAGCCGGGTGGCCTGTTCGCGGAACTCCTTCACGGCGCTGTCTTCGGGGTCGAAGGGGCGGTCCACCAGGTCGAAGACGCTGTCGCCGCCAAGGGCGGCAACACCCGCTCCGTTGGCCCAGACAATACGGCCCCGCGCGGCATCCCAAAGCCAGGCCGCATGGGCGTCGTGGCGGAGATCCTCCAGGGTACGTGGGCGAAGCGTGGTCATCGAACTCAATCTGGGAACTCAATCCGGCAAACAAAATCTGGTACGGGACGGCCACAAAACCCCAAGCCGGGCCCTCCAAGTCTTTGCAATAAATCAAGTTTGAGGGGCGTCGTCCACCATTCCTTAACCGTCCGGGCGGGCATTTTGCAGGGCGCGGAATGCTGCGCTGCAAAAATCATGTTGCATTGCACAATAAACCTGCTATATGAGGGTCTATCCAAACCCATTGAGGAGCATGAGTCATGTCATCCGCCCGCAAGACCAAGACCCCCGTTGAACTCGCCACCGAATTCGTGACCGACTCGATCGACACCGCCAAGGCAACCTTTGGCGGCGAGGCCGGTCCGGCCAAGGAAAGCGTCGAAGCCCTCAGCGCCTCCGCCAAGGTTTATCAGGAGCGCCTGGCCGACCTTCAGGCCAAGAGCCTTTCCTATTTCGAAGCCAACACCAAGGCCCTTCTGGGCTTCTGGCGCGAAGCCGCCAGCGTGAAATCTCCTGAGGCGCTGTTTGCGCTTCAGCAGGGCTTCTTCAAGAGCCAGTCGGAAGTGGCGTTGAAGCAGTTCCAGGACCTGAACGATGCAACCGTCGCTCTCGTCCGCGAGGCGTCCGCCCCGGTGCAGGATGGCCTGAAGAAGAGCTTCGCTGCCTTCCCCTTCCCGAAGGCCGCCTGATTGCTTTTGTAACGTGTGTTTCCCGGCGGGCAACCCTCCCTGTCCGCCTCCCTCAAGGCCCGATCCTGTCGGGCCTTTTCTTTGCGAAGGGCTTTTTCCTGTCGCTGGCCCGGTGACTTGCGACCGGCACTCAAGTATTTGCACTCGCGAACATGTTGCGCTAGTGAAGCGCCCAGTGCAGCCTTAGCTCAGTTGGTTAGAGCACCAGATTGTGGATCTGGGGGTCCCCCGTTCGAGCCGGGGAGGCTGTACCACTCCCTCCGCAACGATTGTCTCTCGGCCGCTCCCCGCTCCCGCGCGATGCCAGTGCGACCCGTCGCGCAACACGCCTTTTGCGCGACCCCGAAGAGCGTGCTCGCGAACATTGCGCCGACCTGACCTCGGCGCCTGCAACCGTAACCGAATCACTTGCATTGGTTCCGCCTTCTGCTGATCTTGGCGCATTCGGGTGTTCAAGCGTTCAAGTAGCCTCTTTCCAGAAGGACAGACGTGTGACGACACTTCCGATCAGGCCCCAACTGAAATCCTATCGCGGTCCGGATCAGCTCATGCGGCGGCGCGTGAGCGAGGCGAACCTGCTGGCCCAGAAGATTTCCCGCCACCTGAACGAACGCATCCTTGCCGATCCCCGAGACCTGCAACAGCATTTCTTCCGCGACGTGGCCGAACGCTTCAACTGCAGTGAGGATGCGGTGCGCGCGGCGATTCCCGCGGGCGGCTACCAGTCCCTCAACCTGCGCGTGACGGAGATGGACCGCGATGCCATCCGCTCTGAACTTGGCCTGGGCAAGGCAAGGGTCCTGATCCGCGTCGCCGGGCGCTCATGACGGGGGCCGGCACTCACGCGACCTGAGCGGGAACCTTCTTTCGCTCCCCGGCATTCTGTGCACGCTGCTCATCTGCAGCCTGAAAACAGGATGTACACCATGAACGTCTCAAATCTTCTCCACTGGGCAATCATCTTCCTGGTCGTTGCGATCATTGCGGCACTTCTGGGATTTGGCGGTGTTGCCGGCACCGCGATGGCCGGTGCGAAGATCGTGTTCTGGGTTGCCGTGGTCCTCGCCATCATCTCGTTCCTTGTCGGCTTCGCACGGCGCGCGTGAGCGCCGGGAACATGGGAAGGCCGAGGCCCTTTCCCGTCAGTTGCCGTCCTGCGCCGCTGCGGGCAGGGCGAGAACCTTCAGGGATTTCGGCTTCATTCCGATCGTCACGGGGTTGTCCAGCACGATGATCTCGCCGTCGAGGGAGGCAAGGATTCCCTTGCGCCGCTTCAGCCTGAGCCGGCGGTATTGGCGGTTGAGCGTAATCTTCGTCGCCGTGCGGTGCTCGATCAGTTCTGCGTCATGCATGCGGTTGCGGATGTAATCCCGCGCCAGGCGCACGAGCGTGCGCAACGAGAATTCGCTGAGCGCATAATAGCCGAGCACGCCGGAATCGAGGCGGTGCTGCACCGACCAATGCCGGTCCGAGCCGATGGGGTTGTTGGTGACGGCAAGCATCGGCGCGGAGACCTTCACATCATCACCGTCGAGACGCACGCGTCCGCGCACCATCCTTGGACGCATGGCGAGAATGAAGAGCGCCCGCGTGGTGCTGAAGAGCTTCCCGGCGCGGGACTTGTAGCCGAGCTTCTCGCGCAGCTTCCCCATGCGCGGCTGAAGGCCGAAGGACACCTGGTGCAGGAAGATGCGGTCGTTGGCGGTGCCCACGTCGATCGCCTGTATCTCCGCCGATGCGAGCTGCGCCAGTGCATCCTCCAGCCTGGGCGAAAAGCCCAGCGCCTGCACGAACAGGTTCATGGTGCCGAGCGGCAGCGCCCCCAGGATGGTATCGCTGTCCAGCAGTTCGGCGGCAGCCGTGGCTATCGTGCCGTCACCACCGCCTGCGATGATGACGTCGTAGCGACCGAGGGCAGCCTTCAGCCGGGGCGCGATGTCGCCCTCGAACAGATCCACATCCAAGGGCGAGAATACCGGTGCGAGCGCCTCCCGCACCAGGGCGACAACAGGCTCGGCGCCGCGCGTGCGCACCGTTCCTGAGTTGCGGTTGATGAGGACAAGGGCCGATTTCATCAATGCCAGATAGAGAGGGATTGCCGAAGTTCAAGCACGGGCAACGCATGTCGATCATGCAGGGGCGTGCTTCAGCATGGCAACCGCAGCGGCAACGAGATCGGGATTGCTGCCCGCGACGCTGCCGTCCGGCATCTGCGCACCGTCTTCCAGCCCCACGCGGGTCGAAAAGCGATACTGGCGTGCCCGCCTGACGAAGTGCCAGACCGTGGCGTCGAAGCCATGGAGCAGGATGGGCCGCGTCACCCCAGACCTTTGCAAGA
>JAEUMJ010000059.1 GCA_016792865.1 Hyphomicrobiales bacterium | reverse complement strand
TGCCATCGCTCCGGCAGCATCGGCTGCGCTTGCGGCCCTCGCTGCGGGCGACCGATCCGCCTATGACGCGCTGATGGGGCCTACCGTGCCGCTGTCACGGCTCATCTTCCGGGCCCCAACGCAATTCTACAAGACAGGAATTGTCTTCCTCGCATGGCTGAACGGGCATCAGGACCACTTCATCATGGTGAACGGTGCACAGGCCATGCGCCCCCTGCCCTATTTCGTCGATTGCTTCAGGCTGGCCGATCAGGCCGGTCTCCTGCGTGACCCGGACATGGCCGTCTCACGCATGCAGACGTTGCTGGCGATCCATGGTGCGTGACCTGGCCAGCCATCCGGGCATCTGCTCCATCAATACGGCAACGCTTGGCTTCCAGGCGCCGATCGGTGAGGTCATCGAAGCCGTCGCGACAGCCGGATTCGGGATGCTTGCGCCCTGGCGCAGGGACACGAAAGACCAGAATGTCGCGCTGGTGGCGAAACATATCCGCGACGCCGGCCTCAAGCTCTCCGGCTATTGCCGCAGCCCCTACATTCCGGCGGCGACACAACAGGAGTATCGCGCCAACATCAACGCCAACAAGCAGGCCATCGATGATGCTGCCGTGCTCGGTGCTCCGGTGTTCGTGATGGTGGTCGGGTCGCTTCCTCCCGGCTCGAAGGACATCGAGGGGGCGCGCCATCAGGTGCGCGAGGCATGTGCCGAACTTCTCGATCATGGGCGGAGGCAGGGTGTGAAGATCGGGCTTGAGCCACTTCACCCCGTCTATGCCGCCGACCGCTCTTGCCTGACCCTGCTTTCCGAAGCCCTCGACTGGTGCGATCGCATCGAAGGCGCTTCCGCCGACCCGCAGATAGGAACGATCATCGACTGCTATCACGTCTGGTGGGACCCGAACCTTGCGCGGGATGTGGCGCGGGCCGGACAGGCCAGGCGCATCTTCGGCTTCCATGTCTGCGACTGGCTTGTGCCCACAATCGATGTGCTGAACGACCGCGGCATGATGGGCGATGGCATCATCGACATACCCTCCATTCGCGCCGCACTTGAAGGCGCAGGCTACACCGGGCCTGTCGAAGTCGAGATCTTCTCGGCTGCGAACTGGTGGAAAAGGCCGATGAGCGAAACGCTGCTGACCTGCAAACGCCAATTGTCGAGAGCGACCTAGACGCACGAAAGGGAGGACCAGAACCATGATGCCCATCAAGACCCGGAAGTTTGGCCGCGTGGGATTTGACGTGACTGACATGGGTTTCGGCGCCGCGCCGATCGGCAATTTCCTGCGCCCCATAACGGAAGACGAAACCGCCAGGATGATTGACCGTGCCTGGGATGCGGGGATGCGTTACTTCGATACCGCGCCCTACTATGGACACGGCCTCTCCGAACTCCGGCTCGGTCATTATCTGCGGTGGCGCCCGCGCAATGAATATGTCGTGTCGAGCAAGGTGGGGCGCGTGCTCAAGGCCGCCCATCGCAAGGACATCGACTTCACGCCATGGGTTGACGGCGCTCCCTTCAAGTGCCGTTTCGACTATTCCTATGACGGAACCATGCGCAGCTTCGAGGACTCCCTGCAACGCTTGGGGCTTGAGAGCATCGATATCCTCTACATCCATGATGCCGATGTCTTCACCCATGGCGCCGAGATGCAGAAGGTCTATTTCAAGCAGGCGATGGACGGGTGCCATCGCGCCCTCATCGAGTTGCGTGAGCAAGGGCTTGTCAAGGCAATTGGCGTGGGCGTGAACAACTGGGAGGTGATGCTCGATTTCATGAAGGCAGGTGATTTCGACACCCTGCTTGTTGCGGGCCGTTACACGTTGCTTGAGCAGGAGGCCCTCAACGAATTGCTGCCGCTGTGCGAACGGCGCGGAACGGCCATCGTCATCGGTGGCGGTTTCAACGGCGGCATCCTTGCGACCGGCGCCGTTCCGGGCGCAAAATGGAATTACGCACCCGCCCCCGAACCCATCATGCAGAAGGTGCGGAAGATCGAGGAGGTTTGCGCCCGTCACAAGGTTCCGCTGGCAGCGGCGGCATTGCAGTTCCTGCTCGCACACCCGGCGGTGGCCTCCCACATTCCGGGGACGCGCAACCTGGCGCAGATGAACCAGAACATCGAACTCGTGGGGCACCGCATTCCGCCCGCCTTCTGGCAGGAGCTGAAGCAGGCCGGGCTGCTGCGCGAAGATGCGCCCGTGCCCACAACCTGAGTGATCCCATGGACAACAGGAGTGCCTTCGAGGCGGCAATCGGTGCGAGCGTGACCTGTGCCAAGACCGTGGGTGAAAGCGACATCTATCTCTTCGCCGGGATCACCGGCGACCTCTCACCCAACCATGTCGATGAAGCCGCAATGTCACGCACGGAGTATGGCGGACGGATAGCACACGGTGCCCTCCTCGTCGGCTTCATGTCGCGGGCGTCCACGCTGATCACCGAGAAGTGCCCTGCACTGATGGCGGAACACTATCCGGTGTCGCTCGGTTACGACAAGGTCCGCTTCCTCGCTGCCGTGAAGATCGGCGACACGATCACCGTCAGCTACAACATCGACAGCGCCGATCCTGTGCGGATGCGAACCAGCGCATCGGTCGCCATCCACACACAGAACGGAACCTTGTGCGCGGTCGCAACCCACATCATGCGCTGGCTGAAACGGTCCGAGGGCTGACGCGACCGGACGTTCACCGGATGCGGGCACCGCTTTCGGTGTCAAAGACAAAGAGCCGTTCCCGGCTGAAGGACACGCCGATATTCTCGCCGGTATTGCCGGAGAAGTCCTTCGGTGCCTTCACGGTCAGAAGGTCCTGCCCGGCCTTTACCGTCACCAGCGTGTGGTCCCCGATCAATTCCACCGTGTAGATCTCGGCCTTCAGGTCTCCCTTTGCGGGCGCTACAACGGTGCAATCTTCCGGTCGAGCGCCAAGGATGGCCTTGCTGATGCGGCCACTGACGGGTGCGGTGACACGCGCACCACTGGTCTGGAAGCTCGATCCTTCGAGCGAACCGTGCACGACATTCATGGGTGGTGAGCCAATGAACTGGGCGACGAACAGGTTGGCCGGATCGTTGTAGATATTGGCGGGCGTATCGAGCTGCTGGAGCACGCCCTTTTCAAGGATGGCGACCCGATGGGCAAGCGTCATGGCCTCGATCTGGTCATGCGTGACGTAAATCGTTGTGGTGCCGAGGGTGGACTGCATGTGCTTCAATTCGGCACGCATGTGTCCACGCAGCTTGGCATCCAGATTGGAGAGCGGCTCGTCCATGAGAAAGACCGAGGGACGGCGCACCATTGCGCGCGCCAGGGCCACACGCTGGCGCTGGCCGCCGGAAAGCTGGCGCGGATAGCGGTCAAGCAATTGGTCGATCTGCACCTGTGCAGCAGCGTCCCTGATGGCTGCGGTCTGCTCTGCCAGAGGCACCTTCCGCACTTTCAGGGGAAAGCCGATGTTCTCGGCCACGGTCTTGTGCGGATAGAGCGCATAGGACTGGAACACCATCGAAACGTCGCGGTACTTCGGCAGCACATTGGTGACTTCCCGCTCACCGATGAGAATCCGGCCGGATGTTGCGGTTTCAAGACCCGCAAGAATGCGAAGCGCCGTTGTTTTCCCCGAACCCGATGCACCCAGAAGAACCAGGAACTCGCCCGGCTGCACCTGGAGGGACAACTCCTCCAGGACCTGCACATGGCCGAAGGACTTGGCGATCTTGTCGAACGTGACGGGAACACCCGCTTTGGAAGACATCCTCTGCCCCTTTTCTTATCCCTTGACCGCGCCGAGCAGAACGCCCTTCGCGATGTAACGCTGCAGGATGATTGCCATCAGGATCACGGGAATGATCATGATGACGATGATGGCGCACATCTCCCACCACAGGATACCCTTTTCGCCGGCATTCTTGGCGGCAACCATGATCGGCATGGTCTGGGCCTTGGCGGTGGAAAGGAAGACGGCAAAAATATACTCGTTCCAGTTCAGGATGAGCGTCAGGAGGGTCGTGGCGGCAAGGCCAGGCCGGGTCAGCGGCAGCACGATATCCCAGAAGATGCCGAAGCGGCTGGCACCGTCGAGCTGGGCGGATTCCTCAAGCTCGATCGGCAAGCCGGCAAAGAAGTCGTGCATCAACCAGACAACGATCGGAAGATTGCCAACGGCATACACGATGATCAGCGCAAGGTGGGTGTCCAGAAGACCCACGGCCTGGAACATCATGTAGATCGGGATGATCACCACGATGGGTGGCAGGATGCGCTGGGATATGATCCAGAACAGGATGTCGCCGTTGCCGAGGCTTGCCTTGAAGCGCTTGCCGAGAGCACGGGCGAGCAGGAAGAACAGCGCCAGCGCCGCGGCGGCGCTGACATACCACGGAATTCCCATGTAGCTGGTGGCGAGGATCATCAGCAACGCCAGCAGCACGAACACAAGCGCATTGCCGAACTTCGGCTTGTACTGGAAGCGCACAAGGGCATAGGCCGCCAGGCTTCCGACCGACACGCACAATGCGGTCGAGGCGAGTCCGATCACCAGCGAGTTGGTGAAGGCCAGATATACCTTGCAGATCTGCGGCTCCATCGGCGCGATGGTGACAACGGGAGAAAGGACGAAGCCCAGCGAGTTGTAGGCCAGCAGGAAAAACTGGCGGCCGATGGAATAGAGATCGCAATTGGCATCAACCGAGAAGTGGACGCGCCAGGCATCCAGTGTCGGCTGGAAGTCCACGAACGGAACATAGAACGGTCCCTGGTTCACAGCCCCCGCATCCTTGAATGCGGTGATGATCACCCAATAGATCGGGAAGATGACGAAAAGCGACCAGAAGGCCAACAGGCCATAGGCAACGACCTTTGCCATGGCGGACATCTTGCCAATGGCGGGCGGCTCGAACAGCCGCTCCATCAGGCTCTTGTTGCCCTCGACCAGCTTGAAGGAGGATTCACTCATTTCGCGCTCCTGAGCTGGCCAAGAACCACATAGTTGAAGAACGAGGCGCAGACGACCACGGTCAGGATCAGCAGGAGATAGGCGACGGCGGCAGAGGAGCCCATGTCATTGGCGCGCCAGAGGAAGTAGGAGTGAAGCGTCATCGATTCCGTTGCGATGCCCGGCCCGCCCGAGGTCATGATGTTCGGAAGATCGACGATCTTGAATGCCTCGATCATGCGGATGAGGATGACGGTAACGGCCACCGGCACGATCTGCGGCCAGGTGATCTCGCGGAAGATCTCGATGCTTGAGGCGCCGTCCACCTCGGCAGCCTCGATCTGGTCCTTGGAGACGTTTTCCAGCGCCGCAAGCATGACGATGAAGACAAAGGGAATCCACTGCCATGAATCGCCGAGGATGACGAACCAGCGGGCGGCCCAGGCATCGGTTGACCAGGCCCAGCCTTGCAGGCCGATGGCATCCCACAACGGTTGCAGCGGCCCCTTGGTGATGTCGAGGACCATCTTGAAGGCGTAGCCGACGCCCAGCGGCGTGATCATCAACGGAATGAAGAAGAGCACGCGGAAGAAATTCTTGCCGGAAATGGGCTGCGAACAGAGGAAGGCAAGGCCGGTGCCGATCACGAACTGCACGAGGCAACCGACAATCACATAGAAAAGCGTGGTGAGCAGCGTGCCCCAGGGGTTGCCGGAGAGAAGCGTTGCGCCCAGGATCCAGCCGACGAAAACGAACATGGCGGCAGAGATGACCCGCCCGGTCATGCCGACCCATGTGGCGCCGTTGCGCCATGACCGGTACAGCCACCAGAGTGCAAGCCCCGCCACGAGCAGCGAGAAGGCCCACCCCAGCGGGCCCATGTCGTTCACCTTGCCGAGGAAATGGGCCTGCTCGTTCCCGGAAAACTGGGCGAGGAAATTGTCGAACCAGACGAAGCGGAAGCGCAGGCCGCTACCGGTGAACTTGACACGGCTCAGCGCGAAGACGATCGAATAGAATGTGGGAAAGATCGCGAAGATCAGAATGAGGACGACCGCGGGCGCAATGAAAAACGTGCGCGCATGCCGGTCGATCCACTCTCCCAGCCCGGCGGCACCCATCGTTCCAGCCGGGGTTGCCCCCGGCCGGTCTTTTGTTGAAGCGGCTGACATTGCCGTGACTTAGAGTCCGAGTGCCAGCGCCTGGGCCTTGATCTGCTCGTCGCGGCCGAAGTCTTCGGTGATCTTCTCCCAGCCCTCTTCGATGTTCTTGAGAGCTTCATCAACCGTGATTTCGCCGGCCAGGTAACGGGCCAGTTCGGTGTCGAGAACAACGCCCGTGTACTGCTGGGCACCGGGGATCTTCATGTCCGAAGCCATGTTCGGGTTGTTCAGCGCACCGTTGATCGCGCCGAGATAGTTGTCGGCGAGTTCCTTCGGCATGCCGGCCTTCACCCAGAGATCGGTGCTGGACAGCTGCGACAGGCGGTACGGGTTATAGCCCGTTGAACCGATGGTCACGTCCACGTTCGACTGTGCGGCCTGGTTCATGTGGGACAGGAACGCATAGGCGGCGGCCTTCTTCTTCTCGTCGGCCTTGGCGTTGATGGCACCGGCCCAGCCACCGAAGGCGGCGAAGGGTGCGTAGTTCACACCATCAACCGAGTTCGGCGCATTTTCCTTGGTCACGGGAACGAGCTTGCCGGTTGCGCGGTCGAGCACTTCCTTGGAGCCAACGGCAGACACGGCGTAGATGAGGCCCTTCACCTTGTCGGCATCCGCGTCAAGCTGCAGCGTGCCGGGATCACCCCATTCGATCAGAAGGCCGCAACGACCGGCCTTGAACAGGGCGCGGGTATCACCGATGTCCATGTTGAGTTCTTCCGGCGGGCCGTACTTGCCGGTTTCCTTGTAGAGTTCGAAAGCCTTCTTCCACGCCTCGTTGTTGATGATCGGCTTCATCGTGGCGTTGTCGAAGTGGAAGCCCTGTGCCGTGCCCTGGGTCTGCACGAAGGAGGCGGCGACCGTCTGGATGGCGAAGTAAGACTGGGCATTGCGCTTCTTGAAGATGCAGGAGCCGTAGTCCGGCGTGCCGTCGCCGTTCATGTCCTGATTGTGGATCTTGGAGGCGACATCAATATAGTCCTGCCAGGTCTTCGGAGCCTGAAGGCCGGCCTTCTCCAGCACGTCCTTGCGGAAGTACACCATCTGGAAGTCGCCATCGACCATCAGCATCTTGGTCTTGCCGCCGATCTTCTGGCCGAAATCGCGGAAGTACGGCGCGATGTCGTTCATGTCGATCTTGCTGTCCTTGGCGATATAGGGGTCCATGTCTTCGAGCAGGCCCGCTGCGTCAAGCTCCACGCCCCAGCCGGCGGCGAACACGCCGACATCGATCGAGTTCGTTCCGGTCGTCCAATCGTTCTGGATCTTCGGGAAGATTTCAGCGAACGGCACTTCGTTCACCACGATCTTCGCGCCTGTTTCCTTTTCAAAGGCAACGCCGCGCTCCTTCAGCGGACCGGCGATCACGGGGCCGGGGCGGGTGAGAATGTTGACTGTGACACCGTCGAACTCACCGGCGCTGCTTGACGCCGCAAGACCCGTCATGCCGACGGCCGCCAGCAGGGAAGCTGCTGCGAACTTCATGATTTTCATAGGTTTTTCCTCCCACTATGATGTTCTTTTTTCGAACTTCTTGACTGACTTTTTTATGCCAGCTTGTCAGATTTGTACCTCATCGCCCAGTTCTTGCAAGTTGAAATCCGTGCCTTGAACTTAGGCAGCGCACAGCCGCTGCTGGTGTTTGTGACAGCGTGGTGAATGCAGTCGATCACACGCGAAAGACTTCCGGAAACCAAACGCCGTTGGCAGCCGGGATTCGTCTCACAGGAATGCGGCAGCTGCGATGGTCAGTTCCACCACCCCTTGTGATCCTTCTTGGGCTGGCGGAGCACGCCGTCGCCATCGCGAGGCGGTTCGATTTCGAGCAGGTAGCGCTGCACCGGCGTCATGCGGTTGTAGAGTTCGGGCGTGAGATAATCCAGTTGCAGCAATTGTTGCGGCAGGTCGCGGCGCGTGTAGGTGAGATGCAGCATGCGGCGGTGCCTGTCCGATTTCTTCAGCGTGCCGCTGTGCCACATCGATGAGTTACAGATGATGGCAGAACCGGCAGGGGCTTGCACGAGAACCTCTCCGGGATAGGGCGCGGCAAGATCCTTGGGCACGCGGGCCTCGTCTTCCGGGGAAAGCGGCTGGGGTTCCCAGTCACCGATGTTCACGTAGGGCACATTGATGGGCGCCCACCACTGCGAACCGGGCACAACGCGCGTGGGGCCGTTGTCCAGTGTCATGTCATCAAACATGATCATGGAGTTGACGACCCACCAGTCGTCGTCGAATTTCTTCGGGACATCGACATGGAGGTCCTGCTGGCCGTAACCCTTGACCGGATCGCGGATGTTGGCGCCATGAACCTTGATCTCGCCCAGGGCATGTGCCGACGCGGCAAGGATTTCGGGAATCCAGAGGCATTTGTCGAAGGCATCGGTCTTGTTGAAGATGTTGGAGAGGCGGCGCGCGCCGGGTTCCACATGAACCTCATGCCCGCCCTTGTCGTTTTCTGCGGCGTGAATACGCTCGAATGCATCCCGCATGTTCCGGCACTCATCAGGCGTCAGCACGTCCTCCACGATGAAGAAGCCCTGCTCGTCGAACTGCTCCAGTTGCGCGCGGCTGAGCGTATCGGCACGAACGCCCAACTCCCGCAATGCATGCTTGGTGTACATTCGTTTCCTCCTGCGTGGCGACAGTGGATGAACACTAGTGAAACGTCCGTTCAGCGGCAACACGCCCCGTCATCGGGCGTGACCGTCCGAATTTTCAATGCTGCACGGCAGCAACGCTCCGCACTGCAACGCGATGCACCGCAGCGGCGAGCAGCAAGGCCGGGAGCACCATGAATACTGCCGCTGCCACCGTGTGCGAGACTTCTTCGGCCTCGCCACCGGCTTGCGCTTCCCTGATCGACAATTGCCCTTCCCCCTCCGAGGGGTCTTTCGGACGTGAACAGAATTGCTATGGTTCCAGCACCACAACCTGAGGACAAGGCCAGAGATGCCCAGCTACGACTTCATCATCATCGGAGGTGGCTCGGCGGGCTGCACCATCGCGGCACGCCTCACCGAGGATCCGGACACGCGGGTTCTGCTGCTGGAGGCCGGCGGCAGTGACAAAGGCATGTTGTTCCAGATCCCCGCCGGCTTCGCCAAGATGACGAAGGGCGTTGCAAGCTGGGGCTGGTCAACGGTTCCCCAGAAACACATGAATGGCAGGGTGCTCTGGTACACCCAGGCCAAGGTGCTGGGTGGCGGCTCCTCAATCAATGCGCAGGTCTACACGCGCGGCAATGCCGACGACTACGAAGCCTGGGAACGCGACCACGGATGCCACGGCTGGAACTTCAAGACGCTCATTCCCTATTTCAGGAAGGCGGAGGGCAACCAGCGCTTCGTCAATGAATTCCACGGCGCTGACGGACCGCTCGGCGTGTCAATGCCACTGGCCCCCCTGCCTGTGGCTGACGCTTTCATCAAGGCCGCGCAGCAATATGGCATTCCCTATAATCCTGATTTCAATGGAGCGAGGCAGGAAGGCGTCGGCTTCTACCAGCTGACCCAGCGTGATGGCAGGCGCTCGTCCGCGGCGTCGGCCTATCTTGGCCCCGCTTCATCACGCAAGAATCTCGAAGTGCGGATGGGCGTGCTGGTGTCGCGCATCGTGATCGAAAA
>JAEUMJ010000140.1 GCA_016792865.1 Hyphomicrobiales bacterium | reverse complement strand
TTTCTATCGCCATTGGGAAAGATCCGGCCTGGCCACCAATGGCGTGATGGATCCGGCGCGTGAGAGAGTTGATGGTGGAAATTACAATCCAGAGATCGAAACCCGGCAATGGCACCTCGAAAGGTGGTCATTGCTGGTGCGCAAACTCGGCCAGGTTCACAGCGAGGTGCTTTGTGCGTGCGTGCTGCTCGGTGAGCCTCTGGCGCAGTTCGGATTGCGCAAGAGCAGAAAGACCGATGCCAAGCGCGCCGGCGAGTGGGCCCAGGCGAGGCTTACGGCCGCCTTAGAGCAACTGGTGGACATCATGCTTGGCGAGAAAAGGACACGCCGAGGCGCGAGTCTGATGGCAGGGGCGAGGCCCAGTATTGGGTCAACGGTAGAGATCAATGTTCACGGATAGAGGCATCAACCATGGGAGTAGGAGTTACCTTTCGCGCATACTAACATGGTTGAACTAATTCCGCTCAGCTCCGCCCGAGCGGTTCGGAACCTAAATTCTGTGAACTGCTTTTGATTGAAGCAGTCTACGTAGTTAATTCTGCCGAAAGCGTAGATTGGTTTGGTCCCGCCATAGAGCGATTGGAGATCGTGCTGATTCAAGGGGCCCCGCGCCTTTGTTTCAAGAGTGAGCGATGCATCCGGACCCATAGGAGCTTTGGAGTCTGCAAGTACTTCGAACTCTTCGCTTCCCACAGAGTGTTTTTCTTCGTTATCTGTAAGTGTCTGATCGATCATGAGCACAATTTGGACCTGATCTGCAGGGGTCTGGCCATAGTTCCTAGCGATCAGCTTGACCTTTGGTGCATCGTGTTGTCCGCCCTGTATGAATTCAATAGTGTCCACTAAGACATACGCGCGAAGTTGCCTCTTTGAATTTGCTTGTTCCTGGTCGACTGCGAGCCGTGTCGTGGCATTTGCGGTGACGGCTGCGTTAGTAGCTTCTCTGTTAAGGCGCAATGTAAAGAAAAGAAGCGCAGTGCCAATCAGCGTTAGTGCAAATTGGGCGCCTGTGATCCACACAAGGTAGGTGGTACCATTTGCCATCGTTTGCTGAGCTACCAAGTCATCCTTGTCCCTCTGCAAGGACTGCTTCTGCTGCTCCAAATCCGATGGCGTTGTCGGGGGCTGTTCAACTATGCGCACGTTAAGTGCAGGCGAATTGAGCTGATTTGAAGTGGTAGGCGTTTGGGCAAACGCTAGTGATCCATGAAGAGGCGTTGCGCACATCGCAATTGCATAAAGCACGAGAGCAACAGAGACTTTCGTTTGATCGCTTGGCTGCTTTGAGACTCGGAGCATGTAGTCAATCTACATCGAGGCCAGATTGATTTTCAAATCAGCTCCGTAAGTGTCCGCAGATTGAGGTCGCTATGCTGTTAGCCGAGAGTTAGCCCAACACTCCGATTGACGGACTCAATAAGGCGGAGGTTAGACTAAGTTATTGATATTATGGTGCCGGCTATAGGACTCGAACCTACGACCCCCTGATTACAAATCAGGTGCTCTACCAACTGAGCTAAGCCGGCAACCCCGGCCGGGTTGATTCAACCCGCCGATCACTGGCTCCATACCCTGAGCTTCGTTGCGTTGCAAATAGGCCGCCTTTCCGTCGCGGCGGTGCGTGTCCTGGAGGGAAATTCATCACGGTGCAATCCTTCGATGTGGGTGAAGGTGACGCTGATTATGCTGCATCCGTGAGTTGATCTGTGGCAGAACTACTACACAGGGCTTTGCTTCTTAAGAAGGTGGTAGCTTTGTTCGCAAGCAACCATTGTGGCAATTCGCGGGCGATACTAAGGTAGGTCATTCCCGCGAATCGTGGATTTCGGGACGGCGACAGGAGCCGGGTGTTCATTCACCCGGCTTTTGTTTTTGCCGCTAGTGCGTCAGGGCATAAAGCGAGATCGCAGCCGCAATCGACACGTTCAGGCTCTTGATGGCGCCCGGCATGTCGAGGCGGGCTACCTCGTCGCAGGTGGCGCGGGTCTTCTCGCGAAGGCCCTTGCCTTCCGATCCCAGAACGAGGGCAAGGGGCCTCGCCCTGCTGGCCTGTTCAAGCGTGATCGGCGCTTCGCTGTCGAGACCGACGAGACGAAAGCCGTAACCGCGCAACTCCTCCATCGCTGCCGACAGGTTCGTCACCCGCGAGACCGGCACATGCTCATAGGCACCGGACGCGGCCTTGAAGAAGACGCCGGTTTCGTTGGGCGCGTGCCGTGCCGTTGTGACCAGCGCCTTCACGCCGAAGGCCGCGCAGGACCGCAGGATGGCACCGACGTTGTGCGGATCGGTCACCTGGTCGAGGAGAACGATCAAGCCGTCTCGCGGCACCTGATCGAGGCGCGGCTGCTTGAGCGGCAGGGCCTCCGCCACGACACCCTGATGCACGGCATCCTGGCCGGTGAGGAGATGATCGAGAATGCGGGGGTGCACGATCTCAGGCGAGATCGAATGGGAGACGCCTTCTTCCTTCAGGCGTTGCAGGCCGTTTTCCGTGGCCCAGAGCTTCTTGATCTTGCGTTGCGGGTTGGCGAGGACCGCCGCCACCGCGTGAATGCCATAGATCACGTCATTCGTCGGGTCCGGCACATGGGAAAGGGCCTTGGGCCTGTCGCCCTTCAGGCTGGCGGGCACCGGCTTGGGATCGCTCCGGTCACGGGGCGGGAAGGGGCGGCCGCTGCCGGACTTGGCAAAGGGCCTGGAGGATTTTGGCGGGAAGGGTTTGCGCATGGGCGCAAGCTATAGGCCGGGTGGAGCCGCCCTCAAAGTCATGTTTCACTTGAAGCGGGAGGTCAGGTGTGATTTTGCAACTGGCAGGGGAGTGGGGTCAGATGTCACGCAAGTTTTCCGCCATGGTTTCCGGACTGCTCATGCTGGCTGGCGCGGCGGCCCATGCGCAGGAGCAAGGCACTGCTCCCGCTGCCGCACCTGAGCCGGCGGCGGCAACTGCCGCGATCACCGTGGCAACCCGCGAGATTCCGCCGTTCGTGATCAGGGAAGGCGATGGCTATTCCGGGTTCTCGGTCGATCTCTGGCGTGAACTCGCCTCACGCACCGGCACGCAATTCGAGTGGCTGGAAAAACGCAATGTCGCCGAGATCCTCTCATCGGTCGATGCGGGCGAGGCCGATGTGGCCATCGCCGCCATTTCCATCACCTCCGAGCGCGAGCAGAGGTTCGATTTTTCGCAACCCATGTTCGAGTCCGGCCTCCAGATCATGGTGCCGCAGGAACAGGATTCGGGCTTCTCGCTCTCCAATGTCGGGCGCTATTTCACACAGGGAGCGATGCCCTACCTGCTCGGGATTCTCGCGCTCCTGATTCTCGTGCCGGGGCATCTGGTGTGGTGGGCCGAGCGCAAGCACGATGACTCGCCGTTCTCCCGGCATTACTTTCCCGGCATTTTCCATGCGATGGGCTGGGCGCTCTCTGCCGCAGCAGGACAGCAGAACGACAATCCGCGCTCGCGGCTGGGACGGGTGACCTCCATTGCCGCAATCTTCGTGAGCCTGCTCTTCCTCACCTACTGGCAGGCGGAACTCACGTCCTCCTTCACCGTTCAGCAGTTGCAGGGTGGAATCCAGGGGCCGGATGACCTGCCGGGCAAGCGCGTCGGAACCTTGACTGGTTCCACGTCGGCGCAATGGGCCGCCACGCACCAGGTGAAGACAACGGAATTCGAGAAGATCGCCCAGGCTTTCGAGGCCCTGGAGAAAGGCCGGGTCGAGGCCGTGGTCTATGACTCGCCCGTGCTCCTCTTCCACGCCGCATCGTCAGGCAGGGGAAAGGTGCGCGTGGTCGGCCCTGTCTTCAAGAAGGAAAACTACGGCATCGTGTTTCCGCCGCGCTCCGGCGGACCACGCAAGACCGACCTCCGCAAGAAAGTGAACGAGGCACTGTTGAGGATGCGGGAAGACGGTACCTACGACCGCATTTACCGGCGCTGGTTCACCACGGAAGAATGATGGCGGGCGGTTGCATCGATCAGCGCCCAGGCGCTTGACACCTTGGGATTACGGCGGCATACACCGCGCCGCGAAAGGGCCCGTGAGAACCCAGTTACACGGGCCTGATTGCTGTTTGTAACCGGAAGTCGATTCGGGAGAATGTCCCGAGTGGCAAAGGGGGGGGACTGTAAATCCCCTGCTTTACGGCTTCGTAGGTTCGAGTCCTACTTCTCCCACCATCGTCTGGTGGCGGATCGAAGACCGGTCACAGACGGCGGTTCAGTTTCGCGGGTGTAGCTCAATGGTAGAGCAGCAGCCTTCCAAGCTGAATACGAGGGTTCGATTCCCTTCACCCGCTCCATTCTTCCGCGCCGTGCATGGCGGCGGATGCCCGTCCCGTGTCGCGCCGTCGCCCGCCGGGCAGGGCCTTTTGCAAAAAGAGAAATCCGGTGCCTTGAGCCTCTTGCAGTGCCGCATGAAGTTTTCTATGGAGCCGCAACTTTCGCATAGTGGAGGGTCACATGGCCAAAGAGAAATTCAACCGCGACAAGCCGCACTGCAACATTGGCACGATTGGTCACGTTGACCATGGCAAGACGTCCTTGACGGCAGCGATCACGAAGGTTCTTGCCGAGACGGGCGGCGCCACGTTCATGGCGTATGACCAGATCGACAAGGCTCCGGAAGAGAAGGCGCGCGGGATCACGATCAACACGGCGCACGTTGAATACCAGACGCAGAAGCGTCACTACGCGCACGTTGATTGCCCCGGCCACGCCGACTACGTGAAGAACATGATCACGGGTGCCGCGCAGATGGACGGCGCGATCCTTGTTGTTTCTGCGGCTGACGGCCCGATGCCGCAGACCCGCGAGCACATCCTTCTTGCCCGCCAGGTTGGCGTTCCGGCGCTTGTGGTGTTCATGAACAAGGTGGACATGGTTGACGATCCTGAGCTTCTGGACCTGGTTGAGATGGAAGTGCGCGAGCTTCTGTCGTCCTACCAGTTCCCGGGCGACAAGATCCCGATCATCAAGGGTTCGGCGCTGTGTGCGCTTGAAAACAAGAACCCTGAGATTGGCCGCGACGCGATCCTGAAGCTGATGGCAGCGGTTGACGAGTACATTCCGCAGCCGGAACGTCCGAAGGACCAGCCGTTCCTGATGCCGATCGAAGACGTTTTCTCGATTTCGGGCCGTGGCACGGTTGTGACGGGCCGCGTTGAGCGCGGGATCGTGAAGGTGGGCGAGGAAATCGAGATCGTCGGCATCCGCGACACGCAGAAGTCGACGGTGACGGGCGTTGAAATGTTCCGCAAGCTGCTGGACTCGGGTGAAGCCGGCGACAACATCGGTGCGCTTCTGCGCGGCATCGACAAGGACGCGGTGGAGCGTGGCCAGGTGCTGTGCAAGCCCGGTTCCGTGAAGCCGCACAAGAAGTTCAAGGCGGAAGCCTACATCCTGACGAAGGAAGAGGGTGGCCGTCACACGCCGTTCTTTGCCAACTACCGTCCGCAGTTCTACTTCCGCACGACCGATGTGACGGGTGTTGTGACGCTGCCGGCCGGGACGGAAATGGTGATGCCGGGCGACAACATCTCGTTCGACGTCGAACTGATCACGCCGATCGCCATGGAAGAGAAGCTCCGCTTCGCCATCCGTGAAGGCGGCCGCACCGTCGGCGCCGGCGTCGTCGCCAAGATCACTGACTAAATCGTCAGGACACTGACAATTGCGGGCCGCTGGATTTTTCCGGCGGCCCTTTTTGTTGGTGGGAGTGGTCTTTCCTCCGAAGCGGAAACTGGTCGCCAAAGCGGGCGGTTCGGGTGCTATTGGCATCAGCCCTGACCGGACATCGCACCATGTATCTGCCGCCTGCTTTTGAAGAGAAGAATCCGGACGTGCTCCGGGAATTTGTCCGGGTTCATCCCCTAGGCCTGCTGATCTCGCTTGGGAGTGAAGGTATCCTGGCAAATGCCATTCCCTTTGCTGTCCATGAAGTGGGCGGCACCACCGTGCTGCGGGCACATCTGGCCAAAGGCAACGCCCAGTGGCAGACACTTGAGGGCCAGGACGTGCTGGCGGTGTTTCAAGGGGCCAACTCCTATGTTTCCCCGCAATGGTATCCCTCGAAGCGTGACCATGGCCGCGTGGTGCCGACCTGGAACTATGCGCTTGTGCAGATGCGGGGCAGGGCGCGGGTGATCCACGACAGGACATGGCTCCATGAGCTGGTGTCGGGGTTGACGGATGCCCATGAGAAATCGGTCCGGAACGGCAGCGCCTGGAAGACCACGGACGCTCCCGCCGATTTCATGGAATCGCAGGTGAAGGGAATTGTGGGCCTTGAAATCGAGGTGCGCTCGCTCACCGGCAAGTTCAAGGCGAGCCAGAACCGCCCTGCGGCGGATCGCGCCGGTGTGGTTGCGGGGTTGACCGAACAGGGCAACCCGGACCAGCTGGACATGGCGGCACTGGTGAAGATGGCGGACCGGGCAGGACGCTGATCAGTCCTCCTGCTTCTCCGGGGCGGGGAGCTTCCCGCGCAGCCGGTTGTATTCTTCCACGCTCATCATGATGAGCCGTGGCTTGCCCCGCTGGGTGATGGTGACCGGGGCCTGGAGGGCACGGGCAATGATGTCTCCCGACTTGCGGGACAGGTCTGAGGTGGAATAGCGCATGGGCGCCGACATACAGCATTGCTGCAAAATACGCAATTGCTGTATTTGTTGTATGTCAAGGACAAAGATTTCGTCTGTTGACGGACGGACCTCAAGGCTCTAAAGCCCGCGCATCACACACAAAAGCACATGGTCCAGCCGCGCCCGACCGGCGCTGCTGGACCTTGTACTAGGGGTATAGCTCAGTTGGTAGAGCGGCGGTCTCCAAAACCGCAGGTCGTGGGTTCGAGCCCTACTGCCCCTGCCATTCTACAGGCCGTTGAAGCGGTGGGAATGCGGCCCCACATAGAGCGGTTCAGCGTACTGTAACTAAAGGAAAAACGATGGCCAAAAGCAATCCGGTGGAATTCCTGCGGGAAGTTCGTGAAGAGGGCAGGAAGATCACCTGGCCGACACGGCGCGAACTCGGCATCTCGACGGTGATGGTTCTCGTCATGGTCGTGGCCGCTTCCCTTTTCTTCCTTGGCGTTGACGCGATTCTCAAGTGGGTCGTGGACGGCGTGCTCTTTGGATTCTGACCTGGTTTAAACGAGGCCCACACCCCACATGGCGAAGCGCTGGTACATCGTCCACACCTATTCGAACTTCGAAAAGAAGGTGATGGAAGACATCAAGAAGCAGGTCATCCAGAAGAAGCTGGATGAACTCTTCGAGCAGGTGATTGTTCCCACAGAAGAAGTGGTGGAAATCCGCCGCGGCCGCAAGTTCAAGACCGAACGCCGCTTCTTCCCCGGCTATGTGCTGGTGAAGGTCGATCTTACCGATGAGGCGTTCCATCTCATCAAGAACACACCGAAGGTAACGGGCTTCCTTGGTTCTGGCCTCAAGCCCGTGCCGATCAGCGATGCCGAAGCTGCCCGCATCCTCAACCAGGTTGCGGAAGGCGTCGAAAAGCCAAAGACCACAATCCACTTCGAAGTGGGCGAGCAAGTGCGCGTGGCCGATGGCCCGTTCGCCTCTTTCAATGGCCAGGTCGAAGAAGTGGACGAAGAACGTTCGCGCCTCAAGGTGGCCGTGTCGATCTTCGGTCGTCCGACGCCGGTTGAACTGGAATACGGCCAGGTCGAGAAGATGAAATAGTTTCTCCGTCTACGGAGGAATGCAGCGCTGGGGAGCGTCCGCCTCCAGCCACCCGGAAGGGGAGACGAAGGACAAATGAAACCCCGTGGGAGGCGAAAGCCGCACCACTAACCTTTGAAGAAGGGAACATAGAATGGCGAAGAAAGTCGTCGGCTATGTCAAGCTGCAGGTTCCTGCAGGACAAGCCAACCCGTCGCCGCCGATCGGACCGGCTCTCGGTCAGCGCGGCCTCAACATCATGGAATTCTGCAAGGCGTTCAATGCCGCCACGCAGAAGATGGAACCGGGCTCGCCCGTTCCGGTGGTCATCACCGCCTATCAGGACAAGTCCTTCACGTTTGAAATGAAGGCTCCTCCGGCGTCGTACTTCCTCAAGAAGGCCGCCAAGATCAATGCTGGCTCGAAGGAGCCGGGCAAGAACACGGTGGGCAAGGTGACGATGGCCCAGTGCCGCGAAATCGCCCAGCAGAAGCTGCAGGGCATGAACGCTCGTGACCTCGAAGCAGGCGCCCGCGAAATCGCCGGTTCCGCCCGTTCGATGGGCCTTGAAGTGGTGGGAGACTAAGTATCATGGCAAAACTCCCCAAGCGCATGCAGAAGAGCCACGCCGGAATTGAAGCCGGCAAGTCCTATGGCCTCGACGAAGCCGTGAAGCTCGTCAAGGAACGTGCCATCGCGAAGTTCGACGAAACCATCGAAGTGTCGATGAACCTCGGCGTCGATCCGCGTCACGCAGACCAGATGGTCCGTGGCGTGTGCAACCTGCCGAACGGTTCGGGCCGCAAGGTACGCGTCGGCGTGTTCGCCAAGGGCCCGAAGGCTGAAGAAGCCAAGAAGGCCGGAGCCGACGTTGTCGGCGCTGAGGATCTGTTCGAGATCGTCAACAAGGGCCAGATCGACTTCGACCGCTGCATCGCCACGCCGGACATGATGGGCCTCGTCGGCCGTCTCGGCAAGGTGCTCGGCCCGCGCAACATGATGCCGAACCCCAAGGTCGGCACCGTGACGATGGACGTCACCGCAGCCGTGAAGGCTGCCAAGGGTGGCGCCGTCGAGTTCCGCGTCGAGAAGGCCGGTATCGTACAGGCGGGTGTTGGCAAGGCGTCGTTCTCTGCCGAGCAGATCGCCCAGAACGTGCGTGCCTTCGTTGACGCCGTGAACAAGGCCAAGCCCACGGGTGCCAAGGGCACCTATGTGAAGAAGATTTCGATTTCGTCCACCATGGGCCCCGGCGTCAAGGTTGATGCCGCGAGCACCGGCACGGCGTGATCGTGAAGAATACCGGGCCGCGGTGGAAACACTGCGGCACGGCCGCCTGAGGCCCGCAAGGCCGAAGGCACTCCTGTCCGAGATTGCCGGCGCGGTCCTTCACCGGACCGCTTAATCACGAAAGCCAGCATGAGATGGGTCAAGACGGAATTCGAATTCGCCACGCAAGTGGCAGTTCAGTCGGTTGAGACCTCAGAACCCCTGCACAACAGGGGGGACAGGCCAAGAGCGTTGCGGAAGGAATTCTGCAACAGGTCCAACCGGTGGGATGGCGACATCCCGCCACAACGGAGAGAGCAAGTGGAAAGAGCTGAAAAGAAAGAGCTCGTCGCGTCGTTCAACACCGTGGCCAAAACCACAGGTGTGCTCGTCGTGGCCCACAACAAAGGCTTGACTGCGAACCAGGTCCTCGACCTGCGGAACAAGATGGCCAAGGCGGGCGCGACCGTAAAGGTCGTGAAGAACCGTCTTGCTGTGCGCGCTCTCGAAGGCACCGACGCCGCTGGAATCGCAAAGCTGTTCACAGGCCCCACCATGGTGGCCTATGGCGCTGACCCGGTTTCGGCCCCGAAGGTGGCTGCCGACTTCGCCAAGGCCCACGAGAAGTTCGTGGTACTCGGCGGTGCCCTCGGCAAGACCACCCTCGATGCCAATGGCGTCAAGGCACTCGCGGAACTGCCGTCGCTTGATCAATTGCGCGGCAAGATCATCGGGCTCATCCAGGCTCCGGCGACGAAGATCGCTGGCGTCCTGCAGGCGCCCGCCGGCCAGCTGGCCCGCGTGTTCAATGCCTATGCCACCAAGAGCTGATGCACGGCTTGTTGAACTGAACCGATAACCGACTGACAAAAGAGAGTAACTGAAATGGCTGATCTCGCCAAAATCGTTGAAGACCTTTCGAGCCTGACCGTTCTGGAAGCCGCCGAGCTTTCCAAGATGCTGGAAGAGAAGTGGGGCGTTTCCGCTGCCGCTCCGGTCGCTGTTGCCGCTGCTGGCGGCGCTGCTGCCGGCGCTGCCCCGGCTGAAGAGAAGACCGACTTCACCGTCGTTCTCGCCTCTGCCGGCGACAAGAAGATCGAAGTGATCAAGGAAGTCCGCGCCATCACCGGCCTCGGTCTGAAGGAAGCCAAGGACCTCGTCGAAGGCGCTCCCAAGACCGTGAAGGAAGGCGTGCCGAAGAAGGACGCCGAAGACATGAAGAAGAAGCTCGAAGCGGCTGGTGCCAAGGTCGAGCTGAAGTAATGGGTTTCGCCGCCGGCATCCGGAGACTTTTCCGGATGCCGGGGGTGACTTGGTAGAGACGACGGTTTGTTTGAAAGTCCGGAGCGGGTTTTCGAGCAAGCCGTTTGGTGCGTCTCAGGCGCATCGTCGATGAAATTGTTGTGACAGGGAAAACAAGATGGCCGATACCCGTACGACCGCAGCTAGCCGCAAGCGCATCCGCAAAGTGTTTGGCAAGGGCATTGAAGTTGCCGAGATGCCGAACCTCATCGAGGTGCAGCGCGAATCCTATGACCAGTTCCTCCAGGTGAAGGAACCGGCCGGTGGACGCCTGAACGAGGGCCTGCAGTCGGTTTTCAAGTCGGTGTTTCCGATTTCCGATTTCGCCGGGCAGGCAGTGCTCGAATTCGTCCGCTACGAATTCGAAGCGCCCAAGTTCGACGTCGATGAATGCCAGCAGCGCGGAATGACCTTCGCGGCACCGCTGAAGGTGACGCTGCGACTGATCGTTTTTGAAGTCGATCCCGACACCCAGGCCAAGTCCGTGAAGGACATCAAGGAGCAGGACGTCTACATGGGCGACATTCCGCTCATGACAAAGAACGGCACCTTCGTGGTGAACGGCACCGAGCGCGTGATCGTCTCCCAGATGCACCGTTCGCCGGGCGTCTTCTTCGACAATGACAAGGGCAAGAGCCATTCTTCGGGCAAGATCCTTTTCGCCGCCCGCGTCATTCCCTATCGCGGCTCGTGGCTCGACTTCGAATTCGACGCCAAGGACATCATCCACGCCCGTATCGACCGCCGCCGCAAGCTGCCGGTGACGACGCTGCTCTATGCCCTGGGCATGGGCGGCGAGGAAATCCTGCACACGTTCTACAAGTCGGTGCCCTACACGGCCACGAAGGACGGCTGGAAGACGCCGTTCAACCCCGATCGCTTCAAGGGCATCAAGCCCGCGGTTGACCTGGTTGACGCGAAGACGGGCCAGGTTGTGGTGGAAGCCGGCAAGAAGATCACGCCGCGCCTTGCCCGGAAGATCGCCGAAGACGGCACCAAGGAACTGTTGCTGCGCGACGAGGATCTCTACGGTCATTATCTCGCCGACGAACTGGTCAATGCCGAAACCGGTGAGATCTATGGGGAAGCCGGTGACGAACTCACCGAGAAGTCCCTCAATGCGCTGAAGGAGCAGGGCTTCAAGACCCTCAACCTTCTCGACATCGATCACATCAACACCGGCGCCTACATCCGCAACACGCTGAAGGCCGACAAGGTGGAAAGCTACGAGCAGGCGCTCGTTGAAATCTACCGCGTCATGCGCCCCGGCGAGCCGCCGACCCGCGAAGGTGCGGAAGCCCTGTGGAACGGACTGTTCTTCGATCAGGAACGTTATGATCTCTCGGCCGTGGGCCGCGTGAAGATGAACATGCGCCTTGAGCTGGACGTGCCGGATACCATCCGCGTGCTCCGCAAGGACGACATCCTCGAAGTCATCAAGGTTCTCCATAACCTGCGTGACTCGAAGGGCGACGTGGACGACATCGACCACCTCGGCAACCGCCGTGTGCGTTCGGTGGGCGAACTGATGGAAAACCAGTACCGCCTCGGCCTCGTCCGCATGGAACGCGCCATCAAGGAGCGCCTCTCCTCGGTCGATATCGACACGGTGATGCCGCATGACCTGATCAATGCGAAGCCCGCCGCCGCCGCAGTGCGCGAGTTCTTCGGCTCTTCGCAGCTCTCGCAGTTCATGGACCAGACGAACCCGCTTTCGGAAATCACCCACAAGCGTCGTCTCTCGGCCCTTGGACCGGGCGGCCTCACCCGCGAGCGCGCCGGCTTCGAAGTGCGTGACGTTCATACCACGCACTACGGCCGCATCTGCCCGATTGAAACGCCGGAAGGCCCGAACATCGGCCTTATCAACTCGCTGGCCACCTATGCCCGCGTGAACAAGTACGGCTTCATCGAAACGCCCTACCGCAAGGTCGTGAACGGCAAGGTGACCAACGAGGTCAAGTACCTCTCGGCCATCGAGGAGTCGAAGTACTACATCGGCCAGGCCAACGTGCCGCTGACCAAGGAAGGCAAGTTCGCCGATGAACTGGTTGTGGTGCGCCACCACGGTGACGTGCTGCAAATGCCAGCAGACCGTGTGGACTTCATCGACGTGTCCCCGAAGCAGATCGTTTCAGTTGCCGCCGCGCTCATTCCGTTCCTTGAGAACGACGACGCCAACCGCGCCCTCATGGGGTCGAACATGCAGCGTCAGGCCGTGCCGCTGGTGCGGTCATCCGCGCCGTTTGTCGGCACCGGCATGGAAGCTGTCGTGGCCCGTGATTCCGGCGCCGCCATCACCGCCCGCCGCGCCGGCGTGGTGGACCAGGTGGATGCCAAGCGCATCGTCATCCGCGCCACGGAAGAAACCGATCCGTCGAAGCCGGGCGTGGACATCTACACGCTGTCGAAGTTCCAGCGCTCCAACCAGTCCACCTGCATCAACCAGCGTCCGCTGGTGCGCGTGGGTGACGTGATCGGGGCAGGGGACATCATCGCCGATGGTCCGTCCACGGAACTTGGCGATCTGGCCCTCGGCCAGAACGTGCTTGTCGCGTTCATGCCGTGGAACGGCTACAACTTCGAAGACTCGATCCTCCTGTCCGAGCGCATCGTGAAGGACGACGTGTTCACCTCGATCCACATCGAGGAGTTCGATGTGATGGCCCGTGACACGAAGCTCGGTCCGGAAGAAATCACCCGCGACATCCCGAACGTCGGTGAGGAATCCCTCCGCAATCTCGACGAAGCGGGCATTGTCTACATCGGCGCCGAAGTGAAGCCGGGCGACATCCTGGTCGGCAAGATCACGCCGAAGGGTGAAAGCCCGATGACGCCGGAAGAAAAGCTGCTGCGCGCCATCTTCGGTGAAAAGGCGTCCGACGTGCGTGACACGTCGCTGCGCCTGCCTCCGGGCGTGTCGGGCACGATCGTGGAAGTGCGCGTGTTCAACCGTCACGGTGTGGACAAGGATGAGCGCGCCCTTTCGATCGAGCGCGAGGAGATCGAGCGTCTCGCCAAGGACCGCGACGACGAAATGAACATCCTCGACCGTAACTCCTATGGCCGTCTCAAGGACTTCCTGAACGGCAAGGTGGCAACGTCGGGTCCGCGCGGCCACAAGCTCGAAGGCAAGATCAGCACCTCGCAGCTTGATGACATTCCGCGCTCGCAGTGGTGGAACATTGCCCTCGGCAACGACAAGGCCATGGCCGAACTCGAAGCGATGAAGGTGCAGTACGACGAGTCCAAGAAGGCGCTGGAAACACGCTTCATGGACAAGGTCGAAAAGCTCCAGCGTGGCGACGAACTGCCGCCGGGCGTGATGAAGATGGTCAAGGTCTTCGTCGCCGTGAAGCGCAAGATCCAGCCGGGCGACAAGATGGCCGGCCGCCACGGCAACAAGGGTGTCGTGTCGCGCATCGTTCCGCAGGAAGACATGCCGTACCTCGAAGACGGCACGCCTGTGGACATCGTGCTGAACCCGCTGGGCGTGCCTTCGCGCATGAACGTCGGCCAGATCCTGGAAACCCATCTGGGCTGGGCTTGTGCAGGCATGGGCAAGAAGGTCGGCAAGATGCTGGAAGCCTATCGCGAAAGCGAGAAGGTGAAGCCGCTGCGTGACGGCCTTGTCGAGATCTACGGCAAGAACGCCGAGATCGAGGCCCTGGATGACAGCCAGGTCGTGGAGTACGCCGAGAACGTGAGGAAGGGCGTGCCGATCGCAACGCCGGTCTTCGACGGCGCACGCGAGGAAGACATTGCCCGCATGCTCACCGACGCGGGCCTCTCCACGTCCGGCCAGATCGACCTTTACGACGGCAAGACCGGCGAGAAGTTCGACCGCAAGGTCACGGTTGGCTACATCTACATGCTGAAGCTGCACCACCTGGTGGACGACAAGATCCACGCCCGTTCGATCGGTCCGTACTCGCTCGTCACCCAGCAGCCGCTGGGCGGCAAGGCGCAGTTCGGTGGTCAGCGCTTCGGTGAAATGGAAGTCTGGGCGCTGGAAGCTTACGGCGCAGCCTACACGCTGCAGGAAATGCTCACCGTCAAGTCGGATGACGTTGCGGGCCGCACGAAGGTTTACGAAGCCATCGTGCGCGGCGACGACGCCTTCGAAACGGGCATTCCCGAAAGCTTCAATGTGCTTGTGAAGGAAATGCGTTCGCTCGGCCTGAACGTCGAGCTGCAAAGCTCGCAGGGCGGGCAGGCAGCTCCGCCGGCGCAAGCGGCCGAGTAAGCCTTTCAGTCACCCGCGTTCCGAGCAGATTACGTTTTAATGGGCGGCCCCGCCGCCAAAGAGGAGAACAGGACACATGAACCAAGAGGTCATGAACGTCTTCAACCCTGCAGTGCCGGTTCAGGTCTTCGACCAGATCCGCATCTCGATTGCGAGCCCGGAAAAGATCCTTTCCTGGTCTTTCGGCGAGATCAAGAAGCCTGAAACGATCAACTACCGCACCTTCAAGCCGGAGCGCGACGGCCTGTTCTGCGCCCGCATCTTCGGCCCGGTGAAGGACTACGAATGCCTGTGCGGCAAGTACAAGCGCATGAAGTACAAGGGCATCATCTGCGAAAAGTGCGGCGTCGAAGTCACGCTTTCGAAGGTGCGGCGCGAGCGCATGGGCCACATCGAGCTTGCTGCTCCGGTGGCTCATATCTGGTTCCTGAAGTCGGTTCCCAGCCGTATCGCCACGCTGCTCGACATGACCCTGAAGGACGTGGAGCGCATCCTCTACTTCGAGAACTACATCGTCGTTGAGCCCGGCCTCACGCCGCTGAAGCAGAACATGCTGCTGAGCGAAAACGAATACCTGAAGGCCCAGGAAGACTACGGCGAAGACAGCTTCACCGCTGCCATCGGTGCCGAAGCCATCCGCGACATGCTGATGTCGATCAACCTCGAGCAGTTGAAGGAACAACTGCGCGAGGAACTGCGCGTCGCCACGGGTGACCTGAAGCCCAAGAAGATCGCCAAGCGCCTGAAGCTCGTCGAGAATTTCATGGAATCCGGCAACCGCCCGGAATGGATGATTCTCACCGTCGTTCCGGTCATTCCGCCGGAACTGCGCCCGCTTGTCCCGCTCGATGGTGGCCGCTTCGCGACCTCGGACCTGAACGATCTCTATCGCCGCGTCATCAACCGCAACAACCGTCTGAAGCGCCTGATGGAGCTGAAGGCCCCCGACATCATCGTGCGCAATGAAAAGCGCATGTTGCAGGAGGCCGTTGACGCGCTGTTTGACAACGGCCGCCGTGGCCGGGTCATCACCGGTGCAAACAAGCGCCCGCTGAAGTCGCTGTCCGACATGCTCAAGGGCAAGCAGGGCCGCTTCCGCCAGAACCTGCTCGGCAAGCGTGTGGACTATTCGGGCCGCTCGGTCATCGTCGTCGGTCCTGAAATGAAGCTGCATCAGTGTGGCCTGCCGAAGAAGATGGCGCTTGAGCTGTTCAAGCCCTTCATCTACTCGCGACTGGAGGCCAAGGGCCTTTCCACCACGGTGAAGCAGGCCAAGAAGCTGGTCGAGAAGGAGAAGCCGGAAGTCTGGGATATCCTCGATGAGGTCATCCGCGAGCATCCCGTGCTGCTGAACCGCGCTCCGACGCTGCACCGTCTCGGCATCCAGGCATTCGAACCGGTCCTGATCGAAGGCAAGGCCATCCAGCTTCATCCGCTGGTGTGTACCGCGTTCAACGCGGACTTCGACGGCGACCAGATGGCCGTGCACGTTCCGCTTTCGCTGGAAGCCCAGCTTGAAGCCCGCGTGCTGATGATGGCGACCAACAACGTTCTCCATCCGGCGAACGGCCAGCCGATCATCGTGCCCTCGCAGGACATCGTTCTGGGTCTCTACTACCTCTCGATCATGCACAACAACGAGCCGGGCGAAGGCAAGGTCTTTGCATCGCTTTCGGAAGTCGAGCACGCGCTTGCGAATGGCGTCGTGACCCTTCACGCCAAGGTCAAGGCCCGCGTGAAGGATACCGCTCCCGACGGCAAGGTGCGCAACCGCATCGTGGAAACGACGCCGGGCCGCCTGCGCATCGGCGAACTCCTGCCGCTTGCCCAGAACATCACTTTCGACCTCTGCAACAAGCTGATGACGAAGCGCGAGATCTCCAAGATGATCGACGCCGTGTATCGTCACTGTGGCCAGAAGGAAGCGGTGATCTTCTGCGATCGCATCATGGCTCTTGGCTTCTTCAACGCCTACAAGGCCGGCATTTCCTTCGGCAAGGATGACATGGTCATTCCGAAGAAGAAGGAGCAGCTTGTTGCCCAGACGCGCGAAAGCGCCAAGGAGTTCGAGCAGCAGTACATCGACGGCCTCATCACCCAGGGCGAGAAGTACAACAAGGTCGTTGATGCCTGGGCCAAGTGCAGTGACAGCGTCGCCGAAGCCATGATGGCCGAGATCAGCGCCGTGAAGGTTGACGAAGCCAGCAAGCGCGAGAAGCCCATCAACTCGATCTACATGATGAGCCACTCCGGTGCCCGCGGCTCGCCCACCCAGATGCGCCAGCTCGCCGCCATGCGCGGCCTGATGACCAAGCCGTCGGGCGAGATCATCGAAACGCCGATCATCTCGAACTTCAAGGAAGGTCTTTCGGTTCTGGAGTACTTCAACTCCACCCACGGCGCCCGCAAGGGCCTGGCCGACACCGCCTTGAAGACGGCGAACTCCGGTTATCTCACGCGCCGTCTGGTCGACGTTGCTCAGGACGCCATCATCTCGGAAGAGGATTGCGGAACGCAGCACTACATCACGACGCGTCCGATCATCGACGCCGGTGAGATCATCGTGTCGCTCGGCACGCGCATCCTCGGCCGTACCGCGGCGCAGGACATCACCGATCCCGCATCGGGCGATGTGCTTGTCGCGGCCGGTATCGAGATCAGCGAAGCCGATGTCGAGAGGATCGAGAAAGCCGGCATTCCGGAAGTGCGCATCCGCTCGGTGCTCACCTGTGAAACCAAGTTCGGCGTCTGCGGCAAGTGCTATGGCCGCGACCTCGCGCGTGGCACGCCCGTGAACATGGGTGAAGCCGTGGGCGTCATCGCCGCCCAGTCGATCGGTGAACCCGGCACACAGTTGACGATGCGTACCTTCCACATCGGCGGCGCCGCCCAGGTGCTCGACGATTCCTACGTCGAAGCCAACGTGGATGGCACCGTCGAGATCCGCAACCGCGCGATTGCCAAGGACACCAGCGGCAAGCTGGTGGTCATGGGCCGCAACGTGGCGATCGTCATCAAGGATGCGAAGGGCAACGAACGCGCCACCCACAAGGTGGGTTATGGTTCGCGCCTGTTCGTCGATCAGGGTGACACGGTGAAGCGCGGCCAGCGCATCGCCGAGTGGGATGCCTATACCCGCCCGATCCTCACGGAAGTCGATGGCATCGTTGCCTTCGAAGACGTTGTGGACGGCGTATCGGTCAACGAAGTGGTTGACGAAGCCACCGGCATCACCAACCGCGTCATCATCGACTGGCGTTCCAACCAGCGCGGTTCCTCGCTCAAGCCTGCCATCGTCATCAAGGACGAGAAGGGTGAAGTGAAGAAGCTGGCGCGTGGTGGCGAAGCCCGTTACCTGCTGTCCGTGGACGCCATTCTCTCGGTCGATCCGGGTTCGAAGGTGGGTGCCGGCGACGGTCTTGCCCGTAACCCGCTGGAAAGCGCCAAGACCCGCGACATCACCGGCGGTCTGCCGCGTGTGGCCGAACTGTTCGAAGCGCGTCGTCCGAAGGACGCTGCGGTCATCGCTGAAATCTCGGGCAAGATCGAGTTCGGCCGCGACTACAAGAACAAGCGCCGCATCCGCATCGTCCCGCAGGAGGAAGGTCGCGATCCGGTGGAATACCTGATCCCGAAGGGCAAGCATCTTCCGGTCCAGGAAGGCGACTTCATCGAGAAGGGCGAGTACATCATGGACGGCAATCCTGCCCCCCATGACATCCTGGCGATCAAGGGCGTGGAGGAGCTTGCCTCTTACCTCGTCAATGAAATCCAGGAAGTGTACCGCTTGCAGGGCGTGAGCATCAACGACAAGCACATCGAGGTGATCGTTCGCCAGATGTTGCAGAAGGTTGAGATCACCGATGCCGGTGAGTCCACCATGCTGGTGGGTGAGCAGGTTGACCGCGAGGAACTCGACCACGAGAACGCCAAGCTGGAAGCGGAAGGACGCCGTCCTGCCTCGGGCCAGCCGGTGCTGCTCGGCATCACCAAGGCCTCGTTGCAGACACGCTCGTTCATCTCAGCTGCTTCGTTCCAGGAAACGACCCGTGTTCTCACCGATGCATCGGTGCAGGGCAAGATCGACACCCTGGACGGCCTCAAGGAAAACGTCATCGTGGGCCGCCTCATCCCGGCGGGCACGGGTGGCATGCTCTCGCGCCTCCGCCAGGTGGCAGACAAGCGCGACAAGCTCATCCTGGAAGAGCAGACCAAGACCCAGCTTCCGCCTGCGGCAGCGGAATAAGCTCCGCACACAGAGCAATGATCAGGGGCCCGGAGTGATCCGGGCCCTTTTTCTATGTGATCGCGGCTGTTGCCTTGGCGATGATCAGCACGGCCAGCACCGCCAGCAAGACAAGGACCGCCTTGCGAAATCTGGTTTCATCGACTTTCCGGAAGGCGTGCCCTCCCACCCAGATGCCGGCGAGAAGGGCGGGGAGGTAAAGGGCCGCCCGGACGAGCGTGTCCTTGCCTACGAGGTCCGCCATGCCCGACATGAATGCCAGGCCGATCACATCAAGCGCGAGGAAGAACATCACCAGCGAGGCACGACCCGCCGCTGCACCGGCGGGCGACGCGAAGTAGAACAGGATCACGGGCGGCCCGCCGATGCCGAAGGCGCCGTTGGCCACTCCGGCAGCGAACCCCGCTGCGGTCGTCATGGTTGTTCCCGGCATGCCGCGAAAGCTGTAGCCGACCCACATCAGTGACACGGCGAGCAGCACGAAGATGCCCAGGGCAATCTGCATGGGCGGGGCAGGGAGCGTGCTGAGGAACCAGACGCCGATCGGTGTCCCCACTGTCGCGCCGACGAGCAGCGGGGCCAATGAGCGCCAGTGAATGTGACGCCAGACCGAAGGCAGCAGATGCAGGCTGGCCACGATTTCCATCAGGAAGATGGGAGGAAAGATTTCTTGCGGGGGATAGACGAGGGACAGCGCCGAGATCGCGAGCAACGAAAAGCCGAAGCCGGAAAAGCCGCGAACGATGGCGGCGAGGAAAACGATGATCAGTGAAAGTGTGAGGGCCGCGTCCGGTTGCCAGTCCATGCGGGGACAATGGCCGTCTTGCGCACTTCCGGTCTTGCGCCAAGCGGGGCCGAATGCTGGCGCCAGCATGCGAAAAGGCCCGGATGCGATCCGGGCCTTCATACCCTGTTCGGCGTCCCCCGCGCTCTTGTCTCAGTGAACGACGCTCAAGACGTGAGCACTGTCCGGTTCGATAAGGCCGATCATGGCACCCGTCGCGTCGGTGACAACGGCAAGCTTGCCAACTCCCGGCACGGCCACGGGAGGACGCATGACCTCACCTCCCGATGTGCTGGTTGCGGCTTCTGCTGCGTCGATGTCCTCGACCGAAAGATAGGTCATCCAGTGCGAGGGAATGCCCTCATAGTCGGGAGCGGTCAGCTCGAAAACGCCACCCACGGGTTTCCCGTCCTTGCGGGCAATCCAGTAGCCGGAACCATCTGGCAGGCTGGTGGGCTCGAACTCCCACCCCAGCGTGCGGCCATAAAAGGCCAGTGCAGCTTCAGGTTCCCAGGTGTTCAGCTCGTGCCACCAGTGGCGTTGCGGCATGGTCATCTTTGTATTCTCCCTCGCTTAGAAAACGCTGAGTCATGTCGCCGTGACGGTGAAACTGTCCGCGACGTTGGGCGGGAGAAGGGCTGGAATGTGGCAGAGGACAGCCGTGGATTGCCACAATTGCAACCGTTAAGGGCGGGTTAACCGCTAACCCTTTATATTGCCGAGGTTCTGTGTGTCAGTACGTTGGGGAAGAGTATGTCGCGCAATGAGATCAGGCTGGACCAAATCCAGCAGCGCCTTGCAGGTTCAAACCGGTCGCGGCAAACGCAATACGACGAGTATGGCTATGCGATCCCTGAAAAGGCGACGCACGATAACTTCATCGAGCAGTCCGAAGAATCCACCACCCTCAATGCAGGCTTCATCGCCACGATTGTTGCCGCCAGCCTGACGGCCGGCATGGGAACGTTCTATTTCATCGGCGGAGAGCTGCCCGGTTTCAATTTCGGCTTTGGTGGCGGAAGCAAGGGCGAAGCGACCCTTGCCGGTTCCGTTCTCGATCCCGTATGCGGCAAGGGCTGGCAGGCAAATCTTCCGAACACGGATCAAATGCACTGCTATCTCACGCGGCAGGTCTATCGCCTCTGCGACAAGGATGAGCATGTGGCGCTTCTCGCCACCATCAGGCAGTACGACAAGGACTACAAGGTCTGGTACCGCAAATACATGGGCGCCACCTTCAAGACCATCGGAAAGCTTCAGACGCAGGGCATGCAGCTTGGTCTCGAAGCAGCCAAGCTCAACAACATGAAGGGCGGGGACGAGGCCGAGATGGATCAGTTCAACAAGGTTACCGGCATGGCCAGTGACATCATGAAGCCTGCCAACGACATGCTGGCTCAGCGTGTCAACAAGGTTCCGGAATACGAGCTGGAGAAAGCCGCCTACACCCTGGCAAGATCCGGCTACATCGAGGCCAAGGACTTCAAGACCAAACCCGACTTCATCGCCAGGGCCCTGAAACGGGCAGGAAAGGTGAAAACGGCCTGTCCGAACCGGGAATCGTGACATGACCTTCGGGCAGTTGCGCATCATCTTCGGAACGATGAGTTTCGCCTTTTTCGGCACCTTCTATCTTCCCGGCGGTTGGTCGCTGCCCACGCCCCTCTGGGGCGATGCTCCTGTTTCCATACTCGCCTCGAAGTGCGAGCGCCTGTGGCTGGACGACGCCCGGAACGATCCGGCAATGACGTGCTACATGACCTCGCAACCGGACCGCCTCTGCCGGGCCTCCGAAAGGGAACATCTGGTCTGGATGGCGTCGCGCTACCAAAAGGCTCGCTCAACCTTTGAGGGCAAGCTTTGGGGATACATCCTGGGCGTGCAGCGGGGCATGGTCTCAGGCGGCAAGGAAGGGATCGAAAAGACCTACATGCGGGTTTCCGCCGAGCAGGCGGCAAAGCTCAAGAAGGACGAGACCTTCGTCAAGGCAATGAAGATGCCCACCCGGCTTGATTCGGAACTGACGGCGATGATGCGTCGCCTGGCCGAGAAGGGCTATGTCGCAGCGGATGATTTCGGTTGGGGTGCACCCGCCTGGGTGGAGGAGGCCTTCGAGGCTGAACTCAAGGTCAAGGCGTCTTGCCCCAAGCCGGAGGCGTGAAGCGATTCCGCGCTGCAACAGAAGCACAAAGGGGCATATGTGCCATTCCGTGCCGTGGCGTCGGGGCCAAGGCGTTGTAAAGCGCCCATTTTCGCTGGAAATCGAAGCCTGTTGAAAACTGTTGACGGCGACGCGGGCAATCAGTAGAAGCCCACCAACTTCCGAGACTGCAGGCCGTCGGAGCTTCGCGCTCACGAAACGCTGACACGGAAGGAAAGAAAAGACATTCAAGAACAAGCCCTCCAGACCAGGCCGGTTTGCAGGGCCTCTGGTTTTGAGCACTGGAAAGTCCCCGGACCGGACATTCCACGTGCTTTTTGTCGTGTTTGAAACCCGGTTCGAAGAATTTTGCCAAGGTAGAGATAAGGCACGATGCCGACGATCAACCAGTTGCTGCGCAAAGCCCGTACGAAGCCCACCTATCGCAACAAGGTGCCGGCGATGCAGGCTTGCCCCCAGAAGCGCGGTGTTTGCACCCGCGTCTACACGACGACCCCGAAGAAGCCGAACTCGGCGCTCCGCAAGGTGGCCAAGGTTCGCCTCACCAATGGCTTTGAAGTGGTGAGCTACATCCCGGGCGAAGGCCACAACCTGCAGGAACACTCAGTTGTCATGATCCGTGGCGGCCGCGTGAAGGACCTGCCGGGCGTTCGCTATCACATCATCCGCGGCGTGCTCGATACACAGGGCCTGCCGAAGCGTCGTCAGCGCCGTTCCAAGTATGGCGCGAAGCGTCCGAAGTAAGAGAGGTCAGCAATGTCCCGTCGCCATCGCGCAGAAAAGCGTCTGATCAACCCGGATCCGAAGTTCGGTGATCTGATCGTGTCCAAGTTCATGAACAACCTCATGGAACAGGGCAAGAAGTCGGTAGCCGAAACCATCGTTTACGGCGCCTTGGATGCCATCCAGGCAAAGGCCAAGTCCGATCCGCTCCAGATGTTCCATCAGGCTCTCGATAACGTCGCTCCCGCGATCGAAGTGCGTTCCCGCCGCGTCGGTGGCGCCACCTATCAGGTGCCGGTCGAAGTCCGCGCCGAGCGCCGCCAGGCCCTCGCCATCCGCTGGATCATCACCGCCGCCCGCAACCGCAACGAAAAGACCATGGTTGAACGCCTGTCGGGTGAACTCCTCGACGCCGCCAACAACCGCGGCACCGCTGTGAAGAAGCGCGAAGACACCCACAAGATGGCCGAAGCCAACCGCGCCTTCAGCCACTACCGCTGGTAACCGGAAGAAATCATCATGGCCCGCAACCACGCCCTCGAAGACTATCGCAACTTCGGCATCATGGCCCACATCGATGCCGGCAAGACGACCACGACCGAGCGCATCCTCTACTACACCGGCAAGAGCCACAAGATCGGCGAAGTGCACGACGGCGCCGCTACCATGGACTTCATGGAGCAGGAGCAGGAGCGCGGCATCACGATTACCTCCGCTGCCACCACTGCCTTCTGGCAGGGCAAGCGCATGAACATCATCGACACGCCCGGACACGTTGACTTCACGATTGAAGTCGAGCGTTCGCTCCGCGTGCTCGACGGCGCAGTCTGCGTGCTCGATTCCAACCAGGGCGTTGAACCCCAGACCGAAACGGTGTGGCGTCAGGGCGACAAGTACAGCGTTCCGCGCATCGTGTTCTGCAACAAGATGGACAAGACCGGCGCATCCTTCGATCAGTGCATCAAGGACATCAAGGAACGCCTTGGCGCCAAGCCGGTTCCGATCCAGTTGCCGATCGGCGCCGAGCAGAACTTCAAGGGCATCATCGACCTCGTCCGCATGAAGGCGGTCGTGTGGGAAGATGAATCGCTCGGTGCGAAGTATCACGACGAGGACATTCCGGCCGACCTCAAGGACGCTGCCGAACTGGCCCGCGCCGAAATGGTGGAAGCCTGCGCCGAACTCGACGATCAGGCCATGGACGACTACCTGAACGGCAAGGAACTGACCAACGAAACGATCAAGAAGCTTCTTCGCAAGGCCGTGATCACCGGAGCTTTCTTCCCGGTGCTCTGTGGCTCTGCCTTCAAGAACAAGGGCGTGCAGCCGCTTCTTGACGCCGTTGTCGATTACCTGCCTTCGCCGCTTGACCGTCCGGCCATCAAGGGCATCGACCCCAAGGATGACTCCGAAACGGTGCGCAAGTCGGCTGACAACGAGCCGCTTTCGCTGCTCGCCTTCAAGCTCATGGACGACCAGTACGGCATTCTCACGTTCTGCCGCATCTACTCCGGCGTTCTCTCGAAGGGCTCTTCGCTCCTCAACTCCACGCGCAACAAGACCGAGCGCGTTGGCCGCATGGTTCTCATGCACGCCAACAACCGCGAGGAAATCGCCGAAGCGCATGCCGGTGACATCGTTGCCCTGGTCGGCCTGAAGGACACCCGCACGGGTGACACCCTCTGTGATCCGAACAAGCCGGTCATCCTTGAGCGCATGGAATTCCCCGATCCGGTGATCGAGATGAAGGTGGAACCCAAGACCAAGGGCGATCAGGAAAAGATGGCTGTGGCCTTGCACAAGCTGGCTGCAGAAGACCCGTCCTTCCGCGTCACGACCGATTCTGAATCGGGCGAAACGATCATCAAGGGCATGGGTGAACTTCACCTCGACATCAAGGTCGACATCCTCAAGCGCACCCACAAGGTGGAAGTCGCCGTGGGTGCCCCGCAGGTTGCCTACCGCGAGACGATCACGCGTGCGACCCGCATCGACTACACCCACAAGAAGCAGACGGGTGGTACGGGCCAGTTCGCCCGCGTCATCCTCGAAGTCGAGCCGAACGAGAAGGGCAAGGGCAACGCCTTTGAATCCAAGATCGTCGGCGGCTCGGTTCCGAAGGAATACGTTCCTGGCGTGGAAAAGGGCCTGAACTCGGTCCTGACCTCCGGCCCGCTCATCGGCTTCCCGGTTGTGGACCTCAAGGTTGCGCTGGTTGACGGTGCCTTCCACGAAGTCGACTCCTCGGCCATTGCCTTCGAAATCGCGACCCGCGCAGCCATGAAGGAGGCCTTCGAAAAGGCCAGCCCGCAGCTGCTCGAACCGATGATGAAGGTGGAAGTGACCTCGCCGGAAGAGTTCGTCGGTTCCGTGATCGGCGACCTGAACTCCCGCCGCGGCCAGATTGTCGGCACCTCGATGCGCGGCAATGCCAACATCATCAACGCGCTTGTGCCGCTCGCCAACATGTTTGGCTACATCAACAACCTGCGCTCGATGAGCCAGGGCCGCGCGTCCTACACCATGCAGTTCGACCACTACGCACCGGTTCCCGGCGCCGTGGCCGAAGAAGTCAAAAAGAAATACGCCTAATTCAGTTTTGAGAACGGAGAACTCCGATGGCCAAAGAGAAATTCAACCGCGACAAGCCGCACTGCAACATTGGCACGATTGGTCACGTTGACCATGGCAAGACGTCCTTGACGGCAGCGATCACGAAGGTTCTTGCCGAGACGGGCGGC
>JAEUMJ010000157.1 GCA_016792865.1 Hyphomicrobiales bacterium | reverse complement strand
CATGGGCGCGGCCCTGATGGCGCTGGCCGTGCCCGCCTGGGCTGACGGCGACGCGGCAGCGGGCGCGAAGGTGTTCAACAAGTGCAAGACCTGCCACGAGAACGACAAGGGCGTGAACCGTGTCGGCCCCACCCTGAAGGGAGTTGTCGGCCGCAAGACGGGATCGGTCGAAGGCTTCAAGTATTCGGAAGCCATGGCGAAGAAAGGCGCTGACGGGCAGGTGTGGGACGACGCAACGATCGCATCCTACCTGAAGGACCCGAAGGGCTTCATTCCCGGCAACAAGATGGCCTTCCCCGGCCTCAAGGACGATGCAGAGATCGCCAACGTGATCGCCTTCCTCAAGGCCCATCCCTGAACTGACCTAACCTGATCGTTGAGCGCCCGGCCTCACCGCCGGGCGTTTCTTTTTGTGCGTCGGCACAAAGAAAAACCTGGCGGACACAAGCGGTCGCCAGGTTGCCTGAAATGGGGCAGTTGGGGAGGCCCCGCATGAGGGTAACGAAAAGAATGCGGGGCCGACTTGACGAGTGGTGGCTCCAGGCTGCTCAGGGCAGCGTGCTGGGAACCGTCATGTCATAGGGCGCGCCGGTGGTCAGGCCGTGCTTGATGCCCCAATCGTACCAGTTATCGACGACGGTGCCGGTCAGCAGGATGCCGATGCCGCCGGCGATGGGGCAGAGCACCGCGAACCACCAGGCCCAGCGATGGATCGACTCGGTGGTGGCATTGAAGCCCATGGTCCAGCGCCAGAACAGGGCGGCGCGTTCCGAGGCCGTGCCACGATCCACGATCTGTTCGATCTCACGCTCGCCGCCGTAACGCGACACCGCCAGGATGGTGGCGCCGTGCATGGCGAAGAGGAGAGCCGAGCCATAAAGGAAGGCAATCGAGATCATGTGGAAGGGATTGTAGAACAGGTTGCCGTAGTTGACGGAGAAGTTGTTCGTCCATTCCAGATGCGAGAAGATGCCGAAGGGAACTGCCTCGCTGAAGTTGCCCATCAGCAGCGGGCGGATGAAGCCCAGCACGAGATAGAGCCAGATGGCGGAAGCGAAGGCATATGACACATGCGTGCCCATTCCGAGCGCACGCGCCCGGCGATAGGTCCGCACCCACCACAGCAGGATGGATGCAGTGAGGAAGAAGCCGGCGATCTGCCACCAGCCGCCTTCCTTGAGCGGCGCGAGGCTGAGGCCATACTTCGCATCCGGCGGATTGAGCGTCAGCCAGAAGAAGTTCTTCATGAATTCCTGCGGCGACCAGTTCACCGATGCGAGCATGTTGAGGCCGATCACCTCGATTGCCACGAAGCCGCACATCAAGGACGCGACGCCGAGGAAGCCGAGGTAGATGGGGCCGATCTGCGCGTCACCGAAGATGCCGAGCAGGTGGCTGAAGAAGGGCTTGCCCTGGCGGGTGAAGTTGGTGTGCCGCATGGGCACGCCCAGGTCGACGGGGCCGTGCACCTGCACGCGGGTAAATATGTTCTGATATTCATACATGACGATTGCTCCCGTCAGGACCAGATTGGAATTTGCTGCCACCAGGTCCACCAGTCAGGCCAGGAACCTGCGTAGAGCGGACCGCTGATGACAATGCAGACGATGCTCCAGAACACGGCACTGAGCGCCAGGAAGAGGCCGAGGCGGTGGATGCCAAGCGCGCCGATTGAGTAACCCACGATGTCGCGGAAGTATGCGTTCTCGTGCTCGGCGTTCTTCACAGGTTCACCCTTCTGCGGATTGGTCACGGAAAGGATGAGCGAGCCGTGCAACGCCAGCGCCAGGCAGGTCGTGAAGAAGAAGCTGATGGCGATCATGTGCGCCGGGTTGTAGTGGAAGTTCGCGTAGGTGTAGCCCGTGTTCGACACCCATTCGAGGTGGCTCATGAAGCCGTAGGGAAAGCCATAGCCCCACGCACCCATGAGCACGGGGCGCACCACCACCAGCGAAAGATAGGCGGCAATCGCGACGGAAAAGGCGATGGGCACATGATAGCCCATGCCGAGTTTGCGGCAGATCTCCACTTCGCGCATCATCCACGACACGAATGCCCCGGTGGCGCAGAAGGTGATGATTTGCCAGAAGCCGCCTTCCTGCATCGGAGCGAGCGCCAGCCCATACTTGATGTCAGGAGGAGCGATGTTGATCTGCCAGAAGTTCCACGTCGGCCCCTGCGACGCGGCATAGGCGATGAGGGCAACACCGATCAGCGTGAAGAACGTGCCGATGACGCCGAAGAATCCGACATAGAACGGGCCAACCCAGAAATCAAAAAGGTCTCCACCGAGCAACGTTCCACCACGGACACGATATTTTCTTTCAAAACTGAGCATAGCCATGGCCAGTCTCCGGATTCGTTATCATTGATTTGGACGCCTGCGGGTGGACCAGCCTTGCCGCCACCCGCAGGCCATGAGACTCCGCCGTCAGGCGATCATCTCTGATGTTTGAACTTCCAAAGCTGCTGCCTTGCGAGGTCCGTCCAACCAGTTGAAACGGTCCGTAGACAGCAGAATGAAATGGATCACGAGAGCCAGGACGAACAGGAAGGTGAACAGAGCCACCAGAGTCCGCCGCGGATCGAACAGAAGCCACATGCGCCACATGTTCTTTCTCCTTAACCCAGTTCAACCGGGGACTTCATGGTCCCGGGAAGAACGTTTTCGATTTGTGAAGTGGTGTAGCCATTCGGTCCGGGCAGCCACGGACGCCATTGCCATGCGAGGATGTGCGCAATAATCGCAATCACCGTAAAGACAATGAAGCTCGTGACGAAAATGCCATGGAATTCCCTGGCTTCCGCTTCGGTTAGGCCTGACGCACTGCCAGACCGGTTGTTGTCAGCCATGTGTGTTACCTCCGGCTGGGATCCTTTGAAGGGACCCATTCACCCCGGAACTCCCCGAGGCAGGATTTCACGAAGTCTCCCTCGTGAAAGGCGGACCATCCGGCGTTCACATGAACGCGAATGGAAGACTGTTGTGCGCGGCTGTCCGGGTCGCTGCAAAGACGGAACGCTTGTCCCGTCCCCAGTTCCACGGCATCACGCGTTTGAAAACGGTGGCGGCAAAGAAGAAAGGCAACGTCACGGCGAGAAGGAGCCTGAACTCCATTTCGCCCTCCCTGTGCTTGTGCTTGCTGCTCATTTTTGGTTCTCCCACTACTCAACCCCTGCCAGGGCCTTGCCGGCCTGACGGACATCCGGTTCTTCCACCCGTTGCGCTGCGGCGCTGCGCGCAAGCCTTTCGGCGTTGTCGCGAAGGCGTTTGGCGGCGGAAATGCGCACCAGCACGGGCTGCCTTTCGACGAGTTCCTCCAGTGCGGCACGCGCTGCGTCGCTCCAGTCCATCATCTTCAGGTGGCTGGCAGGCGTGGCTTCGACCTTGTCCAGTTCGGTGCCGAGCGGAATGATGTTGAACAGCATGTCGAAGAGGCCGTTGCAGACCTCCTGCACCAGATAGGTGGCGCCCGCATACCCCATGAAGGGAGTGCCGGTGTGGCGGCGGATGATGGCACCGGGGAAGGAGGCCGGAACATAGGCACACTTGGCGCCTGCCTCTGCCGCATACATCCGTTCGTTGAACGAGCCGAAGAGAACGAGCGGCGGCTTCTCTTTCACCAGCTTGCGCACTGCGGCGTTGTCGGTCTTCTTGCCGGCTTCGCGCGAAATCGCGAAATTGCAGGGCAGGCCCATCTCCTCTTCGAGGAAGTGGCGGACGCCGCGCGCATATGTCTCGCTGGCGACGATGCCGAAACTGGCCGTGCCGAAGAAATCCTGGGTGACCGAGCGCCACAGGTCCCACAGCGGCTTGATCGTGGTGTGCTTCTCCCGCTCGATGAACGGTTCCGGGTCGAGGCCCAGCAACCCGCCGAGGCTGCGGAGGAACCTTGTGGTCGAGTGGAGACCGATCGGCGCCTGCAGGTAGGGGCGGTCCAGCGCCTCGCACAGCTTGCGGCCGAATTCGCGATAGAGGCAGATGTTCACGTCCGCATTGGCAAGCTTCGGCACCTCCGCGAGATGGCTGCCCAGCGGGAAGGCCATGTTCACCTCTGCGCCGATGCCTTCGACGAGTCGGATGATTTCGGCGAGGTCGGATGCGGTGTTGAAGGTGCCATAGATCGGGCCGATGATGTTGACCTTCGGCTTCTCGCCTTCGACCCGCGGCTTCCGCTGTGTTGCGTTCTTCTTCTTTGCGCCGAATTCGGTCCACAGCCACATGAGCGCCCGGTCGGCGCTCTGCCACTGGTCCTCATCGATGGTGCGCGGCAGGAAACGCTGGATGCCGGTACCCTGGGGCGTGACTCCGCCGCCGATCATCTCGGCGATCGAGCCGGTGACGACCACGCTCGGCAGGCCGGGATCGAGGGCCTTGTGGGCGCGGCGCATCGCACCTTCGGTGCCGAGCTTGCCAAGCTCTTCCTCGCCCAATCCGGTGACAACAATCGGCAGCTCGTGCGGCGGCAGCGCATCGGTATAGTGCAGCACCGACGTGACAGGCAGGTTCTCGCATCCCACCGGGCCGTCGATGATCACCTGCAATCCCTTGATTGCCGTGAAGACATAGACCGATCCCCAGTAACCGCCTGCCCTGTCATGATCGAGAATCAGCATGGTCAGGTTCCCACCGATTCTTCGGCCTTGGCGCGGGCGGCCAGCATGCCTGCATATTTCTTCTTGAACTCCGGGCGATCCACCGGCACTTCGCGCCAGATGCCTGCGGCATGTCCGGCTCCCACGCCTTCGAAGAAGGCGCTCATCTCGTCGAAGCGGTTCTTGTTGCGGATGGCCGCCATCACCACTTGCGCCAGCGAGCCGGCACCGGCCGGGCCCATCAGGGGCCGGGCGGAGATGAGATTGGTGAAGTAGAGTGCCGGGATCGACAGCGCCTTTGCCTTCTGCACCACCGGTGTCGTGCCGATGGCGAGATCCGGCCGCACATCGAGAACGGCTTCAATGTCCTGTTCCAGCGAAGCGCGGTACTGGACATGGGTTCCCCGTGCCTCAAGCCAGCAGCGATCCGCATCCGACCAGGGCGTGCGCGGGCAAGCGGTGCCCACATAGGGAACGTCCGCTCCGCTCTCGATCAGGAGGCGGGCAACCAGAAGTTCAGACCCTTCATAGCCCGACACCGTGATGCGGCCCTGGATGGGCTTCTGCGCCAGCGCACCCTTGATGGCGGGAAGGATGGCGTTCTGCGCCTCGGCCCTTCGTGCGGCTGGAACACCACATGCCTGACCGATTGCCTCAAGCCAGTCCGCCGTTCCGTCATGGCCCACGGGAGCAGACCCGACGATTGCACGGCCTGCTGTCTCGAACTCGCGAATGCTCGCGGTATAGAACGGATGAATGGCAGCGACGGCGGCGCAGTCGAAGGCGGCGAAAAGCTCGCGCCACTCGCGGGTGGGAACAACCGGCCCGGCAGCAAGTCCCATGGGTGCCAGCATGCGGCCGATGATCACCGGATCGGCCGGGAACATTTCGCCCAGCAGCGTGACGGCGGGAAGCTCCGCCTTGGTCCGGGGACGCGCAACAGGGCCGCTCCGGATCTCACCGGCGGCATAGCGGAGCATGGCTCCCGCGAGCACATCCTTCGCCTCCGCATGGGTGGGAACGCCAAAGCCCGGCACGTCGATGCCGATGATGCGCACCCCGTTGATCTCCTTCGGCAGGATCTGCAACGGCACGCCGGAGGCGGTCGGCACACACAGGTTGGTGACGATCACCGCGTCGTAGTCTTCGGGCCTGGCGACTTCGTGCACGGCGTCGCGGATGTCTTCAAACAGCTTGCCGGTGACGAGGGTCTCGGAATTGAACGGCACGTAGCCGACGCTGCGCTTCGCACCATAGAAGTGCGAGGTGAAGGTCAGTCCGTAGACGCAGCAGGCCGAGCCGGAAAGGATTGTCGCGGTGCGGCGCATGCGCAGGCCGACGCGCAGGCTGCCGAAGGCCGGGCACATGCTTTGCGGCTGGTCATGGGGGCCGACGGGATAGTCGCGCGCGAACTGGTCAAGCATGCCTGCCTTGCCCGCCTTCGCTGCGGCGGCTTTCAGTTCGTCCGTGTTGCTGCAGGCACCTGCGGCAGGCGGGACAGCGGCGGCTGCGCCGTCCGCTCCCTGCACTTTTCCGGTCCTGTCAAACAAGGTGGCCATTCCTATACCTGGTCGTAAATCACTTCGAGGGACGGCTTCTGGGTGACGACACCGCCGCACATGTCTTCTGCCGTTGCAGGTTCGAGAACCACGCTGCGCCCCACCACGTCGCCGGAGAACAATCCGAGAAGGCCATCCTGGCTCAGCGGCTTGGGACGCTGCGGCGGCGCTTCCGCCACATTGGTGGCGAGCAGTTCAAACAGCGCGCCCCATTCGCCGCCCGGCTTGCCGATGATTTCGTAGTTGGCGCTCTTGCGACGGATGTCCTCGTGGGCCGGTATCGAGGCGAGAACCGGAATGCCCGCTGCCTCTGCAAAGCCCTGTGCTTCACCCGTTCCGTCATCCTTATTGATGACGATGCCGGCGACGCCGACATTGCCGCCGAGCTTGCGGAAATATTCAACCGCCGAACAGACATTGTTCGCCACATAGAGCGACTGCAGGTCGTTCGATCCGACGATGATCACCTTCTGGCACATGTCGCGGGCGATCGGCAGCCCGAAGCCGCCGCACACCACGTCGCCCAGGAAGTCGAGTAGCACGAAGTCGAAGCCCCACTCATGGAAGCCCAGCTTTTCCAGCAGCTCGAAGCCATGGATGATGCCGCGGCCGCCGCAACCGCGCCCGACTTCGGGGCCGCCCAGTTCCATGGCAAAGACGCCGTCACGCTTGAAGCACACGTCGCCGATCTTCACGTCTTCGCCCGCGAGCTTCTTCTTCGAGGAGGTCTCGATGATGGTGGGGCAGGCCTTGCCGCCAAAGAGGAGCGAGGTCGTGTCGCTCTTGGGATCACAGCCGATGAGCAGCACGCGCTTGCCCTGCTGCGCCATCATGTAGGAGAGATTGGCGAGGGTGAAGCTCTTGCCGATTCCGCCCTTGCCATAGATGGCGATGACCTGGGTCTCCTTCTTCACCTCACCGACGTGAACGGGGTCAGGCTCCTGCGCCGCTTCCGCCTTGAGCCGGGTGTCGTGAAGGATCTGGGTGTCGGCAGAGTTCATTGATATGTCCTCCAATCGAGCACCATTTTCAGGCAGCCGGGATGCGTGAATGCTGTTTCATAGGCCGCTGACGCATCAGCCGCCGGGCTGCGGTGCGTGACCAGGCCGTCGAGCGAGAGCTTTCCGGACGTCACCAGCCCAAGAACCGCGGTGAGGTCGGCGGCTTCCCATTGCGCCGCGACGCGCAGTGTTGCCTCACGCATGAACGCGGGCGGAAAGACGAAATGCAGGGGTTCGGAATAGAAGCCGGCAAGCACGATCTCGCCGTGGCGGGCCAGATGCTTCATCGAACGATCGATGATCTGCGTGTCGCCGCTGGCATCGAGGATGCAGGAGTAGTCGCGGCGCTCGTCAAGGTTCGGCTGCACGACGCGATAGTTTCTTGCGCCGCCCGCCCGTTGCTCATCCGTTTCCCAGACCGTGGGCGAACCGCCACAGGCCACCACGATGCGGGCGGCAAGACGGCCCAAGGCACCATGGCCGACAATGAGATCCGGCAGGCGCGACAGCTTCACGGCGTGATGGGCGGTTGCGGCAAGTGCCAGCATGGTGCCGGACTCGATCATCGCCTCGTCGATCTTCACCAGTCGCGAGGGCATGGACGCAATGCGGCTTGCAGCACCACCGAAGAGACCGCGCACCGGGCCATAGCAACTGGCACCGGGAACAAAAACGAGATCACCTTCCCGCAGGCCGGAATTGCGCGGCGCCTTGCCGATCCGGCCCACCGTTTCATAACCGGGCACAAGCGGATAGCCCATGCCGGGAAAGGCCGGCATGTCTCCTGTCCAGAGCAGCCGTTCCGTGCCGGTGCTGATGCCGGAAAAGCAGACATCCACCAGCGCCGTCGCGCCTTCGGGTGGAATCAGCGGAAGAACCTCGAGCCCCAATCGCCCAGGAGCTGCAAAGACCACAGCAGTGGTATCCATCGCCAGCCTCCGCCCTGTTGACGCTTGTCACTGTGGCAAGACATCTTGGGTGTCAGCTTAACTAGACATTACCCATTGTCAATCTTCTTTTACGCATCTGCTCACAGAGCACGCAGCGACAAAACGCCCGTCACGAGAGGGTTTTGCGTGGGCCATTGGCGCAACGCGCCAAAACCGGATTGCGCAGCGATTTGAGCGATTTCAGCAGGCGTGCGCGTGCGCCCCTGGCCCATCGCGGTGAAATAGAAATTGAAATACGCATCGGCCACCCGCGCGGTGCCGGAATGTCCTGACAAGGGTTCGGCCAGCAGCAGCGTCGCGCCCGGATCCAGCACCGCTCGGATATTGCGGAAGAGCGCCAGCACTGTGTCGTCGTCATGGTCATGCACCACGCGAATGAGGCTGACGAGATCCATTCCCGACGGAAGCGGATCGCGGCGGAAGTCACCGCCATGAGCCCGGATGGCAGGCGACGCCGGAGTTGCATGGCACGCTGACACCAGCTCCGCAACGGCAGGCAGGTCGAAGAGATGGAGATCAAGGTCCGGATAGCGTGCGCCCACGGCACGAAGGAAGGCACCTGCCCCGCCGCCCACATCCAGCATGCGGCTGTGACCGCTGAAGTCATAGGCTGCGAGAACCTGTTCCGACACCGCCGCCTGCGACGCGGCCATCAGGGCCGAGTACCGGGCCTTGTCACCCGTGGCATCGTCGTATGACCAATAGCGATGAAGGGCTCCCTGCGCCTTTCCCGTCCGGAGCAACTGCACCGGATCGGCGAGGTCCGTGTAGAAATGCTCATGATGTTCGATGAGCCGCATGATCCAGGGTTGCGCGACGAGGGCGGCACCCAGCTCACCGAGGAGAATCGTGTTGCCCAACCGATGCAGCAGGCTCAGGGATTCTGCGCCCTTCACCAGCATCAGCGTCCGGTCCGCCGTCAGCCCG
>JAEUMJ010000133.1 GCA_016792865.1 Hyphomicrobiales bacterium | reverse complement strand
CGGATTGCGGTTGGGTTGCTTGATCTCGCTCCAGGTGAATTCCTTCTCGCTGTAGAGCCTGAAATAATCGGGATGATTGAGTATGACGTAGCGGGCGAGCGTCGCCAGATCGCGAACGCTCATGACATGGTTCGGGTCGCTGTTGCCGGTGGTGTTCCGGAACCTGCTGTTCCTCAATCCGATTTCTTCCGCCTTGATGTTCATGCGATTGACGAAGGCCGATTCCTTGCCGTCGATACCTTCCGCGAGCACAAGGCAGGCATCGTTGCCCGATGCCACGATGGCACCGCGCAACAAGTCAGCGACGCTGATTTGCGTCTTGGCCTTGGCGTACATGGTGGTGCCCTTGGATGGTGCGCCGCCCTTCTTCCAGGCATTGGTGCTGACCGTGAACTTCGTGTCAGGCAGGAGTTCGCCGGACTTCAAGAGATCAAGCACCACCGTCTGGGTCATGAGCTTGCTCATGTTGCCGGGCTGGACGGCCTTGTCCGCATCCTTCTCGTAGAAGACCCGCCCCGACTTGGCGTCGATCAGAATGGCCTGCGGGGCTGCGGAGACATAGGCTTCGTCGGCCAGGGTCTGGGCATGGACAGGAAGCGCAGCCATCACGATTGCAATCAGCAGGCAGGCGGCAGAACGCAAATGAAATCGCATGGACGGTCTCGTTGCACAGGGGGCTGGGTCAGGACATATGTCTTAGGACCCTGCTCCCCGATTTGCAATTCGCTCCGTCGGCCGGGGGCTAGCGGATTGCCGTCCTGTAGGCCACTTGCTGCACCCTGACACGGCGGATCTTCGCGCCGGAATAGCCCTGATCCTGAAGCTGGAAGAGCATGCGGGTTGCGGTGTTCTCGTCATCCACCGGACGGGTCTGGATGCGGTAGAGCGGGCCATCTTGCCCCTCAAACCGGAACATCTGCAAGTCGAGGCTGGCGGAAAGCTCCTCGTAGGCCGCATCGGCATTGTCGCGATTGGCAAAGGTGGCGACGTGCACCACGAACCCTGCAAAGGCAGACCCGTCATCCTGCGGCTGAGGCGGCGGGGGCGGCGGCGGTTGATAGGCAACCGTGGTGGTCTGCGGTTCCTGGTACTGCTCCGCGAAATCCTGCGGAGCGGCTTGCCGGCGCGGCGGCGGTTCGGCTGACGCGACCATGGTCGTGGCCGGTGCCTTGCGATCAGAGAGCGAGGCAAGCTGGCGGATGCTGGCGCCATCCTTCATGGATTCGTTCATCATCGCCAGGTGGCGGTAGCCCTTGTCATTCAGCGGGGCGTTCGCGATCCACTGCACGCGGACGCGGGCCTTGCCCCGGTTGCGATAGCCGAGCGCGTCGGCACTGCGCTTGGACAGATCGATGAGGCGCGTTCCGACAAAGGGGCCACGGTCATTGATGCGGACAACGATGGTGCGGCCATTGTTGACGTTGGTGACCTTCGCATAGCTGGGCAGAGGCAGGGTGGGATGTGCGGCCGTGTAATCGTTCATGTCAAAGTATTCGCCGTTCGAGGTACGCCGGGCGTGGAAGGCTTCGCCGTACCAGGAGGCTTCGCCCACCTTGTCGTAGCCGGGCTGTTCCTTGGGCGTGTACCAGCGGCCTGCCACCTGATAGGGCTTGCCGACGAAATAGCGGCCTCCGCCTTCCGGCAGCGGGCCCTTGCCCTTGTAATAGGCGCTGCCCTTGCCCGCGAAGGGATCGAGCTTCTTCTTGTCCGAGGCGCAACCCACAAGACCGAGGGCGACAAGGCCCATCACCACCAGAAAAATACCTTGGCGCCGCATGGCGTAACTCCCAACCGGCCTCCCCGTCCCAAAAGGAGGTGTGATCCCAACTGTGGCCCCCGTGACCACTGAACGCACAATGAGGCCAACAGGCTGAATGCCCGGTTGAGATTCTTGGTTAATGGTTGGTATGCGCCCCGTTCAGCAGCCAACAGCGGCCCTCGGAAGGACCGGTCAGTTACCCTGGGTTTGGGCCGGTGGCGGATTGCCCGCCTGGCTGGCATTGGCTTGCATGCCGTCAAGGCGCGCCAGGTTGGCCTGAGCCATCTGGTTGCCCTTGGCGATCGCTGCCCGGTAGAACTCGCGGGCCTTCACCACATCCTTGGTTGTGCCCCAGCCCATTTCGTACAGGCTGCCAAGGTTGTTCATGGCCCACGCATCCCCGCGCTCGGCTGCTTCGGTAAAGAGATTGAAGGCCACCTTGTAGTCCCTCACGACCCCCTGCCCGCGCACGTAAAGCAAGCCGAGATTGACCTTGGCGGGCGCGAAATCCTGATCAGCGGCCTTCTGGAACCACTGTGCGGCCTTTTCGGCATCGGCATCGATTCCGTCACCGTTCTGCAGGCGCAGGCCGAATTCGTTCTGCGAGGCCGCGTGACCCTTTTCCGCCCCCGCTTGCAGCAAGGTCGCGGCTGCGATCTTGTCAGGTGTCAGGCCCTTGGCGCCGCGGCTGATGAGTCGCGCCAGACGGTACTGTGCCTCGATGTTTCCCTTGAGGGTCGATTCGCGATACCAGCGGGCGGCCTGCTGGGCATCCTTCTTGGCTTCGATTCCCTGCTCATAGTGAATGCCGATGGCAAGCTGGGCGGTATCGTCGCCCGCCTTCGCCAGCTTCATTTTCTTTGCAAAAGACAAGCCCTCCAGAGGCATGACATCCTGTGCCCACGCCGAGCAGACAAGAAAGCCTCCGAAAATCACGACAAAAAGCGGGCGCGACACGCTGGAAAGAAGGCGAAACGCCATTTCTACCACCAAAATGATTCAACCACCCCCGCCTTGATGCGCTTATAACATTAAGGCACGCGAATGAAACGGTTCTTTTTGCAGAATGGCCCCCAACACCCTTGAAGGTTCATGGCATTGCCGGAAAGCTGCAACACGGATGAATAGGTTCCACCATCATCAGCGTTGTAGATGGAGCCTTTCCAGCGGTTTGCCCCCGCCGGCTTCATGCCGCTGACGACCTGAAGGCCAATGATGCGCCGCGAGCGCAGCGCCGGATTGGGGTTTTCATGGTCGACCTTTGGCTTTCCCGCCTTGTTGAGGGGCTCGGCCAGCCCGACGATCGTGGCGCACAGTTTCTGCCCGCCGCAATAGCGGACCCGTACCGTGACCTTGCCGCTGGTCATGCGCCAGATGCCTTCAGGGCCGGGATCGGACACGGCAGACGAAGCCGCCGAAACCAGCAGGCCACAAACGAGGCCCGCCAGCGCCACTGCGCGGACCATGACAGTTCCAGACTTCTTCACTTGGGGTTGCCTCACGTTTCGCCGCCATTTGCCAGACACGTCCGCCTGCACTAGCATTCGGGCTATCCGAGGAGAACCCCCATGGCTGACGTGACCGCATTCAACCGCAAGCCCGCCACAGATGCCGCAGAGAGGCAAATGCGGGTGGATCTTGCCGCAGCCTTCCGTTTGTCAGCACATTTTGACTGGCATGAGGCGGTGGCAAACCATTTCAGCCTCGCAGTGTCTCCGGATGGCAAGCAGTTCCTGATGAACCCGCGCTGGAAGCATTTCAGCCGCATACGGGCCTCCGACCTGATGCTGCTCGATGCCAACGACAAGTCCACGATGGACCGTCCGGATGCGCCCGACCTGACCGCCTGGAGCATCCATGGGCGCCTGCATGCCCTGCTGCCGCATGCACGCTGCATCATTCACCTTCACCCTCCGTATGCGACGGCGCTTGCCTCTCTTGCCGACCCGGAGATCAAGCCGATCGACCAGAACACCGCTCGCTTCTTCAATCGCGTCGCAATCGACCTCGATTACGGTGGCATGGCGAACACCGA
>JAEUMJ010000123.1 GCA_016792865.1 Hyphomicrobiales bacterium | reverse complement strand
GTCGGGCGTGGGGGAAGGCTTGGCTGCGCCTGACCTGACCAGAGCAGCATAGGCTGCGCCACGCGCCTCCTCCGTGTCGAGCTGGTCCCGACGAAGACCGCCCACGGCACCGTCCTTCATGTTCGCGGCCAGGGCCGCATTTCGCTCGGCAGCGGCAATGCGCGGCGGAGCCAGTGCATTCGCCACCAGAACGTCATAGGCATCGTCGATGGACAGGTCGGCACCCGTGTTCAGCTGCCGCGCGATGTTCACGCCGTCGGGCATCGATGCTGCGGCCTTGCGCTCCGTGGCCAGCAGCGGATTGAGGGCGGAGCGCACGTCCACCGCGATATCGCCCTCGAAGCTCCTGATCGCAGCCACACGCTCGTCCACGCTTTCACCGAAACGTATGGTGAGGAGCCGCGACAGGCGCTCCTTCCGCAGCTTCAGAACCGGATCGCTCTCACCTTCAATGGAGGCGCGGAGCGGGGCCAATTGCGCCGCGTCGGCCTTGCGTTCGAGGTCTGCGAGCGCCGCCGCCCGTCGGGCGGGATCTGCGTCGCTGAGCTGGAATTGCACCATCGCGCCCGTGACCAGCGCCTGAACGCCGGCATTGGGCTTCACCTGATCGATCTCGGATTTCTGCGCCGTGCCGACCTCCGATCCCGTTGCGATATCGGTCAGCCTGAACGTCTCGCCGTCCTTGACCACGGTGAAGAAGGCACCATCGGCCTTGCGGACCCAGATTTCACGCTTGCCCCATTTTTCGAGGAAGGGCTGGACACCGGGCACGCCGCTCGCCAGCAGGTCGCCGATCACCTTCTCGGCGGTGGCGCGGGAGGGCTTTGCGATCGCCGCCTGGTTTTTCGCCAGCAATGCCTGCAGGTCTTCCGCATGGGCGAGTGATCCCAGGGCGAAGGTGACGAGCATGAACAGCGCAAGAAGGACCGGTCGCATCAGCATTCCGCCAATCGAGGAAAAGACGGGAGAGCCCGAAGGCTCTCCCCTTGTGCGAGACGGGCTCAGTAGTTGGACTTCAACTGAACGCAGGTCTTGGTGTCCTTGTTGTACATGCCGCACTTCAAGGTCTTCCAATCGGAATCGAGCACTGCGGACTCCGGCAGGAAGTCCGTCCACGCGTCACCCGGAACCGGATCGGTCTTGCTGATGATGTCGAACTGGCCGTCGGCCTTGATCTCTCCGATCAGCACCGGCTTGGTGAGATGGTGATTGGGCAGCATCTCAGCCGTCCCACCCGTGAGGTTGGGGAACTTCTGGCCGACCATGGCATCGATCACTGGGTCAACGTCGGTGGTCTTCGCCGCCGTCACCGCATTCACCCACATGTTGAAGCCGATGTAATGGGCTTCCATCGGATCATTGGTGACGCGCTTGTCGTTCTTGATGAACTTCTTCCATTCCGCGATGAACGCCTTGTTTTCCGGCGTGTCGGCGCTTTCGAAGTAGTTCCACGCGGCAAGATGGCCCACCAGGTTGGTGGTGTCGAGGCCGGAGAGTTCTTCTTCACCGACGGAGAAGGCCACGACGGGAATATCCTCGGCCTTGATGCCCTGGGCCGCCAACTCCTTGTAGAAGCCCACGTTGGCGTCGCCATTGATGGTGGACACGACACCGACCTTCTTGCCGTCGGCACCCAATGCCTTCACATCCGAGACGATCTTCGACCAGTCGGAGTGGCCGAACGGAGTATAGTTCACGAAGATATCCGATTCAGGAATGCCCTTCGACTTCAGGTAGGCGTCGAGGATCTTGTTGGTCGTCCGGGGATAGACGTAGTCGGTGCCCAGCAGCGCAAACTTCTTCACGCCAAGCTCGTTCAGGTAATAGTCAACCGCCGGAATGGCTTGCTGGTTGGGTGCCGCACCCGTGTAGAACACGTTCTTCGAGCTTTCCTCGCCTTCATACTGCACGGGATAGAACAGCAGGCCGTTCAGTTCCTCGATGACGGGCAGGACGGATTTGCGGCTCACCGATGTCCAGCAGCCGAACATGACCGAAACCTTGTTCACGGTCAGCAGTTCGCGGGCCTTTTCGGCAAACAGCGGCCAGTCCGATGCAGGATCGACCACAACGGCTTCCAGCTTCTTGCCCAACACGCCACCCTTGGCATTCTGCTGTTCGATCAGCATCAGCATCGTGTCCTTCAGCGTCGTTTCCGAAATCGCCATCGTGCCGGACAGTGAATGGAGAATGCCGATCTTGATCGTGTCTTCGGCAGCGAAGACGGGGCGAGAAAGTGCAGTGCCGGCGATGACTGCGGGGATCCCCTTCAGCAGCGAGCGGCGCGAAATCATGTTCATTGGACGGTCCCTTCCTGATTTTTTTTCAAGTGCCTGTGCACCGCAGTAAGGAAATGCAGTCCCTGTGCCAGAATCTCCGGCGCATCCGGTCCAGCCTCTTTTTCGTTTCTTTTCAGATTCTTGATGAAGCCATGCGCGTGAATTCATCATCGCGCTGAGCGATTGGGCTGAATACATTTTGTGCGATGCGGTGCCCCGCTGCCCGACTCTTGTGCGACAGCACCGGTGCTACGGCGAGCGTGACCCCAGCCGCGCCATGACGACGGCGCATTGGCCGAGTGCAAGTCCGCCATCACCCACGGGTGCACGCTGCTGGGTCAGAACGGTCAGCCCGCCATCCTGCAAATTCCTGACAACGGAGCGAAGCAGCAACAGGTTGGCAAAGCACCCTCCCGATAGCGCAACATGGGAAAGACCCTGCTCGCGGGCCAGCTTCAGGGCCATCTCCGTGCAGGATTGCGCGATGGTTTCGTGGATGTCCCGCGCCAGGGACGCCGGCGTGCGGCCCTCCTGAAGACCGCGTAACAGCCCCTCGAAGAGGGCGTCCCAGCAGACGCGATTTCCCTTCAAGGTCACGCCGAGGTTTCGCGGCGGATCGCTGGAACGTGCCGCCAGGGCTTCCAGCAGTGAAGGTGCCTCGCCTTCAAAGTCCTGTTCCTCGAAGCACACCCCCAGGAGGGCTGCACAGGCGTCCAGCAGGCGGCCCGCCGAAGTGCAGGGAGGTGCATTCACGCCGGATGCAATCATCTTCGCCAGGGCGGGCAAAGGCTTGGCCGCAAGCCTCTGGACGGCAACGACGTCACCGAACGCCGAGGTGACATTTTCCCAGCCGAAGACCGCATCAAGATGGGCAAAGGCATTGCGCCATGGCTGGCGCGCGGCAAGGTCGCCTCCGGGCAACGACACATCGTTGAAATGTGCAAGACGTTCAAAGGAGGCAAAACTGCATGTCAGGAATTCGCCGCCCCACACCGTGCCATCTGCGCCAAGGCCCATTCCATCCAGCACGAGGCCCAGGACCGGCGGATGATCGAGCGCCAATCCGGCTTCCGCCATGGCAGAGGCAACATGGGCGTGGTGGTGTTGGACGGTCTCGAATGCAATGCCAAGGTCGGCAGCAATGCGCCCGCCTTCGCGGTGGCTGTGAAATTCCGGATGGGCATCGGCGGCAAGCCCGGCAGGCGCGAAGTCGTTCACGCCCAGCATCAGCGAAAGCGTCTCCTCATAGGCCTGCCGCGCGCGGCGCGTTGCCAGATCGCCGAGATGTTGCGACAGCGTGATCGCGCCGTTGCGGCCCAGGGCCACGGCTCCCTTCAGGTCACCTCCCATGCCGAGCACCGCTGGTGCGGCACGGAAACTGTCGTGCAGGAGAACGGGTTCGGGGGCGAAGCCCCGTCCCCGCCGGAGGATGACCGGTTGCCCGCCACACAGCCGCACGACGGAATCATCCACGCGCTGTGCAATCTCGCGGTCGTGCAGCAGGAACCCATCGGCAATCCCTGCAAGACCAGCAAGCGCCTCCTTGTCATCGGTCTCCTGGGGATCATCGCTGCGGTTGCCGGAGGTCAGCACGATGGGTCGTCCAACGGCGCGCATCAGGATGTGATGCAGGGGCGTCGGGGGAAGCATGATTCCCAGCGTATCGAAGCCGGGTGCCACGCCACCGGCAATCATCGCAGTGTCACGCCGCTGCAAAAGGACAATGGGGGCAGCGGGCGAAAGCAGCATCGCGGCCTCTGCCTCGCCCACCTGGGCAATGGCACGGGCGGCATCGAGGTCGGCCACCATGAGGGCAAGCGGCTTGCGGCTGCGGTTCTTCCGGGCGCGAAGGAGCGCAACCGCCCGCTCCTGTGTCGCATCGCATGCAAGCTGAAAACCGCCGAGTCCCTTCACGGCAACGATCCTGCCATCGGCAATCCACCCTGCTGCCTGGGCCATGCCGTCGCCGTCATGTCTCTGGCCTTGCGCCTCGAACCATGTGTGCGGACCGCATGCCGGGCAGGCAATGGGCTGCGCATGATAGCGGCGGTCGGAAGGGTCTTCGTATTCGGCCCGGCACGCATCACACATGACGAACGCCGCCATGGTGGTGTTGTGCCTGTCGTAAGGCAGGTGTCGCACGATCGAGAGCCGGGGACCGCAATGGGTGCAATTGGTGAAGGGATAGAGATGGCGACGCGACGCGGGGTCAAGCGTCTCCGCCAGGCATTCCGGGCAGGTGGCGGCATCAGCGGCAATGGCCGTGCTGATCCGTTCGGTTCCGCTGTCCCGGATCGTGAAACCGGCGGGAGGCTGGGCCATGGCTTCCCTGACGGTGATCCTGTCGATACGCGCCAGCGGCGGCCTTTCGGCCCGGAGTCGCGAAAGGAATTCCGACGGCTCGGAACAGAAGATTTCGATGACGACGCCGGTACCGTCATTCCGCACGCTGCCTGCAAGGCGCATCGCATTGGCAATGCGCCACACCGTTGGCCGGAAGCCCACGCCCTGCACCGTGCCCTCAACCCGGATGAGATGCATGCGCATCATGATCAGTGCACCGTGCACACCATGCACGGGTCGAAGGAACGCACGATGTGCTGGACCGACACAGGATCATCTTCACCGGGGCGAACGGGTGCCCCGACAAGGGCCTGTTCCAGCGGACCGGGAATGCCTGCCGCATCGCGCGGCGAGAAATTCCAGGTGGTGGGCGCGACGATCTGGTAGTTGTGGATGTGCCCGTTGCGAATGCGCAGCCAATGGCCGAGCGAGCCGCGCGCCGCCTCCACCAACCCGACGCCGTCGGCATGATCGGGCAACGGGATGGTTTCGCAAAAGGGTTCGCGCGGGCGCAGTGCCCTGACCCAGGTTTCCATTGCGGGAACGAGGCGGGCAATCTCGATGAAGCGTCCGATGATCCGTGTCCGGACATTGACGCCCTCGCCGGCATGAAGGGCCTGTGCCAGATGCTGGCCATCCACGATCTGGCGGCAGATGGCCCCCACCTGAACAGGCTCGCCCGCCAGCCGAGGAGCCTTGCACCAGCTATAGGCATCGGCGCGGTCTGCATCCGGCACCGTCACGCCGTCGAAAGGATGGAGTGTCTGCGGCCCTTGCGCCATCCAGCCATGGGCCGCATCTTCGGTGATGGCCTGTGTGTTGATGGCCGTTCGCAAGCTTCCCCGCATCACCCCTGGCTGAAACAGGCCGAAACTGCCGTAACTCATGACCGGCATGTCCAGGCGGCCGAGCTTCGCCAATGCCAGCGCCTCGGAAACGCGCCAGAACCTTTGCAGGTCGGCCTGTCCTTCATGGCTCCAGGCCATCAGCGCCTCGGCTGAGGCCAGGGAAGCGAAGCTTTCCAGGGTAGTGCCATAGACATGCTGCTCCAGATGCTTGCGGAAGCCGGACAGGATCACGAGAAGGCGCACCACTTCCTGCGCCTCGATGGGACGCGTGGAGCCTCCCGGCTGGACGGACAGGGTATGCGGCCACTTTCCCGCAAGGATGCCGAGCATGTGCATGAACTCTGCCCGCGCTGCAAGGAAGGCAGGTGCCGCTTCTCCCTTGATGGCGCGGAAGCGGCGGGCAATGCCTTCGTGCCACGTTTCACCGGCATAGGTATCGCGGCAGAAATCCGGCATGAAGAACATGTAGAAGTGCGTGAGATGATCGGCGATGTTCTCCACCGCCAGCGTGAGATCGGTGGCGAGGCGGCCATTCTCCGGTGCGGTGAGGCCCTGCGTCTCGGCGAGGGCGCGGGCTGCCGCAACGGACTGGGATACCGAACAGATGCCACAAATGCGTGGCGCATAGACAAGCGCATCCCGCGGAGGCTTGCCTTTCAGGATCTGCTCGAAGCCACGATAGAGCGGCGACGTGACCCAGGCCTCCGAGACAGCGCCGTCCTGAATGTCGATCCTGACTTCAAGGTCGCCTTCCACGCGATTGAAAGGGCCGAGGATGCGCCGTGTCATTTCTGCGCCTTGGATCTGCTGGAGGGCGGCAGGACGATGTGATCCGCCACCGCATTGCGCCGCAGCCGTTGCGGGGTTGCCGCCTTGGCCAGCGAGGAGAGCGCAACGAACCACGCTTTCGGCATGTCGGTGGGCAGGCCAACAGGAATACCCGCGAATTTCGGAGTTGTCGTGAAGGCGTGGCCGGGTTCCTCGAAGCCGGGCGCGGTGCAGTTGATGCAGGCGTAGCCGCCGCGCAGGCACGAGCCTTCGCCGTTCCACAGCCGCGTATTGCAATCCGCATGGGCTTGCGTTCCCTTGCAGCCCAGATTTTCCATCATGCAGCCCAGTTCGGACGGCTTCTCTGCACTGGCCTTGAACTCGTAGAATTCGTTGCGCGGGCAGCCATGATGCACGAGATGATCGGCATAGGAGCGCGGGCGCTCGGTGGTGTCGAGCTGGTTTTCACCGAATAGGCCGAGCGATATCTGCGCCAGCGTTTCAATCACCCAGTTGGGATGGGTTGGGCAGCCCGCAATGTTGACCACCGGCAACCCTGCCCTGGCGCGGAAATCCGCCCCCAGGTGCCCGCCCCGCTTCTCGCCGTCATAGGCAAGGCCGCGCGCTTCCGTGGCATTGCCGCCCGCCGAAGTGATGCCGCCAAAGGCCGCGCATGAACCGACCGCCACCACATGCCCGGCGACCTTCGCAAGATCGGCGATCCAGCCCTGCATCGGCCTGCCAGACGCGGCCATCATGTGGAACTTCCCGGTGCCGTTCGGCCCCGTCATCACCGCGCCTTCGAGGCAGAGAATGTCGAGCCGGATCTCTCCTGCAATGATGCGCTCGAAAAGCCTCACCACGTCCTTGCCGGAAAGCTCGGACAAGGAAGGATGCCAGAGGATCTCGATTCCTGCCGCCTGGAATGCGGTGAGCATGTCCGAGCCTTCCGCACACATCATGGAGAGCGTGCATCCGCCGCAACCACCCGATTGCAGCCAGAGAAGCGTTGTCTTGCCTTCGTCAGCCATCGGCGCGCCCTTCTGAAGGAAAGTGCAGGCTGAAGCTTGCGCCGCCATCCGGCGCGTTCTCGACCTCGATCCTACCGCCCAGCTCCTGCGCTAGGTTGTAACTCACGTAGAGTCCAAGCCCGGTGCCCTCGCCGACTGCCTTGGTCGTGAAGAACGGTTCAAAGACACGGCTCACATGCTCCGGCCTGATGCCCGGCCCGTTATCGCGTACCTTCACGGTGGCCATGCCGTCTGCCACAACGCAGGTGATGCTGATTTCGCCACGCTGCACCTTGCTCAGCACATCGACGGAATTCTGGACGAAGTTGACGATGATCTGGTGCACGGAACGCTGGAAGCCCTTCACCTCCATCGGCCCTTCGGCATGGATGGAAAGCGCCGGCTTGATGCGGGCGGACTTCGTCACCCAATCCGCTGCCGTCTGCACCACCTTCAGGAGGTTGTAGCTTTCGCTGCCTTCCTTCTGGCTGGACGAAAAACGCCTCAGATCCTGCACGATCTCACTGACGCGCTGTGCACCTTCAAGCGTGCCGTCAATCAGCGGGCCAAGGTCATCGGCGATGCGGGAGAGGTCTTTCGCACCCTGCAACTTCCGGAGATCTTCGAGCGACATGCAGGCCATGAGCTGGTTGAGGAATGTCTCAAGCTTCACGCCGTAACGCTTGAGCGCGTGCAGGTTCCCGAACACAAAGCTGATGGGATTGTTCAGTTCATGCGCCACGCCCGCCACCAGCTGGCCGAGAGCCGCCATCTTCTCCGCCGAAACAAGTTGCTGCTGGGTGCGCGTCAGTTTCTTGTGGGCGTTGTCCAACGCCTCGAAGGCGCGGCGCAAGTCCCCCACCGAGCGACCGATGAGCACAAAGCCCACCAACTTGCCATTGTGGTCATGCTGCGGCGTGCAGTTCATGCTGATCGGCACCGCTGCGCCATCACGGCCTTCCAGCGATGCTTCGACATCCACCACGGCTGAACCTGCCAGCACCTTCGGCAGCATGGCGGCGGCCACCTCTTCCGAGTCCTTCATGAAGACGGACTGGATGAATGCGTTCGATGCCGCCGCCGCAACGCCGATCACGGCTTCGGCACTGGCATTGGCACGCACGATGCGGCCCGCCAGATCGCAGACGATGAGAACGTCCGTCATCGATGCGAGAACGCTGTCGATGAAGCGCTGGGCGCTTTCAAGCTCGTTGTTCTTGCCTTCCAGCTCAAGCTGGTTCCGCACCAGATCGGCATAGACCGCGTCCATGCGATGAATGACTTCGATCCACGCTTCCTCTGAGGCCACGCCGAGGTCAAGCGAGTCCGCCACCCCGGCCCTGTGGATCAGGCGGTCGCTTGCTGCGGCATGCGGGGTGGAGCCTCCCATGGACGCTCATTCACCCCGCGGCGCGGCGGGCGTCGGTAACGTCAAGCCGGTGAATGTTTTCAAGACCATGACGCTGGAGCTTAAGGCGCAAGCCCACCCGAGACAAACCCAATTCTTTTGCAGCATGGCTCTTGTTCCAGCCATGGCGGATGAGGGTTTCCCGGATCACCTGCTCTTCCAGGATGTTGATGCGGTCGCGAAGCGTGCCCTGCATGGCGGCGATCTGCGGCACGGACTCCGGAGCCGGAGCGTCCGGCTGGGGGGAAACACGGGACGTGGCCGTCTGGAGAACGCGCGGAGAGAGTTGTTCGACGCCGATGGAGCCGCCTTCCGGCGCCATGATCAGGGCGCGTTGCAGCTCGTTCTGCAATTCGCGGATATTGCCGGGCCACGGGTAGCGCCCCAGCGCCGCAATCGCATCGTCGCTCAGCCCCTTGGTGGTCTTGCCGAAGGTCACTGCCGCCTGTTCCACATAGTTCTGTGCAATGACGGCGATATCAACGGCACGCTCCCGCAAGGCGGGCAGATGCACCGTCACAGCCGCAAGACGATAGAACAGGTCTTCGCGGAAGCGGCCCCGCCGCACCTCCTCCTCAAGGGTCTTGTTTGTGGCGGCAATCACCCGCACATCCACCTTCATCGGCTTGGAGGCACCCACGGGGCGGATCTCGCCGCTCTGCAGTACGCGCAGAAGCTTCACCTGGAAGGCCGGAGAGATTTCTCCGATCTCATCGAGGAAGACCGTTCCGCCGTTGGCACGTTCAAAGAGGCCGACATGATCTCCCACCGCACCGGTGAAGGCGCCGCGCTTGTGGCCGAAGAGTTCGCTTTCCAGAAGCTCGTCAGGAACGGCACCGCAGTTCTCGGCCACGAAGGGCTTGTTCCAGCGCAGGCTGTTGTAGTGCAGGGCGCGCGCCGCCAGTTCCTTGCCGGTGCCGGACTCTCCCTGGAGCAGGACCGAGACATCGTAAGGGGCAATCTGGCGGAGGCGATCGCACACCGCATTCATCGGCGAAGTGCTGGCACGGATCACGCCATCATCGAAATGGAAGCGTTCCCGCACCGCCCGCCGACGCCGGCTCACCGCCGCCTCCGCATGACGCGGCGACATCTTCATCTCGGTTGCGAGGAGTTCATTTTCCCGTGTCAGGCTGAACAGTTGCGCGGCATTCTTGAGTGTCAGGGTGAGGCTGTCAGGCTGCCACGGCTTGGTGATGTATTGAAAGATACCGGCCTGGTTGATGCCGCGGATCACATCCTCCGTATCGGTGTAGCCCGATATGATGATGCGCACGATTTCCGGCCAGCGCTCACGCACATCGGAAAGGAAGTCAATGCCGGTGCGGTCGGGCATGCGCTGGTCACAGAGAATGATCTGCACCCACTCGCGTTCGAGGATGGCCATGGCATCGGAGGTGTTGGACGCCGTCCTGACATCGAAGTCGTCGCACAGGATGCGATTGAGCGATTCAAGGCTCCGGACCTCGTCATCGATGATGAGGAGGGTCGGAAGTTTCTGGTTCGGGGTGCTTTCGCTTGCCATTCTCTTGCCTTCAGCAAATGCGCGGAAGTTGTTCGCCGTTCAGCCAGTCGATGACACGCTCGCCGCCGAAACGGGTGCGCATCCTGACGAGTGAGCGGCTGTCCTCCTCGACATGACCGATCACCACGGCGTCGCGGCCATGGGGGTGTTGCCGCATGGCGGCCACAACCGCCCCTGCATCGTCCGCCGGGCAGAAGGCAACGAGCTTGCCTTCGTTTGCGATGTT
>JAEUMJ010000114.1 GCA_016792865.1 Hyphomicrobiales bacterium | reverse complement strand
CACCCTCTCGATGCAATACTGCCACCGGATATAGGCATGGCACTCCGGATTGTCCATGTTCTGGAAAAGCAGACAAAAGTTACAGTTTGGCAATCCTGAGCACAAAGGCAGGGGCCGGGCGAAGCTGGCGTCAGGCCCGTTCCAGCACGCGGACCACAAAGTCGGCGCTGTCCGAAGGGCCGGCCTTCACCTCCTCGCGGGACACCTCGCGCCATTCCGACGGCGAAAGGGAAGGAAAACGGGTGTCCCCTTCCACATCCATGTCCACCTCGGTGAGATGGATGCGCCGGGCATGTGGCAGGGTCTGGCGGTAAATCTCGCCGCCGCCGATCACGCAGATTTCTTCCGGCTGCTCCAGGGCGGCAAGGGCGAGCGCGGCGTCCACATCCGCCGCCACCAGCGCACCGGCAGCCTCAAACGCCGCCTGGCGCGTGACAATGATGTTGGTCCGTCCCGGCAGAGGTTTCTTCGGCAGGCTTTCCCACGTCTTGCGCCCCATGATCACGGGCTTTCCCATGGTGACCGCCTTGAACCGCCTGAGATCCGAAGAAATGTGCCAGGGCAGCCCGCCATCGCGTCCGATGACGCCATTGCGGGACACGGCAACGACGAGAGACACGATGCTCATGCGGCCAGCGCCTTCAGCGCATCGCCATGAAGGCGGCAGAAGCAGTGACCCGGCTCGATCTCGGCGCCGATCTTCTCATAAAGCCCGCGGGCCTTGTCATTCCAATCCATGACCAGCCAAGCAACGCCCGGGATGTTCCGCGACACGGCGACCTTGGCGACTTCGCGCAACAAGGCCCGCCCGATGCCGCGCTTGCGGAATGGCGGCAGGACCGAGAGGTCTTCGAGATACATGGTTTCCTTCCCCCGGAAGGACGAAAAGCTGCGCTGCCAGATGGCCGTTCCGGCAAGCTCGCCGTTCCATGTGGCGACAAGGGCGCCGATCAACGGCGACGGCGAGAAAAGCGCCTGTTCGAAATCCACTGGCGTCGCCACGAAGGCATCCAGATGATCGTGGCTTTCAGCGAGGGCACGCGTGGTCTGCCACAGGGCCTGGCCATCACCGGGGCGGGCAAGGCGAATAGCGATCACGACTGCCCCGCAACGCCGAGTGTGATGAGTGAGAAAATGAAGTTCCATGCGCCATGGCAGACCATGGTCACCCACAGGCTGCCGAACCGGAGGAGCAGCGCACCCAGCACCAGACCCATCATGAAGATGAGGGCGATGGAGAAATAGGGTTCGGTCATGTGCATCAGCGACCAGCCGACGCTGGTGAGGATCACGGTGCCCCAGCGCCCCAGCCGCGTTTGTGCCAAAGACGCGAAGAGCGGGCCGCGGAAGAGGAATTCCTCGACGAGCGGAGCGGCCAGCGCCACCGATGCAATGGCAATCCAATACAGCAACGGCTCGTTGGCGAGATCATACATCGCTTCCTTCACCAGGCCTGCCGAGCCGGACTCCGGCGACTCGCCGTTGGCACCCGGCGTGTATTGCGTCATGTCGATCTGCAGGACGACGACGATCACGATGATGACCGCGTACATCATGGCAAGAAAGCCGACCACCAGCGCCAGCCAGCCGCCGATGCCGAGGCGCGGCCAGCGCAGGGCGGTGGCGCTCCACGCATCCCCTCCCCGCAGCGAGGCAAGGCCATAGCAGGCGAGTGCACAGATGATGGCAACCGGCATCATGCCCAGGATGGTGCCCTTCACGATCGCACGGGGATCCGACATGCCGCCTTCCATGAAGGGGGCGATGGCGAAGGCGGTCAGGCCCTGCAGGAACATGTTGAGCACGAGGAGCATGGCAAAGCCCAGGATCGCGAACCACAGGGGCTGCGGATTGTGCGCATCATAGAGCCAGCCATGTCGAGCGCGCCGGAAGTCTTCACCGATCAATGCCATGGTCACACCGCCACCGGTGCGGCGATGGCCGCTTCCGGCTCATAGCCTTCGATGCGGAAATCCTCGTAGCGGAAATCCTCGATCCTCTCGACCTCACGGGCGATGACGAGACGCGGCAAGGGCTTCGGCGTGCGGGAGAGCTGCAGGTCGGCCTGTTCGAGATGGTTGAGATAAAGGTGCGCATCCCCCAGCGTGTGCACGAAATCACCCACAGCAAGCTTGCAGACATGCGCGATCATGTGGGTGAGCAAGGCATAGGATGCGATGTTGAACGGCACGCCGAGGAAGATGTCGGCCGAGCGCTGGTAGAGCTGGCACGACAGCCTGCCCTCCGCTACATAGAACTGGAACAGCAGGTGGCACGGCGGCAAGGCCATCCTGTCCACATCGGCAGGATTCCACGCCGTCACGATGAGGCGACGCGAGTCCGGGCTTTTCCGGATGCGGGCGATGACATCGGCAAGCTGGTCGATGCTGCCGCCGTCGCGGGCGGGCCAGGAGCGCCATTGTGCTCCGTAGACAGGGCCGAGGTCGCCGTTGGCATCGGCCCATTCGTCCCAGATCGTCACCTTGTTATCATGCAGGTAGCCGATGTTGGTATCCCCACGAATGAACCAGAGCAGTTCGTGGATGATCGAGCGGAGGTGGAGCTTCTTCGTGGTGACGAGCGGAAACCCGGCGCGGAGATCGTAGCGCGCCTGATGACCGAAAACGGAGAGCGTGCCCGTTCCGGTGCGGTCTTCCTTCTTCACGCCCGTCGTCCGGACCAGGCGCATGAGATCGAGATACTGCTGCATGGCCCCCTCTTATCGTGGGGCATCGAGTCACCAAAACAAAAACGGCGGCACCCCTGTGGACACCGCCGCCCCGTCTTCAGGTTGCAAGGCTCAGCCGAGCTTCGCCAGCGTGCCCGTATGCTCCGCCACAAGATAGTAGACCGTGACGCGGTGCTTGGTCTTGTCTTCCTTCATCTTTTCGCCCACCGCCTTGATCGCGGCTTCCGCCGTTCTGGCATCGAGGCCGAGCTTCTTGGCACAGAAACCCGTCACGACGCGCTTCACTTCGGTGGGATCCGTCACCGAAACCCACTGCGAATCCACGCCCTTGAGGGCAATGCCACAGAACTTGACGATCGACTCGACCGCCGCCTTGTTCACCTTGGAAGTGTATTTCTGAATATCTGCGCTGTAGTCAGCCATCATTTTCCCCAGTCTAAGAATTGCACCTTCAAGCAGGTACAATCCGGCTATAGGCCCGACGCCCATTCACCAAAAGCCGGGAATACTTCCCGCGGGATGTTTGACCGAGTCTTGAATGCCGCGGCGATCCCTCTATATTGGAGGGGTCAGCCGCAAGGCCGACTATGGTGATAAACGACTAACGCAATAAACCCATTGGACCCGGGGGCAGTACCCGGCGCCTCCACCAATCTTCCGGTTCGAGCACCGGGCGCTGGGGGCGAAACAGGATCGACAAGGGCGTAAAGGTTGGTTTTTTGCCCGCGATTGTACCGGCGTTATCGGGCTACTTTATAGTTGCCAATGACAACTATGCTCCGGTTGCCGTCGCTGCGTAACGCAGTGCCGAATACCGATTCAAAGTCCTCAGGCTTTGCCGCTTGAGGCGGGGTCCGCCGGCACCTGGCAACAGAAGCCGGCACTTCTCCTTCCCCGCACTTCTCTTAAATCAGGTCAGATCAGGCGATAAGCCATCGCCTTGGTGACGGCCTGCAATGTCGTCTCGGCCTGAAGGCTCTTGCGGGCCTTGTCCATGACGTTGAACACGGTTTTCGGCTGAAGGCCGAGGAAATCGGCGGCGCGCTTTGCCGACAGCCCGGTGGCGAGAAGCCTGATCACCGAAACCTCGCGCTTGGAGAGCTTGAAGCGGTTCGCAATCATGCGCGGCCGCATGGCCGCATCGAAGGCGCGGGCCAGCGCCAGATGATCATCGAGGCCGGCAAGCCACGCCTCCCTGAACGCCTCCGGCGAAGTCGCGCGCGCGCAGAGTCCCAGCCCGGCAAGCGCCCTGCCCTCGAAGAACGGCAGGCGAATGGTGACGCCGACATTGCCGCCCGGATCACCGGAATCGAAGCGTGCCTTCTGCTCGGCATCGACACCCGCCCAATCCAGGGCATCGGCCCAGAGGAACCAAGGTTCTTCAGCCCGGAGCCGAAGCGCGCACGGATCATCATCCAGCATGCCCTTCCCGTTCACTTGGCCAATGATATCGTCGGGGTGATTGTGGCGGATGACGGAAACCTGGGAGATTCCGCCCAGCTCAAGCCAATGCACGCTGGGCAGGAAGCCGTACATCGCGCTGGTGACGTGCAGGCGATCGGCAAACACCGCCAGCATCCGCTCCCACAACAGGTTTTCGCTGAGATCCGGGGAGAATGTCCCCTCAAAGTCCTGACCCATGTTGAACCCCCCAGTCAAGAACAGGACTCCGCACTCTGCCAATTTGGCAGTTTGGTCAGTCCTGACTACCCCACGTAGGGAAAAATCTACCCTGACGTGCGAACTGTCACAACGTCAGTGCACGTTTCTGAAACGTTGCAAATGGTCACGGCTGTACCGTTCACGACAAACCGGGGGGTGAAAGGGTCAAACGGAGCTGTTGTTGACGGGACCGCGAACGCCCATGGTCCGAACGCGTTTACGAAGCTATTCTGCGCCCTCGATTCGATACAAACCCCGAAAGAACGGCAAGGCGTGCGCGATAATTCAGAGGACAAGATGCCCGAAGACCTGATGCGGTACGACCACCTCGCGCAAATGGCGTTGCGTGGTGTCGTGCGCGAGGCCTTGCGCCGCGTCGAACGCGAGGGGCTGCCGGGCGAGCACCATTTCTATATCGCGTTCAACACGCGCTATCCCGGGGCCCAACTGTCGGACCGCATTCTCGAACGCTACCCGCGCGAGATGACGATTGTTCTCCAGCATCAGTACTGGAACCTCAAGGTTTTCGACACCTGGTTCGAGGTCGAGCTTTCCTTCGACAATATTCCTGAGAAATTGGTCATCCCTTTCAATGCGATAAAGGGTTTTCTGGATCCGGCAGTTCAATTCGGATTGCAGTTCGAAGTGGTGGCGGTTGAAGAGCAGCCGGCCGAGGCCCCGGCGGCGGAGGGCGATGCCCACAAATCCGCCACGGCGACAGACGAAACGACGCCCGACAATCCTGATGCTCCCGGCGAAAAGGCAAAGGTGGTTTCCCTTGATGCGTTCCGCAAGAAATAATCCTGGCCGCGTGGCCCTTCTTCTCTC
>JAEUMJ010000110.1 GCA_016792865.1 Hyphomicrobiales bacterium | reverse complement strand
ACATGAAGTGCTTGCGGAAGCTGACCTCCCACAAGACCTTCAATGTAGGACTTGAAGGCCGCGCTGCGCTTTTCCTTCTCGTCGCGATAGAGCGTGCGGAAAACCTCCGATGCCATGAGACTGGCGAAGACAGCGTCGGTCGGCAGGTCGTCCCGCACCTTGTGCACCTCGTCCTGGGCGATGCCGATGTCCGCGGCGATGACGGCGCTGTGATCATCGAGGGCGAGGCTGGAGAGAAAGTCGTGCAGCGAGATGCGCCGGTATTGGCGGAACAGCACCTCGAAGCTTTCCGATTCGAGCGGACCCAACGAGATGAGGAAGGTCGAGCGACGGGAAACCTGGAGGTAGTGCGTGCGGACGGCGGGGCAGTCTGGCGTCAGGGTCCGAAGCGTGTCGAACATCTGCTTGAGGAAATAACCCTCGCGGGAGAAGAAGAAGAGATCGCCGATCTTCCCGTCCCTGACCCGGTCCATGAGCCGGGCGCAAAAAAGATAGAGGGAGAAGGCAAGGTCCCGGAAGGGAACATGATCCTGCTCCACTGTCCGGAGCGCCTTCAAGGCGGCGCGATGGCCCATCCGCCGGATGATCGATCCCGTCATGTCCAACTGCTGGCGTATCAGACTGCGCTTGAAGTCGAGCAGGTCCTCGCGGTCGCTCAACATGCCTTCAAGATGTTGCACCTTGTTCTCTTGGCTGGCGGCGACGGCTCGGAGGTCTGCAACCACCGCGTTGAGAGAGGTGATGGCTGTATCGCGGTCGCCGACCATGGCGTTGAGGGAGGTGATGGCTGTGTCGCGGTCGCCGACCATGGCCTTCAGGGAGGTGATGGCTGTGTCGCGGTCGCCGACCATGGCGTTCAGGGAGGTGAGGGCCTTGTCGCGGTCGCGGATCATGGCATCCATGTCTTGCATGATCTCCCAGCGCGCCGTCGCCAGGGTTTCGGTCTGGCGCAGGACCCGCCGCACCGCCTCGACCTCCTCCTCGTCGAGTTTTGCCTTGGCAAGACCCGGGTAGAAGCGGAAGGGCTTCTTCAGCACCTTCATTGCCTGCTGCACGCGCTTCGCAGCTCCGGCGAGGAACATGATGGAGCCCATCACCTCGTCCTGGGGTGACACCGGATGCTCCATCTCCGCGCCCACTCCGGCACTGCCATCAAGTGGCCTCAGCAGCGTTCCCAGCACGAATTCGGCAGCGAAGAAGCGCATGCTTTCGAAGTGGACGCCCAGATGGCGCGAAAGCTCCTCTTGCGTGAAGCGCTGGAGATGGAAGGGATTGGGGCCATAGACCCGCTCACACACGCCTTCGTAATGTGCGCTGGGTACGCTTCCGATGAGCAGCCCGTTTTCCGCGAGCCGCAGCCTGATGTTGCGAAGGCACTCCGCCGGATCCTGCGTGTGCTCCAGCGTTTCCAGCATGACGAAGGTATCGACGGTGCCCGGCCCACAACGGTTGTTCTCGATGGTGCCGGTCTCGAAGGCAGTGCCGGCGCGGGCGTAAGTCGTGTTGGCGAACGCGACCGACTCTTCCGAAGGATCGATGCCGAGGTAACTCGTTACCGCAGGATTGCCGCGCAGCAGTTCCGCGCCATAGCCGACGCCGCAGGCGCAATCCACAACACGGCCTGAGGAAACCAGAGAGGCAATCCGGTAACGGTGGAAATGTTCTTCCCGCAGCGATGCGCGTCCGAAATGTTCTTCGCTGATGCGTTCCATGTGCCAGTGCCCACTCTCGTGGCACTCGCCATCGCCCATTTCGACATTATTAGCACATTAGTTTGTTACCTGTTTTTGCTGCACTTTCGGCGCACGTGCGCCTGCCTCAATCGGGTTCCCGGATGCCGCAACAACAGCTCAAGATCGCCTTTCTGGTTCCATCCAATTCCATTTCGGGCGGCCTGTTCGTTGCCTATCGCCACGCGCATTTTCTCGCGACGGCGGGCCATGATGTGGTTGTCATCTTCCAGCACGGGCATGATCCGGCGGCTTCCGTTCCCTATCCGGACTTTGCGCTCCGGCGTTTCTCCATCTTCGATGCGGAGTTGCAGTACCGGGAGTTCGACCTTGTGGTGTCCTGCTGGTGGGAGTGCTTCTATGGAATGTTCTTCCTCAGGAGCAGGCGCTATGCCCACTTCATCCAGGGTGACGACCGGGAAGCGTGCCGGGCGCAGTCTGGCGGCCATCACAAGGACGAGGCGCTCATCCGGTTTGCCTTCTCCCATCCACGGGTGGGGTATCTTGCGGTGGCGCGGTGGCTCACTGAAAAACTCGCGCAGGATTGCAACATCATCGCCGGCTACTGCCCCAACGGCATCGACAACAGCCGGTTCAACCGGAATGTCACGCCCCTGGAACCGAAGGGTGCGCGACCCCGCATCCTGATCGAAGGTCCGGGCGCGCTCTCCTTCAAGCGGGTCGGCCTCGCATACGAGGTTGCCGCCCGCTTCCCCGACTGCGAGATCTGGCACGTCTGTTCCGATGGCGTCTATCAACCGCACTGGCAGGCGCATCGCCGCTTCACGGGCGTGAGCATGGCCGAGATGCCACGCATCTATGCTGCCTGCGACGTGCTGCTCAAGCTGTCGCAGGTCGAAGGGTTCTTCGGCCCGCCACTGGAAATGATGGCTTGCGGGGGCCTCTGTGTGGTGGGCCGTGTGAAGGGCATGGAAGAATACATCGTCGAGGGGGAAAACGCTCTGGTGGTCCATGGTGATGCAGTCGAAGAAGCCGTTGGCAAGTTGCGGCAGCTTCTCTCCGATCCCGCCCTGCAGGCAAAGCTCCGCAAGGCCGGGGCAGAGACGGCCCTTCGCCTCGACTGGTCGCTCCAGGCTCCGAAATTCGCCGCTGCCATCCGCGAAATCGTCGCCGGGCAGGTGCCATGGCACGACGTCGAAACTGCCGCCATGCGAAAGCTCGCGGGCGCCGCACTGGGTGGGCGCTTTGCCACCGGCGGGGCGGAACTGCGACGCGGCGGCAGCATCGGCGGCACAGTGCGGAGGATGTTGGCCGCGCTCCTGCCCGGCATGCAGGCGGGCGGCAGCGACTGAGGGAGGATCAGGTGGCCTGATGCGCATCCGGCGCCGGGCACTATGGGTGGTCGGGCGGGCGGGATGTGCGCAACAGTACCGCAACCGCGCGGCTGGCTTCCGCCCGCCACGACGGGGGCGAGAAGCCGAAGCACCGCGCGAAGGCAGATGTATCCAGGCTGGAGTTTGCCGGGCGTCTCGCCGGGGTCGGATACTCCGGGGTGCGGATGGGCTGGAGCGTGGGGCATGGCCCGCCAAGGCGTTTGCTCTCGGCAAGAATGAAGTCCGCGAAGCCGAACCGGCTTGTGCTGCCGTCGCCGCAATAGTGATGGATGCCGCCCTTGCCTGTGGCACGGGCAAGGCGCGGCGCGATCCGCAAGATGGCGCCTGCGAGATCGTTGGCCGCCGTCGGGTTCCCGAACTGGTCGCTGACCACCTTCAGGACTTGGCGTTCGTGGGCGAGGCGCATCATGGTGGTGAGGAAGTTGTGGCCGTGGGCGCTGAACACCCAGGATGTGCGCAGGATGACGGCGCGCGGATGGGCCGACATGACAGAGACTTCGCCCGCCAGCTTCGATGCGCCATAGACGTTGAGCGGACCCGTGGCATCGTCTTCCAGATATGGCGATTGCTTGCTGCCGTCGAAAACGTAATCCGTGGAAAGATGCAGGAGCGGTAGGCCATGCCGCGCCGCCGCCTCCGCAACCCTGCGGGCACCGTGACAGTTGACCGCGAAGGCGCGTTCCGCCTCCCGTTCCGCCGTGTCCACAGCGGTATAGGCGGCAGCATTCACAAGGAGATCGGGTCTTGCTGCCAGAACCGCGTGATCGACGGCCTCGGCACTTTCAAGATCAAGGTCCGGCCGCCCGATGCAGGTGAGTGACAGGCCCGGATGGTTGAGGGCCTCGTCCTGTAGCGCCCGCGCCACCTGACCGCTCCTGCCGATCACCAGGACGCGCATTGCGCTCGCGTTCATCCAAGCCTTTCCCCTGCGTAGCGCATGCGGCGCAAGGGCCGCCACCATTCCTCGTTGTCGAGGAACCAGCGCACCGTGTCCTGAAGGCCGTCCGCGAACGTGTGGCGGGCCGTCCAGCCCAGTTCTGTCTCGATCCGTCCGGGATCGATGGCGTAGCGGAGATCATGGCCGGGGCGGTCGCGCACGAAGGTGATGAGAGAGCGCCGTTTCACGCCCGGCAAGGGACGCAGGATATCGAGAAGGTCGGCGATGCGTTCGACGACCTGGAGATTGGGCCAGGCATTGCGGCCGCCGATCACATAGCTTTGCCCGGGGCGGCCCCGGAGCAGGACAAGGGCGAGCGCACGGGCGTGATCCTCCACATGCAGCCAGTCGCGCACGTTCTCGCCGTTCCCGTAAACCGGCAGCGGCTTCCCCTCCAGGGCATTGATGATCATCAGGGGGATGAGTTTTTCGGGAAACTGGAATGGCCCATAGTTGTTCGAGCAGTTCGAGACGACCACCGGAAGCCCATAGGTGTGGTGCCAGGCCATGGCCAGATGGTCGGATGCAGCTTTTGAAGCAGAGTAGGGGGAGGTGGGCGCGTAGGAGCTGTGTTCGGTGAAGACGCTGTCATCCAGCGGCAGGTGTCCGAACACCTCGTCGGTCGAGACATGGACGAAGCGGAACGCGGCGCGCCGCACGGGTTCGAGACCGGCAAGATAGGATCGCACAGCCTCCAGCAGCGAGAAGGTGCCGAAGATGTTGGTGTCGAGGAACATGCGTGGCCCGTCAATCGAACGGTCCACATGGCTTTCGGCAGCAAGATGGAGAACGGCGTCGATGTCGTGGGCGGCCAGGAGATTTCGCATCAGTGCGCCATCGCATATGTCCGCCTTGATGAAATGGTAGCGGGGATCATGCTGCAGGCAGGCGGTGGAACCTTCCGTGGCGGCATAGGTCATCTTGTCGATGTTGAGCACGCGGACGCCCAGGTCCTGCACCAGATGGCGGCACACCGCAGAGCCGATGAAGCCCTTGCCACCCGTGACGAGAATGTTCATGCGCGCACCCGTGCCCGAAGCTCCGGCACCACGACCGAGAGGAGCGGCGCGGCCGCATCCCTGGCCGAGAGGAGCGGTTGTTGTGAAGGCTCAAGCGGCCATGCAATCGCAAGTTCGGGATCATTCCACGCAATCGCCCGCTCGGCCTCCGGCGCGTAAGGCGCATCGACCTTGTAGTGAACGGTGACGGCATCTTCGAGGGTCATGAAGCCGTGGGCGAAACCGGCGGGGATCAGCAATTGATTGAAGCGGTCGGCGGAGAGGCGTCGCGCCACCCATGTGCCGAAGGTGACGGAACCGGGCCTTGCATCAACCGCCACGTCGAAGATGGCACCGCTCACCACCCGGATCAGCTTGGCTTGCGCAAACGGCGGCAGTTGCAGGTGCAGGCCGCGAATGACGCCCCGCTCTGCCGTGAACGACTGGTTGTCCTGCATCCAGTCCTGTGGCACGCCCGCTTGCGCGAAACGATTGCGCTGCCATGTCTCGGCAAAGGAGCCACGGGCGTCGGCATGGCGGCGGGGAATGATTTCCAGCACCCCCAGTCCGATGTCGGTTACCTCCATGGCGAAGAAACCCGCTCGGCCACGACTGCGCGGAGATAGGCCGCGTAGTCGGTCTTGCCCAGTTGATCAGCCCGGTCCAGCACCTGGCGGGCGTTCAGGTATCCGGCGTTGAAGGCGATCTCTTCCGGGCAGCAGACCTTTGCGCCGGTGCGGGTCTCGATCGTGCGGATGAAGGAGCTGGCATCATGGAGGCTGTCATGGGTCCCCGTGTCCAGCCAGGCGTAGCCACGCCCCAGGCGCTCCACCTTCAGCCTGTTCCGCCTGAGATAGGCGAGATTGATGTCGGTGATCTCAAGTTCCCCCCGATGCGAAGGCGACAGCGACTTCGCAATCCCCACCACGTCTGCATCGTAGAAGTACAGGCCGGTGACAGCCCAGTTCGAAGTGGGTCGTTCCGGCTTCTCGACAATGGCGTCGGCCATGCCATCGGCACCGAAGCTGACGACGCCATACCGCTCCGGGTCCGAAACGTGATAGGCGAAAACCGTCGCGCCGCTTGTGCGTGCCGCTGCGGCCCGGCATTTTTCCTCAAGCCCCGCCCCATGGAAGATGTTGTCGCCCAGCACGAGCGCAGCGGGACCGCCCCGGAGGAAGGTCTCGCCAATGATGAAAGCTTGCGCCAGGCCATCCGGGCTGGGCTGCTCGGCATAGGAAAGGGTGATGCCAAGCCCTGATCCGTCACCCAGCAGGGCGCGGAAGCCGGGCAGGTCGCGGGGCGTTGAGATGATGAGGATTTCCCTGATCCCCGCCAGCATCAACACCGACAGGGGATAATAGATCATCGGCTTGTCGTAGACGGGAAGCAGTTGCTTGGACAGCGCCAGCGTCAGGGGGAAGAGCCGCGTGCCGCTGCCTCCTGCCAAAATGATTCCGCGCATTGCACCTGCTGCATTCGTCTTGCTCACGCCATCGTCGGGACCGGAGCGGGACCACCAGACTCTGGAGTTTCCTGTTTATTCGCAAATAAGAGACTTGGGGCGCGCCCGACCCAAACAATAATTTGCGCATAAGCGGATCGGCGGGCTTCGAGGGCCATCCACAACCCGGTCGGAAGTTTCTCTCCAATGGCGTCCAGGCGCATGTTCACGGTCTTCCTGTCCGTCGCGGGAGCAAGCGCGGCTGAAATCCGGCGCAGCCTGCGAAGTCTTGAAGCCCAGGAAGATTGCACGCCTGAAATCATCATGCTGGGGCAGGCGAGCGGCCCTGCCGAGGTGCTCGATGGGGCAGAAAAAACGGACTGGCGGGGAGACTACGCCTTCTTCCTCCAGGCGGGAGACAGTCTTGCCGGTGACGCCCTCCGCATCATCAATGACGCTCTGGATGACCAGTCCTCAGGGCCGGAGGCCAGCCTTGTCATTTTCGATCACCACTTGCGCGGCGGCCTCACCCGGCGCCTGCCGGGGTGGGATCCGCACCTGCTCGCATGGTGCGATTATGTCCATCGGGCCTGTTGCCTGTCCCGCGCCGCTGTTGCGGCCCTGGCCGGGACACGTCCGACCGGACTGCACGAGGCGTTGCTGAGCCTCGCGGAATCGCCGCAACGGGTGTTGCATGTTCCGGAACTGCTGGCGGTGATCGACGCCGAGGCCGTCGTGCCCCGCGCGCCCGCCATGCCCACCGGCCAGTTGCCCGCGCTCAGTCTCATCATTCCCAACCGCAACGGCATGGACCTTCTTCCGGGGTGCCTTGCCTTCCTCCGCCGCGTGGACTTTCCGGTGGACCTCATCATCGTCGACAACGCCAGCACCGATCCGGCTCTCTGGCCCTACTATGAAAGGCTGAGGCAGGACTTCGGCGCGAGGATCATCCCGTTCAACCAGCCCTTCAACTACGCCGCGATGATCAACCTCGGCGTGGCGGCAGCCACTCACGACCTCATCCTGCTGCTCAACAACGATGTGGTGATCGGCGACGTGTCGGAACTGCAACTGGCCATGCGCTATGCCTGCCGCCCCGAAGTCGGCGTGGTGGGAAGCGTGCTGCGCTATCCCGACGGCACGGTGCAACATGCGGGAATGGTGCTGAGCTGGCACAACGGCCAGTGTGATGCCCACCACATCCTCCGCCATGCGCAAGATGGCGAGCAGGGCCATATCGGGGCGCTCACGGCAGTGCGGAACTTCATGGCGGTCACGGGCGCGTTCCAGCTCACCCGGAAGCAGGTGTTCCATTCTGTCGGCGGCTACGACGAGGCCAGGCTGCCCGTGGAACACAATGACGTTGATTTCTGCCTGCGTCTTCGGGCGGCGGGCCTGCATGTCGTCACCATTCCGGCGCTGCACATGGTGCATGACGAATCGCGGACCCGCTCGAAGATGAAGACCACCGAAGCGCGGGAACTGGCTAAAGCGGCGCGGAATGTGATGAAGGCGAGATGGCCGTCTGCCTTTGATCACGATCCCCACTACAACCCTGCCCTGAGGGAGAAGCACGCTTCGGGCTGGCGGGACTGGCGTCGCCCGCGCCGCAAGGGGTTGATGAACGCCATCCGCCGCATCGGCGGTTTCTTTCAGGGCGCGTGAATTTGAAGTGCCGTCAGGATGCGCCTGCCGCGCGTGGCGCAAGGGAAGCGCCCCCTGCGTTAGTGCCGGTTTCCCCCATGCGCCCGTAGACATCCTCGTAGCGGGTGATGTCCTCCTCGGAGAGGAGCGAACCGAACTGCACTTCGATGATCACCAGGTCGGACGGGCCGAGATTCTCGATGCGGTGCTTCTCGCCGCGCGGAACATCCACGGACTCCTGCACCGCAAGCGTTCGCGTTTCGGTGCCGATGGTGACGGTCGCAATGCCGTTCACCACCGTCCAATGCTCGCTCCGGTGGGCATGGCTCTGCAAGGAAAGCCTGCCGCCCGCATGGACATGCAGGCGCTTCACCTTGTAGCCCGGCTGTTCATCGAGAATATCGAAACGGCCCCAGGGCCGCACTTCTCCGGGGAGTTTTGGAACCACCACGACGCCTCACACCACGGGCAACCTGCACCGCACACTGCAGGACGTTGCAAATCAGAATTTGCTTATGCGCAAGTAAGCAAATCGGCCTTCAGGCACATCACCCTGTACGCTTGTTTGTCTTGCGGCACCGCGCGGGCGACGTCTAGAACGCCACGCCAGAAGTGATGAGCGGTGGATGCAATGCGTATTTCGAAGAAGATTTTCCAGACGGCGCGGGATTTCGACAGCCTCCGCCCGGAATACAAGGACAACATCGCGCAGCTCAAGGCGGGCAATCCCGGATGGGACTACGCCTTCTTCAACGATGCCGATGTGAACGCCTACATCAGGGCCCATGTCTCGGATGAGGAATGGGACCTGGTGCGCCTCATCAATCCGAAATACGGCGTCGTTCTCGCCGACCTGTTCCGCTATCTCGTCATCTTCAACGAGGGCGGGGTCTATCTCGACATCAAGAGCACGGCAAGGCGACCGCTGGATGATGTCATTCCTGCCGATGCGGAGTTCCTGATTTCGCAATGGCCTAACCGCATCCACGAAAGATACCGGGGTTTCGGCCTTCATGCCGAACTGGCATTCGTGCTGGGAGGTGAGTTCCAGCAATGGCACGTCATGGCGCGGAAGGGCCATCCTTTCCTCAAGGCAGTCCGCGAGCGGGTGTTTGAAAACCTGCGGAACTACACCCCGCAGGGTTTCGGCACCGACGCCTACGGCGTGCTGCGCCTGTCCGGCCCCATCGCCTACACCAAGGCGATCTATCCGCTGCTGGACTTGTGCCCGCACACGGCCGTGAACATCGATGACCTGGGAATCGCCTACAGCATTTATGAAGGCAGCGCGGATGCCCGCCAGCACGAGAAACACGCCGAGCACTACAAGCGCGTGAGGGAACCCATTGTGCTGAGGGAGGTCTATGTCGAACCGCGCAAGCCGGTGGTCCAGTCACTGGGCGAACTGCTGGCAACGGAACTGCGCGACAATCTGGAACTTGTGCTCAAGCTTGCTGTCTTTTCGGTTGCGGCGGTTGTCGGCCTGATCGTCGGACTGCCCCTCCTGATGATCTGGCTCCTTTACCTGCTGGCCTGATCCGCATGTTGCCGCGGCGCGGGCCGCGGACCGTGGAAATGGAAGCGCATGCCCGATGCGCGAAGCACGATGCCGCACGCTGCGGCAAGATCGGCACCCGCACTGATGAGCCGCCACGGTTCGGCAGGGGACCAGAACAGGTGATTGCAGGCGTAGCCCAACTTCTGCACCGCGCGCCAGGCAACATGCCGGAAGAACCGGAGTCGCGACTGGTGGGACAAGGCGGCAATTTCGGAAATGACGACCCCATCCCGAAGTCCCCGCTGCCAGACGTAGCGCCGCCGCAACCGGTCAGCCGGAATGGCTTCATGGACAATGGCATCCCCGGCGACGGCGCGGGCAGCGCCTCTTTGCAGCAGGCGGTTCAGGAATTCATTGTCCTCTCCGCCGGAGAAGTTGAACGCGGGCAGGAACCATTGCGCCGGATCGTCAGGCAGGCACGACGCCCGCAGCATCAGGTTGGAGGTGCAGGGCGTATGGCCTGATTTTTCGTAGAAGCTGCCGGCCCCTGCCCATGGAGGCGGCGCTTCCATGAAGTCCGGCATGACCGGACCGTTGACCATGTCGGCCTGGGCCTCGTCCATCCTGCGCCGCAGGTTGTGCAGCCAGTGCCGGTCCGGCACTTCGTCGTCATCAATGAATGCAAGCAGGACAGGCTTCTGGTCCATGGCCAGTTGCAAGGCGCAATTCCGCGCCACGACCAGACCTCGCTCGTTGAGTCGCCGGTAGGTGAAGCGACCCGGCGGCATGACATCCCGCACCACCTGTTCGGAGGAGCGCAAGCCGTTGTCGACGATCACCACACATGCGTCCAGCTCCTCGGCTTGGGGCAGGAGGGCGGCAAGGAGCAGTGCCAGCCGTTGCGGACGGTCGCAGGTGCAGAGAAGGACGGCAATTTCCGGCATGCGAAACAGGACTTCGTATGAATCAGGCGTGCCAGAGTGTGGCCTTCTATCTCCTTATTGATGAATAAGCGTTGAGGATGCGGCCCGTGTCACTGGCTCGCCCAGATGATGCGGGCAATCCAGTCCACATTCTTCATCTCCAGCACCTTGTTGGCGTGGTCGGGATTGAAGGAGGCGAGTTCGATGCTCTTGGCCGTCTGGCGGTGCATGATCTTGGCCATGACCTGCCCGTCTGTGGTGCGCACCACGACCCGGTCACCCTTGCGCACGGTTGCGGCGGGCGAGACGATGATGGTGTCGCCCTCGCGATAAACCGGCAGCATGGAGTCACCGGTGATTTCGAGGGCATAGGCGGCATTGTCGGTCACGCCCGGCACCTCGACCTCGTCCCAGCCGTTGCCGGCGGGGAAGCCCGAATCATCGAAGAAGCCGCCCTTGCCCGCCTTGGCAAACCCCAGGATCGGCAACACGCGCAGCTTGGCCGGTGCACCCTTGCGCCCCATCAGGAGTTCCATGAATTCCTCCACCGGCGCGCCCGAAGCCTGCAACACGCGGGCAATGCTCTCCATGGTGGGCCAGCGCGGGCGGCCATCCGGGCCGTTGCGCTTCGACGGGTTGAAAGAGGTCGGGTCCAGCCCGGCTTTCTTCGCCAGGCCCGAAGCGGAAAAGCCATAGCGTTCGGCAATCACGTCAATGGCATTCCAGACCTGCTTGTGGGAGAACATCGAAGACCTGCCTTGCATGGGGAAGAGGGGTGGATGATCCGGGAATAGGAAAAGAATACAGGAATAGGCATGGCATTGCAAGGACCGTGCAGCGTCCGTTCCGCCTCATTCCCATTCCCGCGCCGATGCTCTATGGAACCCTGAAATGACTCGCATTTACAAGATCGTGCCGGAGGTTCTCTGGCGCACGGCAGAAGCGCAGGGCCGGTTCGAGGGATCTCCCGTTGATCTCGCAGACGGCTTCATCCATTTCTCGACTGCGGCACAAGCCGGAGAGACGGCGCGCCGTCACTTCCATGGGCAGGACGGCCTCGTGCTTGCCGCTTTCGAGTCCCAAGGGCTGGGCGACCTGCGCTGGGAACCCTCCCGTGGCGGCGATCTCTTCCCGCATCTGTATGGCCCGCTGGACACCGCTGCGGCACTCTGGGTGAAGCCGCTGCCGTGGAATGGGTCCAGCCACAGCTTTCCGGAAGGATGGGCCGCATGAGCCTGGCAGCACGCGGCTTCAACCTGACGAAGTCCCTTCTCCATGCGCTTGATGCCGAAAGGGCCCATCGCCTGACCATCAAGGCGCTGTGTGCCCTGCCGCAGATGCCGGTCACGCGCAGCCGCGATCCGCTCCTGCCGCAGCGGTTGATGGGGCTGGACTTTCCCAATCCGCTCGGCCTCGCGCCGGGATTCGACAAGAATGCCGAAGTGCCCGACGCGATGCTGGCGCAGGGCTTCGGTTTCGTGGAAGTGGGAACCGTGACGCCGCTGCCGCAGGAGGGAAATCCGAGGCCGCGCCTGTTCCGGCTGAAGGAAGACGAAGCGGTCATCAACCGCATGGGCTTCAACAACGAGGGTGCAGCCGTGGTGGCACGGCGGCTCGACCAGCGCCGCAGTCGCGGCGGCATTGTCGGCGTCAACATCGGCGCCAACAAGGATGCGGAAGACCGCATGGCCGATTATGCCGAAGGTGTGCGCTGGTTCGGCCCCCGTGCCTCCTACCTGACGGTCAACATTTCCTCGCCGAACACACCGGGCCTTCGCAACCTGCAATCCCGCGATGAACTTGTGCGCCTTCTGGACCGCGTCAACGAGGCACGCCTGAAGCTTCCGCGCCGCTTGCCGGTGATGCTCAAGATCGCGCCCGACCTGACCGATGCCGAACTGGCCGACATTGCCGCGGTGACGGCGAAGGGCGAAGTGGATGCGGTGATCATATCCAACACCACGATTTCGCGCCCGCCGTTGCGCTCCCGCGCCAGGGATGAGAAGGGCGGCCTGTCGGGGCGGCCGCTGTTCGGGCTGTCCACGCGGCAACTGGCGAAGTTCCATCAGCTTTCGGGCGGCAAGCTGCCGCTCGTCGGGGTGGGCGGCATATCCGATGCAGAGACGGCGTGGACGAAGATCATGGCCGGGGCGAGCCTGTTGCAGGTCTATTCCGCGCTGGTGTTCAAGGGGCCGGACCTTGTGCAGGACATCCTCGACGGCATTGCCCGGAAGCTGCGGGAACACCACCTCGTCTCGCTTTCGGAAGCGGTGGGACTGCAATCGTCCGAGATCGCCAATTCCTGACAAATCCTTAATTCACATGGTTAAACCTTTGTTGACCAGTGCTGGGGCATGGTCCTCCTGTCTGTGACGGTCGGGAGTTTTCCATGTTTTTCGCTGTGTCTGCGCAGCCCCGCATTCTTGCCGGGAAGAGTGCTGTAATGGCGCTCGCCCTGGCTGCCTCGCTGTTGCTGGCAGGGTGCCAGAACAAGGCGGGCATTTCAGGCAGCGATTCCCTCACCACCGGCAGCCTGGGCAGCGCCAGCGACAGCGGTTCCTTCAAGAAGACGGAAGAACTGGCGACCGCGTGGAAGAAGAATCCCGGCAATGCCGACATTGGCTTTGCCTATGCGGGCAATCTCCAGAAACTGGGCCAGCAGCAAAGCGCGGTGCAGATCCTGCAGCAGGTGGCCAGCAGCAATCAGGGCAATGCCGCCGTCATGTCGCGTGCGGGCAAGGCCATGCTTGCGGCGGGCGATGCGCAGAATGCCTCGGCGACGCTGGAACGGGCCACCGCCCTCAATCCCGGCGACTGGCAAAGCCTCTCTGCCCTTGGCACGGCCTACGACCAGCAGGCCCGCTACGGCGAGGCCCGTGACCGCTATCAGCAGGCCCTCGCAATCAATCCCGGCGCCATCGGTGTGCGCAACAATCTCGCCATGTCGCACGCGCTTCAGGGCAACCTTTCGGAAGCCGAAAGAATGCTCCGTGAACTGATGACCGCCACGGGGAAGGACGCCACCCGCGTGCGCCAGAACCTGGCGCTTGTCGTGGGCCTGCAGGGGCGCTTCGATGAGGCCCGCAAGATCGCATCGGAAGACCTTCCGCCCGAAGAGGTGGACGCAAACCTGAAATACCTCCAGCAGATGCTGGCCCAGCCCGACACCTGGAAGCAGTTGCAGGAAAATCAGGGCTAGGGTTTCTTCTCGACCCACTCCAGGAACGCCTCCAGCCACTTGTGCAGGCGCTCGCGGGTTTCCGCATCGGTGAGGTTTCCGTCGGCGTCGAACTTCAGTTCATTGTGGACGATCATGATCTCCGGGCGCGGCATGACGATGGCTTGCAGGGCCTGAAGGTTCTGCCGCAGGTGATACTGCGCCCGCGCCGTGCCCGCCATGGCACCCGCACTCGCCCCCACGACTCCGGTGCGCTTCCACTTGAACGGGGCATTGCAGGTGGAAAGCCAGTCATTGGCGTTCTTGAGGACGCCGGGTACCGAGAACTGGTATTCGGGCGTGGCAATGATGATGCCGTCGGCCTGGCGGATCTTCTCGGCCAGCGCCGTCACCACATCAGGCTTGCCCGACGCGGCGATCAGGTCTTCATCGAAAGGCGGAATGCCGTGCAGCGTCGCGATGTCCATGGCGATGCCGGGAGGAAGCAGGGCTTGCAGCGCCCGCAACAGGCCGGTGTTGGTGGAGGCCCTGCGCAATGCCCCGCTGATGCCGATCAGTTTCATGATGCCTCATCTTTCTTGATTGCGCCGAAGGCCGCAAGGGCCCTCGCCCTCGCCTTTCCATGCTCCACCATGGGCGGTGGATAGGCCCTGGGCGGAAACGTCATGTCCCAGGGCCTGTGAATGGTGGCAGCGGGCACGTCTTTCAGTTCCGGCAGCCACTTGCGCACATAATCCCCCGCCGGATCGAACTTCTCGCCTTGCAGGAACGGATTGAAGATGCGGAAGTAGGGCGCTGCATCCGCCCCGCATCCTGCCACCCATTGCCAGCTTGCGGCATTGTTGCCGATGTCGGCATCGACCAGCGTATCCCAGAACCAGCGTTCGCCCTGCTGCCACGGCTGCAGCAGGTGCTTGATGAGGAAAGAGGCGGTGATCATGCGCACGCGGTTGTGCATGAAGCCCGTCGCCCACAACTCGCGCATCCCCGCATCCACGATGGGATAGCCGGTTTCGCCGCGCTGCCAGCGCAGCAGCGCGTCCCGTTCCTCGGCCCAGGGAAAATCCGTGAACTCCGTCCGGAACGGTTTTTCCGGAAAGTCCGGATTGTGATGGACAAGACTGTAGGCGAACTCGCGCCACAGCACTTCCTTCAGGAATTTTTCGCCGTCATGGTCCAATCGGCCGGAAGCCTGTTCCATTGCCTGCCGGGTCGCCTGCCACACCTGATGTGGCGAGATCTCGCCCCAGTGCAGGTACGGCGAAAGCCTGGAGGTGTTGTCCTGGTCGGGCCTGTCGCGGCCCTCGGCGTAGCCGTGAAGGCCCTGCTCCAGGAAACGGAGAAGCCTTGCCCTGGCGCCGGCTTCACCCGGTTGCCATGCCGGGCCGAAACCCGCGGCCCAGTCGGGATTGGCCGGTGTCAGTGAAAGGCCGGCGAGCGGCGGCATGTCCAGTTCATGCGACGCCCAATCCACCTGCGCCCTGCCCTTTACGGGACGGGGCTCGCCTCTGGCGAAGCAGGCGCGCGAAAACGGGGTGTAGACCTTGAAATAGTCGCCGGAGCCATTGCGGATCGCTTCCGGCTCATGCAGCAGGAAGCCGCCATAGCGATGGCACTGGGCACCTGCCTGTTCGCACGCGGCCTTCACCCGCTGCTCCAGGGCTGCCGACCACGGCGCATAATCGCGCGTGAAGAAAAGCGCCCTTGCGCCCGTTGCCTTCATCACCTCGGCCAGCACCGCATCAGCGCGACCCCGGCGCAGCACAAGCGGCACGTCTTTCGACAGGCTGGCCAGCGAGTGATGCAGCCACCAGCGCGATGCGCCGCCCCAGCGCCACTCGCCGGGCGTGTCGTCATCCAGCACGAACAGGGGAATGACGGGACCGGCAGCGGCAGCGGCTGAAAGTGCGGGATGGTCCGACAGTCGCAGGTCCTGACGGAACCACATGATGACGGGGGCGCTCACAAAATCCTCATGTGTCTCAACACCGTATACGCAGCATGGCAAAGCCGGATCAATCGCTCATCCTTGTCCTCGGTGACCAGCTCAGCAGCACCTTGCCGAGCCTGCGGGCGGGAGACAGGTCGCGCGATGTCGTGCTGATGGCCGAGGTGATGGCAGAAGCCAGTTACGTGCGCCACCACAAGAAGAAGATCGTCTTCTGCTTTTCGGCCATGCGCCATTTCGCTGAAAGGTTGCGGGCCGAGGGCTGGCAGGTGGACCATGTGCGGCTGACCGACACCGGCAACAGCCAGAGCCTGGCAGGCGAGGTGGAGCGCGCCAGGGCCCGTCATGGCATCTCGCGCGTGGTCATGACCGAGCCCGGCGAATGGCGCCTGCGGCAGGAACTGGCCCACCTCCACATGCTGGAAGATACGCGCTTCATCTGTTCCCATGCCGCCTTCCGCTCCTGGGCAGCGAACAGGCGCGAGTTGCGCATGGAGTTCTTCTATCGCGACATGCGCCGCCAGACGAAGCTGCTGATGGACGGCGACAAGCCCGTGGGCGGGCGCTGGAACTTCGATGCGGAAAACCGTGCCCCGCCACGCAAGGGTGTTGCCTTTCCGGTTCCGCCACGCTTCGAACCGGATGCCATCACGCAGGAATGCATTGCGCTGGTGGAGAAGGTGGCACCGGACAATTTCGGCGACGCCACGTCCTTCTGGTTTCCGGTGACGGCAGACCAGGCGGAAGAGCTGCTGCAGCACTTCCTTTCGCAAGCCCTTCCGCGCTTCGGCGAAACACAGGATGCGATGCTGGCGAACGAGAAGTTCCTCAACCACTCGCTGCTCTCGATTGCGCTCAATGCGGGGCTGCTCGATCCGCTCTCGGTCTGCCGCCGGGCCGAAACTGAATATCGCCAGGGTCGCGCCCCCATCGAGGCCGTGGAAGGCTTCATCCGCCAGATCATCGGCTGGCGGGAATATGTGCGCGGCGTCTATTGGCTCACCGCGCCCGGCTATGCGGAACGCAACGAACTCGGCGCAGGGCGGCCCCTTCCGGCCTTTTACTGGACGGGCCGCACGGACATGAACTGCCTTGCCCGCACGGTCGCCCAGACAAGACAGGAGGCCTATGCCCATCACATCCAGCGGCTGATGGTGACCGGCAATTTCGCGCTTCTCGCCGGAATCGACCCGAAGCAGGTGCACGAATGGTATCTGGCCGTTTACGCCGACGCCTACGAGTGGGTCGAATTGCCCAACACGCTGGGCATGGCCTTGCATGCCGATGGCGGGATGCTGGCCTCAAAGCCCTACGCGGCGTCCGGCAACTACATCAACCGCATGTCGGATTATTGCGGCGGTTGCCGGTACGACGTGAAGAAGCGCGTGGGCGAGAACGCTTGCCCCTTCAATGCGCTCTATTGGGACTTCATCGACCGCCACGCACAGCGTTTTTCCCGCAATCCGCGCATGGCCAACATCTGCCGCGGCCTCGACCGTTTCGGCGCGGAAGAACGACAGGCCATCCGGGACCAGGCCCGGCAGTTTCTCGATGGGCTGGAACCGTGGACCGCAACACCGGCGGGTGAGGTGAAAGGCGCGCGGGCCTAGGCCGCCTTGCCGCCCCTTTGCCTGAGCAGGTTGGTGAGCCAGTCAGGATCCATCTGCGGCACCGACGACAGCAGAAGCTCCGTATAGGCCGGGTAGGGCGGGTTCAGGACTTCCGACTTCAGGCCCTGCTGCACCACCTTGCCCTTGTACATCACCACGATCTCGTCGGAGATCGCACGCACCGTTGCGATGTCGTGGGTGATGAAGAGATAGGTGACCTTGGTTTCCTTCTGGAGGCGCATGAGCAGGCGCAGGATTTCCTCCTGCACGATCTGGTCGAGGGCCGATGTCACTTCATCGCAGATGATGACTTCCGGCTCCGCCGCAAGGGCACGCGCAATGGAAATGCGCTGCTTCTGGCCGCCCGACATCTCGCCGGGATAGCGGTCGATGAAGTCCTCGTTCAGCTCGATCGATTCAAGCAGCTTGACGATGCGCCGGTCCTTTTCGGCACCCTTGAGGCCGAGATAGAATTCAAGCGGGCGCCCGATGATGTCGCGCACTGTCTGGCGCGGGTTGAGGGCAGTGTCGGCTGACTGGTAGATCATCTGGATGCGGCGCAAGGTATCGCGGTCGCGGTCCTGGAGGCGGGCGGGAAGATCCTTGCCGTTGAAGCTGATCCGGCCCTTCGAGGGCGGCAGCAGCCCGGTGATGGCGCGGGCCAGCGTGGACTTGCCGGAACCGGATTCACCGACCACGGAAACGGTCTTGCCGCGCGGGATGCGCACCGTCACATTGTCGAGAACCTTGACGACACCTGAATAGCTGGCATCGACGCCCTGGACGGAAAGGGCGATGTCGTCGCTCTTCTCTTCCTTCTTTTCGAGCTTGCGCACGGCCCAGAGTGTCTTGGTGTAATCCTGCGTCGGGGCCTTCAGCATGGCGCGGGTTTCGGCCTCTTCCACGAGGTTGCCGTAGCGCAGCACCATGATGCGGTGCGCCATCTGTGCAACCACGGCAAGGTCGTGCGTGATGTAGATGGCGGCGGTGTTGAACTCCTCGACGATGCGGCGCATGGCGGCGAGAACTTCCACCTGGGTCGTCACGTCGAGCGCGGTCGTCGGTTCGTCGAAGATGATGAGGTCAGGGCGGCAGGACATTGCCATGGCGGTCATGGCACGCTGCAACTGCCCGCCCGAAACCTGGTGCGGATAACGGTCCCCGATCGTGTCGGGATTGGGAAGCTGGAGGCGCTTGAACAGGTCTTTCGCGTCGGCCTCGGCGGCGTCCCTGTTCATCACGCCATGATTGAGGGCGCTTTCGGTGACCTGCTCCATCAGCTTGTGGGCCGGGTTGAACGAGGCCGAGGCACTTTGCGCCACATACGAGATGCGCGAGCCCCAAAGCTCGCGAAGCTTGTCCTGCGGGGCGTTGACAAGGTCGATGCCGTCGAAATTCACCGACCCGGCCGAGATGCGGCAGCCCGGCTTGGTATAGCCCATGGCGGCAAGGCCGAGGGTGGACTTGCCGGCACCGGACTCCCCGATCAGGCCCACCACCTCGCCGCGTTTCAGCGTCAGGTCGAGGCCCTTGATGATGGGGTGCCACTTGTCATCGGAATAGCCTTCGATCTTGAGGCCCTTGATCTCGACAAGGGTGGCACCCTTGATGCGGCTCTTGTCTGATGGCTTGACGGCACTATTCATCACGCAGCCCCGATGTCTTGTGCAGGAACCAGTCCACCACGAAGTTCACCGCGACGGTGAGCAGGGCGATGGCAGCGGCAGGAATGAGCGGTTGCGGACGCCCGAAGGTGATCAGCGTCTTGCTTTCGGCCACCATGGAGCCCCAGTCGGCGGTGGGCGGCTGGATGCCGACACCGAGGAAGGAGAGGGCGGCGATGGTGAGGAACACGAACGAGAAGCGCAGGCCGAATTCCGCAATGAGCGGCGGCAGGATGTTCGGCACGATTTCACGGAGCACGACCCAGCGCAGCCCTTCGCCACGCAGGCGTGCCGCTTCCACGAAGTCCTGCACGGCAACCGACAGCGCGGTGTTGCGGGCAAGGCGGAAGACACGGGTGGAGTCGAGCACGGCGAGGATGAAGATCAGGTTCCACACCGACTTGCCCGCCATGGCGAGCAGCATGAGGGCGAAGATCAGGACCGGGATCGACATGAAGATGTCGACGACACGCGAGAGAACCTGATCGAGAATGCCGCGCGTGACGGCGGCATAGATCCCGAAGATGCCGCCCAGGGTGAAAGAAATGCATACGGTCAGGAAGGCGATGCCCATGGTGTTGCGGGCGCCGTAGATGACGCGGGAGAAGACATCGCGGCCGATCTGGTCAAGCCCGAACAGGTTCTGCCACGAGGCATGGCCATAGGCCTTGCCGACGATCTCGGCCTCGCCGTAAGGGGCGATCAGGGGCGCAAAGATGGCGCAGAGTACATAGATGAGGATGACCGCCATGCCGAAGATGGCGCTCAGCGGCGCTGATTTCAGCGTGCGCCAGGCATTCTGGGCCAATGTGCGGCGGCTGCGGATCGAGCGGATATCGACGTTGTCCGTTGTCATTTTGGATGCAGCAATCTGGGGTTGGTGATGATGGCGATGATATCGGCCAGGAGATTGAGCAAGATGTAGGTCGCCGCGAAGATCAGGGCGCAGGCCTGCGCCACCGGCATGTCGCGCGAACCGACGGAATCAACCATCAACTGGCCGATGCCGGGATAGGTGAAGACCACTTCCACAACCACCACGCCGACCACAAGATAGGCGAGGTTGAAGGCGATGACCGTTGCGATGGGCGCCCAGGCGTTGGGCAGGGCATGGCGCAGGATGACCTGTGACCGCGACAGGCCCTTGAGGCGCGCCATCTCGATGTAGGGGCTTGCCAGCAGCGAGATGATCGAGGCCCGTGTCATGCGCATCATGTGTGCGACAATGACGAGTGTCAGCGTGAGGGCCGGCAGAAGTGCCTTGTAGAAGTGCTCGGCGAAAGGCGTGGTCGCCGAAACGGTAGACAGCGGCGGGAACCAGCGCAGCTTCACCGCAAGGAAGAAGACGAGGATGTAGGCCACGAAGAATTCCGGCGACGCAATGGTGGTCAGCGTGGTGGCATTGGCCACCCGGTCAAACCATGTGTTGCGGTAGAGCGCCGTGAGAAGGCCAAGCCCCAGGGCGATGGGCACCGCAATGATCGCCGTCAGCCCTGCGAGGAAGAAGGTGTTGTAGAGGCGCGGTCCGATGATGCCGCTGACGGTGCGCACATTCTCTGAGCGCCAGCCGCCGGCCCCGGCAAAGGACTTGCCGAAATCGCCCTGCACCGCTCCCGTGATCCATTCCACGTAGCGGGTCAGCGGCGGGCGGTCGAGACCGAGTGACTTGTTGAAGGCGGCAACGGTTTCCGGCGTGGCGCCCTGACCCAGGATGGCCTCGGCGAAGCCGCCGGGCAGCATTTCAAGTGTCGAGAAAATGATCACTGACACGGCGAACAATGTCAGCAGGCCCAACCCCAAACGTTGCAGCACGGTTCGGATGACCGGATGCATAGGCGCACTCCCCAATTCTTTTCCCTGTCCGGGCTTCTGTGTCCCGATCAAGAAAATGCTAGCAGACTGTTTGCCCATTGCCAGAGCTTTTTCTCATCCGCTTCAACATTTGCGACATTCACATAACAAAACACCCCGCCGTTTCCGGCGGGGTGGGTAGCAGTTGAACCTGCAGTGGTAATTACACGAACCACCAACGGTCGTACATGTAGCCACCGTCGAAGTCGTTGTCCGAGTTGAAGTCGCCGTGGCCCAGCTTGGTGGTCATGGCGCCGACGTAGTTGGCGAACATGAGAACCATCTGGCCGCCGTCGTCGTGAACGAGCTGCTGCATTTCTGCATAGAGGGCAGCGCGCTTGGCGTCGTCGGTCTCGCCGCGGGCCTGCGGCAGGAGCTCGTTGAAGCGAGCGTTCTTCCAGCGCGTGTCGTTCCACGCGGCACCTTCGGACAGGGAAACCGTCAGCATGGTGTCGGCGGTCGGACGGCCACCCCAATAGCAGTGGCACCAGGGCTTCTTGATCCAGACGTTATCCCAGTAACCGTCGTTCGGCTCGCGGACCACGTTGATCTCGATGCCGGCTGCCTTGGCGTGTTCGGCCATCAGCAGGGCGGCGTCAACCGAGCCGGCAAAGGCGGCGTCGGCAGCGGAGATGTCAACCTTGAGGCCGGAGAGACCGGCCTTGGCCAGGATCGACTTGGCCTTTTCCGGATCATAGGTGTGAACCGGTTCCGGGCTGGTGGCGAACTTCATCGACGGGGCGAGCGGCGAGTCGTTGCCGGGCTTGCCGTAGCCGAACAGCACCTTGTCCACGAGTTCCTGGCGGTTGATCGCCCACTTGAGGGCCTGGCGCACTTCCGGCTTGTCGAAGGGGGCCGTGTCGGTGAGCATCGGCGCGGTGTAGTGCTGCATGCCGGACACGTCGTAGATGGCCGTGTCGGGAGCAGACTTCAGCATGTCGATGGTCTTGAGGTCCACCTTGTCGATGTAGTCCACTTCGCCGGAGAGATAGGCGTTGGTACGGGCGGCGGCATCGAGGATGACGAGCTGGGTGACTTCATCGAAGTTGCCCGGCGCGAAAGCGTTGGGGTTGCGCTTGAAGTGCACCTTCACGCCCGGCTCGAAACCGTCGAGGATGTAGGGACCGGCGCCGTTGCCCGTCACGTCCGGCTTGCCATCGGTGATGGCAAGGATCGGGAACTGGTACTGGGCAAAGGCATAGGGGAAGTCGGCGTCAGCGCCCTTGAGCTCGAACACCACGGTGTCCGGGCCATCGGCCTTCACTGAAGCCACGCCACCGAGGTAGGCCTTGCCGGCGGACTTGGAGTCAGGCCCCATGTGGTAGTTGATGGTGCCTACCACGTCGTCGGAGGTGAGGGTCTTGCCGTTGTGGAAGGTCACGCCCTTGCGCAGCTTGAACACCCACTTCTTTGCCCCGTCCGACGGTTCGAAGCTCTCGGCGAGGTAAGGCACCACGTTGTTCTTCTGGTCGGTGCGGGTCAGCGTGGCACCGACAAGGCTGCGGCCCCAGCCGAAGTTCAGGCCGTGGGCATAGGTTGCAGGATCAAAGGTGTCGGTGGTGTTGCCGTGGCCGAGGCCGGCGCGGAAGTGGCCGCCCTGCTTGGCTTGGGCGCGGGCCGCCTTCATGAACAGGCCATCGGCAACCGTCAGCGTCAGGCCGCCGGCCAGCGCAAACTTGGTGAAGTCACGGCGGGAAAGCTTTCCCTTCGTGACTGCCTGCTTGGCAAGTTCGAGTTTGTATTCAAATTCAGTCATGTTTCACTCCATAAAATCCTTGGGTGGTTCGTGCGGGGGAAGTGATGGGCGCAAGCAAGCCGGCAACCCTGTGCCGCTCTCCTTCGCGAAAACGCTCCCCACATATTTTTCTTATGGCTCCAAACGAGGCCCATCCGTTAGCCGGACTTGTGCACAAACCTTGCATGACCTTGTGCTGGCGTCAATTCTCTATCATGTGAAGCAATATGCTGCGGGTGATCCGACTTGACGGTTTGCGGCGTAAATAGGTCGTTTGCACATCAGGGCGTCGGGACACGTGAAAAAAATTCGCATTGCCGTTGTTGGCAGCGGCATCGCCGGACTTTCAGCCGCATGGCTTCTCTCTCAGCGCCACGACGTTACCGTCCTCGAAGCGGACGCGCGTTTGGGCGGGCATGCCCATACTGTCATGGTTAAGAGTGAGTCAGGGCTGATCCCGGTCGATACCGGTTTCATCGTCTGCAACAGCTGGACCTATCCCAATTTCATGGCCCTGATGGACTATCTCGGAGTGGCCATGACCCGCACCGCCATGTCCTTTTCAGTCAGTGCCGATCAGGGCCGGTATGAATATTCAGGCGACCATTTCGGCACCCTGCTCGGAACCGCCCGGCAGTTGGCCTCGCCCTCGCACTGGCGGATGATCGCGGATCTCGTGCGCTTCTACCGGACGGCGGAAAGCAAGGCCCCCCACATGCCGGAGGGGATGACGCTCGGCGAATTCCTGCACCGGGAGGGTTATGGCCGGACCTTCATGTATCGCCACATCCTGCCCATGGCGGGTGCGATCTGGTCATCCACCCCTGACGAAGTGGCAGCATATCCCCTCCGCGCCTTCGTCCGCTTCTTTGCCAACCACAAGCTCTTTGAACTGGGCAACCGCCCCGACTGGTGCACGGTGACCGGCGGGTCCGGTGAATACGTGAAGCGGCTGGCCGCCGATGCCCGCTTCACCGTCAGGCTCTCCACGCCCGTGCAGCGCATCCGCCGCCATGCTGCGGGCGCCGATGTGTACCTGCCCGGCGGCATGACGGAGACCTTCGATGCGGTGGTGATCGCCAGCCACGGCGACCAGGCGTTGCGCCTGCTGGCCGATCCCACGCCGGAAGAACGCGCCCTGCTGTCGCCGTTCCGGACCTCGGTGAACCGCGTGCTGCTGCACCGGGATGCCACGCTCATGCCGCGCACCCGCCGCTTCTGGTCGGCGTGGAACTACCGGGGAGACGATGCGGGCCATGACCAGCGTCTCTCCGTCACCTACTGGATGAACGCGTTGCAGAAGCTTCCCACCGGCACGCAGCATTTCGTGTCCCTCAATCCGCAGGTCCGTCCCGCGGCGGACCTGGTGGATGGCAGCTGGACCTACCATCATCCGCTGTTCAATGCGGACACCCTCGCGGCCCAGAAGGAGCTTTGGTCGCTCCAGGGCGTGAAGCGCACCTGGTATTGTGGCGCGTGGTTCGGTGCGGGCTTCCATGAGGATGGCGCACAGGCGGGCCTCGCGGTTGCGGAACAACTGGGCGGCTTGCCGCGACCCTGGCGTCTCGAAAATCCGTCGGCCCGCATTCATGTGCGCAATGTGGTGGCGCAGCCGCTGCCGCCCCTTGCGATCGCGGCGGAATGAAAATCGCTCCTGCCATCTATGCCGGGACGGTGACGCACCGCCGCCTGCGGCCGGTCGTGCATGACCTCGCCTATCAGGTCGCCAGCCTTTTCGTCGATGTGGATGACCTGGCGACGGGCAGGACGCCCCTGCTGCTCTCGCACAACCGCTTCAACCTCTTCTCCATCCACGACGCGGACCACGGCGAAGGCACCTCGATCCGGGATTTCGTCCGGGGACATGTGACGCGCGAAGGACTTGACGGCGAGGTGACGCGCATCTTCATGCTGGCCTATCCCCGCATCCTCGGCTTCGCCTTCAATCCGCTCACCACCTACTATGCCGTTGACGGGCAGGACCGGGTGCGCCTGATGCTCTACGAGGTGCACAATACCTTCGGCGGGCGCCACACATATATATGCAGGCCGGAAGGCGATGGCATCGCCTCCGGTACCGCCTTCGGCACGGCGGAAAAGGTGTTCCGTGTGTCACCCTTCAACGGTGTCGAGGGGGCCTATGGTCTGCGCGCCTCGGTTCCGGGGGAGGCACTCACGCTCGGCGTGTCCCTGACCACCGGCGAAGGCCCCGTCCTGAAGGCCTATTTCAGGGGTGAGCGCCGTCCCCTCACCAGTGCCGCCCTTCTGGGGCAGTTTTTCCGCCTCCCCTTCCAGACCGCCACCGTGGTGGGCGGCATTCACTGGGAGGCCTTGAAACTTTGGCTGAAGGGCCTCAATCTGCGTTCCCCTTCGTAAGCAAGGGGAAAAATACAAGCGGGATGGGGACCATGAGTGAGGGGATACTCGGCAATCTCATCGTGGCGGCGGCACGCCGTTTGCTGCCACGGGATTACAAGGGCTCGCTGGAACTGACCCTGCCGTCGGGGCGGCAGGTGGTTCTGGGAGAAAAGGGATCGGGTCTGGACGCCGATCTGCACATGCGGAACTTCAAGGTCATCTGGGCCTCGGTGAGGCGCGGGCAACTGGGCTTTTTCGAGCGTTACCTCGCAGGCGACGTGGAGAGCCGCGACCCCACCACCTTCTTCCGCTTCTACCTGCAGAACCGTGCCGCTCTCGACAAGGCATCGACGGGCGTGTTCTTCGCCAGCTTCTTCGACAAGATCTGGCACAAGCTGCGCGACAACACCCGCGACGGCTCGAAGGAGAACATCTCCGCCCACTATGACCTGGGCAACGACTTCTACAAGCTGTGGCTCGATGACACGATGAGCTACTCGTCGGCGATCTTCGACGGAACCGGCAACAGCCTCGAAGCGGCCCAGCACCGCAAGATCGAGAAGGTGCTGGAAGCGGCGGGAGCAGGGCCGGGAAAGACCATCCTCGAGATCGGCTGCGGCTGGGGCGGGGTCGCAGAGGCCGTGGGCCGGAAAGGTGGCCGTCTCCGCGGCATCACGCTGTCGAAGGAACAGCTCGAATTCGCGCAGGAACGCATGCAGCGGCAGGGCCTCGACGACAAGGTTGAACTCGTCTTCGAGGATTATCGCGACACCAAGGGCACCTTTGACGGCATCGCCTCGGTGGAGATGATCGAGGCGGTGGGCGAGGCCCATTGGCCCGTCTACTTCAAGGCCCTGTTCGATCGCCTGAAACCCGGCGGGGCCGCCGCCATCCAGGGCATCACCATCGCGGAAGAGAATTACGACGCCTACCGCAACGGGGTTGATTTCATCCAGCGCTACATCTTCCCGGGGGGCATGTTGCTGACCAAGGAGATCATCCGCGAGCAGACACGCAAGGCCGGACTGATCTTCGAGAAGATGGAGTGCTTCGGCCTCTCCTATGCGCGCACCCTCAAGATGTGGCACGACCGCTTCGAGGAGGCCTGGCCCAGGATCAGCACCATGGGTTTCGACGAGCGTTTCCGCAAGCTGTGGAAGCTCTACCTCTGCTACTGCGAGGCGGGCTTCACCGAGGGCATCATCGACGTGGGCATCTACAAGCTGCGCAAGCCAAGCTGATCAGGTGAGGGCCTGGAGGCCCCAGAGCAGCAGCCCGTAGCGAATGGCCTTTCCCGCCCCCACCAGTGCCGCGAAGGGCAGGAAGCGCACGCGCATGACACCCGCAGCGAGTGTCAGCGGATCGCCGATCACCGGTATCCAGGCAAAGAGCAGGATCCAGAGGCCATAGCGGTTGGAAAGCGCCTGCGCCTTGGCCAGCCGCTCCTGCGAGACAGGGAACCAGCGCGCCCCCGCAAAGCGGTCAACGTGGGTGCCCAGCCACCAGTTCACGATCGATCCTGTCGTGTTGGCGAGGGTTGCCACAAGAAAGAGACTGATGACCGCGTTCGGCCATTCGGCGGCGGTGGCGAGCAGGGCCGCTTCCGACGTGCCGGGCAGCAGCGTGGCCGAGAGAAAGGCCGAGGCTGCGAGGGCAATATGGGCAAGGAGTTCGGGCAATCGCCTCTATCGCTTGAGCACCGCGCTCCGGATGAGCGCGAAGTAGATGCGATAGGGCAGAAGCCGGGCAAACTTCAAGATCGCGACGAAGCGACCCGGATAGGCGACCTCGAACTTGCCTGCAGCAAGCCCCGCGATGGTCCGGCGTGCAGCTTCATCCACCTCCATCAGGAAGGGCATTTCGAAGTCGTTCTGTGCGGTCAGCGGTGTCTTCACGAAGCCCGGATTGATGATGCTCACCGTCACGCCGTCGCCGTCCAGTTCCGGTTTCAGGCTTTCGGCAAGGTTGATGAGGGCAGCCTTGGTGGGGCCGTAGGCAGCGGCCTTGGGCAAGCCGCGATACCCCGCAACCGAGGCAATCCACGCCACATGGCCTTTGCGCCGACGCCGCAGCGCGGGCAGGACGGCGGAGAGCACGTTCACCACCCCAAGCACGTTCGTCTCGTACATGATGCGGAAGGGGCGGGGGGAAAAATCCTCAAGGCTGACAGGCGCGTAGGTGCCCGCCGCAGCCAGGACGAGATCGACGGGGCCGAGATCGCGCTCGATGGCGGAGAAGGTGGCGGTCACGGCTTCCGCATCCGTCACGTCAAGGGGATAGGGCTTGAGGTTGCCATGACCGGAGGCAGCGACGGCAAGCTTGTCAGCGCTGCGGGCAGAGATCGCGACCGTGATACCTTGCGCGGCAAGCTGGCGGGCAACCTCGGCGCCGATTCCCGTCGAGGCGCCGGTGATCCACACGACGCGCCAGGGCAGCGTCACCGCTCAGATGCCGACGAAGGGCTGCGCCAGCCTCGCCCAGAATGACTTGAAGCGCGTGGGGGCTTCGGTGGCCACGAGGCAGATGCACTCGCCGCCGGAATCGACACGCGGCGCATGTTCCGTATCCTCGTCGAGGTCGGCCACGTCACCGGCCCGGTATTGCCCGGTGTGATCGGAATAGGAGCCGCGCAGGATCAGCGTCAGTTCCTCACCCCCGTGACCGTGGTCGGGCAGCATCTTGCCAGGCGCGATGCGCAGCAGTTGCAGGTGGGTGCGCGAGCCGGGCGAGAGCGGAATGTCGAACTTGGCAATGCCGGGCGCCTTGGTCTTCCACTTGATCTCGGAGAGCGGCATGTTGTTGATGAGGTTGCACAGCGGTGCCGGCACTTCGCCCCGCTCGCGGGCGGCGGGCCGGGTGGCCCGCATCACGCCGTCAAGGCTGGCGAGGGTGGCGGCGCGGCAGGTATCGCTGACCGCCGTTTGATCCTGGTCATCGAGCAGCAGCCCGCCAAGGGCTTCGGCGGCACGAATGGCGGCGCGGCACTCGGGGCACATGGCGGCATGGGCCGCAACGACAACGCTGTGCGCTTCTCCCAGCGTCCCTGCGGCATAGGCCATCAGCGTCGCTTCATCGAGATGGTGGGAAATCTTCACGTCAGGCTCTCCAGCAGTTTCTTCAAGCGGCGATAGGCCAGCCTCATGCGGCTCTTCACCGTGCCAAGGGGAATCTGGAGTCGTGCCGCAATCTCACTCTGCGGCATGTCCTCCACATAGCTCAGGATCAGGAGTTCTCGCTGTTCCGGCGGGATCTGGGCCAGTGCCCTCGCGACCGCGCCGTCTTCCTGCATCCGGCGCAGGATTTCGTCCTGCGCGGGATCGTCGGAGGGTGCGTCATAGTCATCGAGGTCGGTGAACTGGTTCGACTTCTCGCGGCGCAGGCGGTCGATGCGCAGGTTGCGGGCGATGGTGAAGATCCATGTTGCCACCGAGCCACGGTCGGCGGCATAGAGCGCCGCCTTCGACCACACGGCGATCATGGTTTCCTGCACCAGGTCTTCCGCCTGTTCGGCAGTCGCCCCCTTGCGCATCATGAAGCTTTTCACCCGTGGGGCAAAATGATCGAAAAGCTCCGCAAAGGCCTGCCTGTCCTTGCTGGCGGCAACCCGTGCGAGCTGATCGGCGTGTTCGCGGGCGGCGCGGTCCGGGCTATTGCCGCCAGTCATCATGCTCAAGGCCAAAGCGGTCATGTACCGTCTCTCCTGTAGCGGAATTACGGTCCATGGACAGGACTGGATTACTGTAGCTTGCGCTCGATTTCCTCATTGAATTCCTTGGAGAAAACCTTCTTCTTTCCTTCATAGGCAACGATTTCGCCCCAGAGCACCCAATGTGTCCTTGTGGCTGTGAGGCGGCCCTTGGTCTCGGTCCGCACGGACCACGGCCCGCGCTTGCGGGTTTCGGTCCAATGGGTCTCCATCCGGGCGGAGAGCGGGTCATCCGGCATGATCGAATAGGTCTCGCGGCCCACTCCGCCGATTTCAAGGCCGTGGGAGGTGACCTTCTGGACGCCGAAATCATCGATGATTTCCAGCCGCACCTCGCCCGTCCTGGGATCGACGGTCTTCTCGCGCTTGTGGAAGCCTTCCCTGATCTCGGTCTGCTTCAACGGCTCGGCCGATTCCGGCGGTGCGAAACTGATCGGCTTCTCGTCCTTCTGGGCCTTGCGGATGGGCAGGGAGAGCGTTGACGGCCCGGCATGAACCGTGAGGGTGGGCGCCTCTGCCAGGGGCCACATCATCGGGAAATAGCTGGTCGAGATCGAGACCCGCAGGCGATGCCCCTTCGGCACCCTCCACGCAATGTCATCGAGCTTGATCTTCATGCGGTTGCGCTTGCCCGGTTCAAGCGGCTTCGGTGTCTCGCGGCTGTCTTTCATGCAGAGGTTCTGCAGGTGATAGGTGATGCGAGTCGTTTCGCCGGAGGGCCAGACATCGCAGAGCCTCACCGCCACATGGGCCACCGGCTTGTCGGAGGTGAAGTGCAGGTCGATGGACGGCTGGCCGAGGATTTCGAGATCCTCGGCAAGTTCGGGGGAATCGAAGGTGATCGATTGCGCATCGTCGTCGCGCTGGTCGCCGGGGAATTCGGGGCCAAGCCAGATGATGCAGTATTCTCCCCCATCGAAGCCGCAGGTCTGCTTCGAGGAAATCCTGAGATCCTTTTCCGTGCCGGGCTTGGCGGCGATGCCCCCGGCAGTGAGATTCCATGTCCGGTTATCGACGGTGCCATGGCCCCAGAAGGCCTCCGACACCCAGCGGCCGGGAATCTCGTCCGGGAAGCTGCCGGGCTTGTAGGAATCCATCATGTAGACGCGGAAGTCGGGATCCTGCGTCACCCCGGTGTTGATGTTCTTGAGGTAGAAGTCCCACCAGCGCAGCATTTCCTGAAGCCCGCCGATGCGCGGCCCCGGCACGGCGAAATGCGGATACTTGTGCGCCCACGGCCCGATGATGGCCTTGCGGGGGACACGGAGGTTCCGCATCATGCGCGGGATGGCGTTGGAGTAGGCATCGTTCCAGCCGCCGATCAGCAGCGTGGGGGTCTGGATCCTGTTCCAGTCCTCGCACACGGAACCATGTTTCCAATAGGCGTCGCGGTGCGGATGCTTCAGCCAGTCGATGGCGAGGAAGGGTTCATGCTTGAGCCGGTCCATCCACATCTTCTTCCAGCCCTTGCCGACAATCTTGGGGTCGGGCGGGCGGGAGGAATAGGCCAGCATGGTTGCGGCCCAGCCCAGCATCTCATTGATGACCGTGCCACCCTTGTAGTGCACGTCGTCTTCATACCGGTCGTCGGTGGAGCAGAGCGAGACGATGGCCTTGAGCGCAGGCGGGCGAAGCGCCGCCACCTGCAAGGCATTGAAGCCGCCCCACGAGATGCCGAACATCCCGACGCTGCCTGAACACCATTTCTGGCGGGCGAGCCAGGCGATCACTTCAAGGCAATCCTCCTGCTCCTGCCGGGTGTATTCGTCGTCCATCAAGCCGTCGCTGTCACCGTTGCCGCGCATGTCCACGCGCACGGAGGCATAGCCATGGCCCGCGAAATAGGGGTGGGTGAGCTGGTCGCGGGTGATGGTGCCGTCGCGCTTGCGGTAAGGCAGGTATTCGAGCAGCGCCGGAACCGGGTTCTTTTCGGCATCGACCGGCAGCCAGATGCGGGCGGCCAGCCTGGTGCCGTCCGAGAGGGTGATGAACAGGTTTTCGATTTCCTTCACCTTGCGCGGGAAGGATTTGACGACTTTGATGTCTTTGCTCATGGGAATTCCGCGTGAAGCTGGCCTTATGCCTGAAAACCGAGGGCGACCGCAACCTTCGCCTCGTTTCGGGCCTTCGGCCCCTCCCATCCGCCCGGCATGATGAACAATCGTTAGGGTTAAGGCGCAGAAAGACGGCGGGGGGTCTGGATTAGCTAAAATTTCATCATGGCACTTAGACCTTGCGCAACGGCATCCGGGCAAAGGTCCATCCTGACTAAGACCGGAGTGACGGATGCCCGCTGTTTGGAACAATACTCAGATCGTCAGCAATCTCCTGCGGGCCGGCACAAGCTGGTCCGGTCCTGCGGTGACGTTCTCTTTCCCCTCCACCGCACCGTCCTGGGCGGGCGGCGAGCGGAACGGCTTCAGTGCCTTCACCACGGCGCAAAAGGACATGGGCCGGCTCGCGCTTGGCCTCTGGGATGATCTTGCCGATATCGATTTTGTCGAAGTCGCGTCCGGCGGCCAGATCAACATGAGCAACACGACGTCGTCGATCGGCTATGCCCACGCCTATTTCCCCGGCAGCGGCAGCATTTCCGGCTCGCTCTGGCTCAATCCCACTTACAATTCGGGCTGGGGCACCAACGACCTCGTGACCCCCAAGATCGGCCAGTGGGGTGCCCTCACCTATATCCATGAGCTTGGCCATGCCCTCGGCCTCGACCATCCCGGCAATTACAACGGCGGCAGCCCGACCTACAGCCAGAATGCGCTCTACACCATGGACACCATCCAATACACGGTGATGTCCTACTTCGATGCCGACAATACCGGCGCCGACTGGACCGCCAGCGATGGCCGCAGCTACTACGCCCAGACGCCGATGCTGCACGACATCCTCGCCATCCAGCAGCTTTACGGGGTGGAGATGTCCACCCGGACCGGCGACACGGTCTATGGTTTCAATTCGAACACCGACCGTCCCGCGATTTTCGACTTCACCATCAACGAGCATCCCATCCTCACCATCTGGGATGCGGGCGGCAACGACTGGCTCGACCTCTCGGGCTTCAGCACATCCTCGCGCATCGATCTCAATCCCGGCACCTATTCCGATTGCGATGGCATGACGAAGAACATCGCCATCGCCTACAACTGCTTCATCGAGAACGCGGCGGGTGGTTCGGGCAACGACAGCATCATCGGCAACAACCTCGACAACACCTTGCGCGGCAACGACGGCAATGACCTTCTGGTCGGCGGCGGCGGAGCGGACATCCTCGTGGGCGGCGACGGCAATGACACCTTCTATGCCGATCTCCTCGACCTGCTCAATCTCTTCAGCGGCGGCCTTGGCTACGACATCCTCAACATCTCCGGCACGCTCGAATATGCCTATGATTTCGCGGCCAATGGCTTCGAGGAAATCCACTACAACGTGTCCTATGGCGGCGGCGGCGGGAGCGGCGGCGGCGATCCACCGCCTCCACCCACGCCTGTCGTGCTCGATGGCACGATACTCGCCGACACGCTGACGGGTGCGGGTGGCAATGACACGCTTTCCGGCCTCGACGGCAACGACAAGCTCTATGGCCTTGATGGTGACGATCTCCTGAATGGCGGTGCAGGCAGTGACGTGATGGCGGGTGGCCTTGGCGTTGACACCGTGACCTATGAAGATGCAGCCGCGGGCGTGATCGTCAATCTCGCTTCCAGCAAGGCCCAGTCAACGGTGGGCAGCGGCAAGGATACGCTGACCGGCATCGAAAACCTTGTGGGTTCCATTCACAACGACACGCTGACCGGCTCTGCCGTGGCGAACACCCTCGAAGGTCTGGAGGGCAACGACACGCTGAATGGCGGCCTTGGTGCCGACACCATGATCGGCGGCGACGGCAACGACACCTACTACGTGGACAACATCGGCGACATTGTCGATGAGAGTGCTTCAGGTTCGGCAACGACCGCAGCCGCAAGCATTGCGGGCGACGGCATGTGCAATTGCCCGTTCTGTGCCGGCCTGACGCCGCACACGTCCACGCCCGACGATCATGGCGTTGACAAGGTGATGTCGTCGATCAGCTTCAGCCTCGCCGACGACACGCGCGTGCTGGGGGATGTGGAAAACCTCACGCTCACCGGCTCGGCTGCAATCAACGGCACCGGGAACGACTTCGACAACATCATCACGGGCAACACCGGCAACAACATCCTGGACGGTGCCGACGGCACAGATACCTTGAGCTTCGAGGGCCTCACCAGGGCGGCGACGGTGAATCTCGCGGTGAACACGGCACAATTCACCGGCTACGGCTACGACACCATCCTCAATTTCGAGAACATCACGGGCGGTTCGGGCGTAGACAATTTCACCGGCGACGGCGGCGACAACTTGCTTTCGGGCGGTGCGGGCAATGACACCCTCTCCGGCGGTGCCGGGGAGGACACGCTGGTGGGCGGCGCCGGCCGCGACCTGCTGACGGGTGGCGCTGATGCGGACACCTTTGTCTTCACCGCCTTGACCGACTCCGGCGGAAAGAACCTCGACACGATCACCGACTTCGAGGTCGGCAGTGACAGGATCGACCTCAGCGCCATCGACGCCATGACGGGCCTTGGCGACGAGAGCTTCACCTTCAACGGCAGTGGTCCCTTCGTGGTGGGCGTCAAGGGCCTGCTTCAGGTCACCACCACCACGACGCAGACCTTCGTGCAGGGTGACGTGAACGGCGACGGCAAGGCAGACTTCAAGATCGTCCTGACCGGCGTTCATGCCTTGCAGGAGAGCGACTTCATTCTGTAGGCCCGGGCCGGTCATGGGCACGGCCAAGTCCCGCCTGTCGCGGTGACGGGCCGGTTTCCGGCCGGATGCGCTTTTGTTGACCTTTTGCGGAGGTCCAACTATCTCCCCCGCCATGACAACCCGACCGATCATCACGCTGCCCGACGAGAAGACCCTGCGCCAGGTGTCGAAGCCCATTGCGCAGGTGGACGCGGCAACCCGCGCCCTTTTCGACGACATGCTGGAGACCATGTATGCCGCGCCGGGAATCGGGCTCGCCGCCATCCAGATCGGTGTTCCCCTGCGTGCCCTCGTGATCGACTTGTCGAAGGAAGGCGAGGACAAGCGCCCCCTTTTCGTGGCCAACCCGGAAATCGTCGCCAGTTCTGCCGAACTCTCGGATTATGAGGAGGGCTGCCTCTCGATCCCCGACTACTTCGAGATGGTACAGCGTCCCAGGGAGATCACCGTGCGCTACCGTGACCGCAACAACGAGGCGATGGAGCTTCAGGCCACGGGCCTTCTTGCCACTTGCCTTCAGCACGAGATCGACCACCTGAACGGCGTGCTCTTCATCGACCATATCTCGAAGCTGAAGCGCGACCGCGTGCTCAAGAAATTCCAGAAGGCCGCAAAGCTGGGGAAGCTCTGAAGCCCATGCGCATCGTCTTCATGGGCACGCCCGATTTTGCCACCACGGCGCTGAAGGCGGTCGTGGCGGCGGGACACGAGGTTGTCTGCGTCTATTCCCAGCCACCACGGCCCGCCGGGCGGGGTCATGAAGTGAAGCCCTCGCCCGTTCACGCCCTTGCTGCCGCCATGGGGCTGCCGGTGCGCACGCCCGTCTCGCTCAAGCCTGCCGAAGAACAGGAAGCCTTCATGGCGCTCGCGCCCGATGCTGCCGTTGTGGTCGCCTATGGCCTGCTGCTGCCGAAGGCCGTGCTTGATGCGCCGCGTCACGGTTGCTTCAACATCCATGCCTCCCTCCTGCCGCGGTGGCGCGGGGCTGCACCCATCCAGCGCGCCATCATGGCGGGAGATGTGGAATCCGGCGTCACCATCATGCGCATGGAACAGGGCCTCGACACGGGCCCCATGCTGCTGGTCGGCAAATGCCCGATCGGCACCGATACAACTGCATCCACGCTCCATGATGCGCTTGCGGCGCTTGGCGCGGAACTGATCGTGAAGGCCCTGGAAAGCCCTGATGTTCCCGGCACGCCACAACCGGAAGAAGGCGTCACCTACGCCCGGAAGATCGAGAAGGCGGAAGCGCAGATCGATTTCGGTTGGCCTGCGGAAACGGTGCGCAACCACATTCACGGCCTGTCGCCCTTCCCCGGCGCCTGGACGATGATGGGCAAGACGCGGGTGAAGGTGTTGAAGGCGGAAGTGGTTGCCGGATCAGCGGTGCAGGGATCAGCGGTGCCGGGTACGGCGATCGACGATCATCTTACCATCGCCTGTAGCACGGGGGCCGTGCGCTTTCTTGACGTGCAACGGGAAGGCAAGGCCGTCATGACGGCAGAGGCGCTGTTGCGCGGCTTGTCGGTTCCTGCCGGCATGAGGCTCGGCTGATGCCCCGCTACAAGCTCACCATCGAATATGATGGCACCGGCTTCTATGGCTGGCAGATGCAGGCTGACCAGGCCACGGTGCAGGGTGTTCTCGAAAAGGCGCTGGAGCACATCCACGGCGTCCACATCCTGGTGCAGGGCGCAGGCCGCACCGATACCGGCGTTCATGCCATCGAGCAGGTGGCCCATGTTGACCTGCCCAAGCCATGGGATCCCTTCGTGCTGAGGAATGCCATCAACGGCAACATCCGCCCGCATCCGGTGAGCGTGCTGGAGGCGGAGGAGGTGAGCGATGATTTTCATGCCCGCTTCTCCGCCGTGAAGCGCAGCTATCTCTACCGCATCCTCAACCGCCGCGCCCCTCCGGCCCTCGATGCCGGGCGGGTGTGGCATGTGCCTGTCGAGCTGGATGCGGAGGCGATGCACGAAGCCGCGCAATATCTGGTGGGCAAGCACGATTTCACCACCTTCCGTGCCGCCGATTGCCAGGCGCAGTCTCCGGTCAAGACACTCGATCGCTTCGAGGTGTCGCGCTACGGGGAGGAAATCGAGATCCGCGCCGAGGCGCGGAGTTTCCTGCATCACCAGGTGCGTTCCATGGTGGGTTCGCTCAAGTATGTGGGCGAGGGCAAGTGGCAGCCCATCAAGCTGCGGAAGGCGCTGGAGGCGCGGAACCGGGCCGCATGCGGCGTGGTGGCGCCGCCGCACGGACTCTATCTCGTCAGCGTCGGCTACTGATCGTCAGACCTTGAAATAGCTGTCGAGCACGCGGCGGTACACCTTGGCCGTCTGCTTCAGCTCCTCGATGGAAATGCGCTCGTCCGTCTGGTGGATGGTGGCATTGGTGGGGCCGAACTCCAGGACCGGGCAATAGTCCTTCACGAAACGCGCATCCGATGTGCCGCCGGAGGTGGAGAGCTTCGGCGTCCACCCTGTTTCCGATTCCACCGCCGCCGCCACGAGCTGCACGAAATCTCCCGGCTCGGTGATGAAGGCATCCGCGCCCTCGATGGCGCGCATGTACCACTTGCCGCCCATGTCCTTGCGAACGGCCTCGATTTCCATCTGCACCAGTTCCTTGAGGGACTGGAAGCTGTGTTCGGTGGAAAAGCGGATGTTGAACTTCGCCACGGCGCGGGAGGGAATGACATTGCCTGCCGGATTGCCCACGTCGAAGCTGGTGAAGGCCAGCGTCGAGGGATCGAAATGCCGGTTGCCGTTGTCCAGGGTCCGGCTTGCAAGACGGTCCACCAGCCGGGCGAGCTTCGGCACGGGATTGTCGGCCTTGTGGGGATATGCGGCATGGCCCTGCTTGCCGTCCACCTGCACGATGAAGCTCAGCGAGCCGCGCCGCCCGATCTTGATCGTGTCACCGAGATGGTCAACGCAGGAGGGTTCGCCCACAAGGCAGTGGTCCGGCACCTGGTTGTTGGCCCTCATCCAGTCCAGCACCTTGATGGTGCCGTTCACGGCCGGGCCTTCCTCGTCATTGGTGATGAGGAACGAGATGGAGCCACCGAACTTCGGATGCTCGCGCACGAAATCGAGTGCTGCGGCGGCAAATGCGGCGACCGAGCCCTTCATGTCGGTGGCGCCCCGGCCATAGATCATGCCGTCGCGGATCTCGGCGGCGAAGGGCGGATGTGTCCAGATCGCTTCGTCGCCCTGCGGCACCACATCGGTGTGCCCGGCGAAGCAGAGATGGGGGCCGCCTTCGCCGATGCGGGCAAAGAGATTGTCCACATCCGGGGTATCGGCGTCGGTAAACACCAGTCGCTCGCAGCGGAACCCCGCCGGTTGCAGCCAGCCCTGCAGGAGCGTCAGCACCCCCTCTTCGGCTGGCGTGACGGACGGGCAGCGGATCAACTGCTGCAACATGGCAACCGGATCGTGGGGCGTGTTCTTCATGGTGTTGCCTTCTATCGCAAAAGAAATGCCCGGCCCCAGGTTTTTTTGACGCTGGGGACCGGGCATGTGTCTGGCGAGATGCCTCAGTCGGCGATCGGGTCCGGACCGAAGCGGTTCGGGCCTTCGGTGCCGCGCAGGAAGCCGAGTTCGATCAGCATCCAGATGCCGCCGATGACGGGCACAAGCCCGATGAGCGACCACCACCCCGACTTGTCGCGGTCATGCCAGCGCTTGGTGTAGATCGCCAGCGAGGGCCACAGGGTGATGAGGATGAGGATGACCAGCGGGATCCCAAGGCCGCTCATGGCCTGTTCCGCTGCCATGGCCTGGGCCTCCGGCGTGGCGTTCGGGTCGATGGTCATCATGCCTGCGCCGAAAATCGAGAAAAGGATGATCTGCAGGATCCAGCTGATCACCATCAGGACGATCAGCGCGAGCCAGAACGTCTTGCGCGGGATGCGCCCGGTGAAGCTCGTGAAGGTCTGAAGGTTCATTGTGTGTTTCTCCGCTCCATTGATTCCCCCGCGGAAGTTATGGCCGGATTTGGATCGCAGGCCAAGCCTCATCAACCCCCGACGGGGGTCGGGAGTGCTGGAATCAACTGCAAGAACAAATGATTGCGGGGAGTTTTGCCCAACCCGGTTGCGCCCGGAGCGGCAGTGTGGGTCTCGTCCCTGCTCAATCCCGCAGCAATTCGTTGATGCTGGTCTTGGAGCGGGTCTTTTCATCGACGCGCTTCACGATCACTGCGCAATAGAGTGACGGGGAAGGGGAGCCGTCGGCGAAAGGCTTCTGGGGCAGCGAGCCGGAAACCACCACCGAGTAGGGCGGCACCTTGCCCATGTGGACTTCGCCGGTGGTGCGGTCGATGATCTTGGTGGACTGGCCGATGAACACGCCCATGGAGATGACCGAACCTTCGCCCACCACGACGCCCTCGACGATTTCGGAGCGCGCGCCGATGAAGCAGTTGTCCTCGATGATGGTGGGGCCGGCCTGCATGGGCTCAAGCACGCCGCCAATGCCGACGCCGCCGGAGAGATGCACGTTCTTGCCAATCTGGGCGCAGGAGCCGACCGTCACCCAGGTATCGACCATCGTGCCCGTATCGACATAGGCACCGAGGTTCACGAAGCTCGGCATGAGAATGGCGCCGGGGGCGACATAGGCCGACTTGCGCACCACGCAATTGGGCACGGCGCGGAACCCGGCTTCGCGGAAGGTCTTCGCGGTCCAGCCGTCGAACTTCGAGGGAACCTTGTCCCACCACTTGGAATTGCCGGGTCCGTTCTTGATGATCTCCATGTCGTTGAGGCGGAAGGAGAGCAGCACCGCCTTCTTCAGCCACTGGTTCACGTGCCAGCCGCCGTCGCTCTTCTCGGCCACGCGGGCCTTGCCGCTGTCGAGCTGCTCCAGCGCAAACTCCACCGCCTTGCGGATGTTGCCCTTGGTCTTGAGGGAAACATTGGCGCGGTCTTCCCAGGCCTGCTCGATGATCTGCTGTGCGTTCTTCATGGGGTCAGTCTCCAAAATCCAGTTCAGACAAGAATCCGGCAAGGTCGTGGGTCACATGGTCAACCCAGCGAGAGTTGCGGTCGCCCTGCCAGTCCTTCACGTCCTCCTCGTTATCCGAGAGGACAAGCACGGTCTTCATGCCGAGGTCGTGCGGGACCTGCAGGTTGTTGGCAATGTCTTCGAAGAATGCGCCCGTGGCCGGGTTCACGCCGTGCTCCCGCAGGAACTTGGCGTAAGGGGCAGGCGCCGGCTTCGGGATGTGATCACTGTCCACGATGTCGAACACGCCGTGGAAGGCATCGGCCACGCCAAGCCGCTCCATGACGTTGCGGGCATGCTTCGAAGTCCCGTTGGTGAACACGATCTTGCGCCCCGGCAGCCTTTCAAGGGCGGCGAGAAGGCGCGGGTTGTGCGGCACGGACGAATAGTCGATATCGTGCACCTGTTCGAGGAAGCCCTCCGGCGCGTGGCCGTGCTCCACCATCAGGCCGCGCAATGTGGTGCCATGCCTGAGGAAAAGCTCGCGCTGGATGCGCTTCGCCTCCGGAAAATCCACGTTGAAGTGGCTCATCACGTATTCGCCCATCTTCACATGCATCTGGTCGAAGAGGCGGCAGGAGGCAGGATAAAGCGTATTGTCCAGGTCGAAGACCCAGGCCTGCACATGGGAGAAATCGGGGGCGGCGCTGCTCATACGCCCGAGCGCGAAATGCGGGTGCCCACGCCATGCGGGGTGAGCAGTTCGAGCAGCACCGAATGCGGCACGCGGCCATCGAGGATGATGACGCCCTCCACGCCGGACTCGACGACGGCAACGGTGCTTTCGATCTTCGGGATCATGCCGCCGGTGATCGTGCCTTCCTCGACCAGCTTCGACACGTCGCCGATCTTCAGTTCGCTGATCAGTTGCTTGTCCTTGTCGAGGACGCCCGCCACGTCGGTCAGGAGCAGGAGGCGCTTCGCCCCCGTGGCCGAGGCGATGGCACCGGCAGCGGTATCGGCGTTCACGTTGTAGGTATCGCCCTCCCAGCCGACGCCGATGGGAGCCACCACCGGAATGGCATCGCTCTTCATGATGGTGTGCAGGATCTCGGTGTTGACGCGGGCCGGTTCACCCACCTGGCCGAAATCGATCTTCACCTTCTTGCCCGTGGCGGGGTCGGTCTTTTCCTTCACATAGCGTTCGGCGATCAGGAGGTTGCCGTCCTTGCCGGAAATGCCGACGGCACGGCCACCGGCCTGCTGGATGGAGGCCACGATGGACTTGTTGATGGAACCGGCCAGCACCATTTCGACGACCGACATGGTTTCGGGGTCGGTGACGCGAAGGCCCTCGCGGAACTCCGCCTTGACATCGAGCTTGTCCAGCATCTTGTTGATCTGCGGGCCGCCGCCATGGACCACGATGGGGTTCAGGCCGCAAACCTTCAGCATGACGATGTCGCGGGCGAACATGCGGGCCAGTTCCGGGTCCACCATGGCATGGCCGCCGTATTTCACCACGATCACCTGATCGTCGTAGCGCTGCAGGAACGGCAGGGCCTCGGAGAGGACGCGGGCCGTTTCGTTGACGGTCATATCAGCCATGGGTCTTGATCCCGGAGAGGTGAGAAGCAGGCGGCCTTATAGGGGATTCTTGCGGGATGAAAAGCAATTGCTGAAAGGGCGGGCCCCGGGCCCCGGCCTAGCGGATCAGCCCGGCGATTTCGGCCCGCAATTCGTCCAGCCCATCCTGCTTTTCCGCAGAGGTGGAGAACAGGCTGGGCAGGGCCGCCGCCCGTGTCTTGACCAGGGCCAGGGTTTTCGCGGTCACCTCGGCCAGCTCCGAAACCTTGATCTTGTCGGTCTTGGTGAGGACAAGCTGATAGGCCACAGCCGTTTCATCCAGCATGTCGAACATCTCCCGGTCCTCTGCCTTCACGCCATGGCGGGCATCGATCAGCACGAAAACGCGGGTCAGGCCGGGGCGGCCACGGAGGTAGCCTTTCAGCACCTCCTGCCACTTCTTCACGTCGGCCTTGGGGGCCTTGGCATAGCCATAGCCCGGCATGTCCACGAGGGTGATGCGGCCATCCACATCGAAGAAGTTCAGTTCGCGGGTGCGGCCAGGGGTGTTGGAGGCCCTTGCCAGGCCCCTGACGCCGGTCAGTGCATTGATGAGCGACGACTTGCCCACGTTCGAGCGGCCCGCAAAGGCGATTTCCGTGCCCTTGAGGGGCGGCAATTGCTCAAGCTGTGCCACGCCCAGCCGGAACGAAGCCGGGGCGGAGAACAGTCTCCGCCCCGCTGCCAGTTGCTCGTCGCTGTAGCGCGGCCCGGCCATCGGTCGTCAGGCCTTCGTCTTCTTGAGGAAGGGCAGGCTGTCGCGGATGTTGCCGAAGAGATTGATGTCGGTGCCGTTGCGCTTCATGATGTAGCTCTGCTGGATGATCGAGAGCAGGTTGCTCCACGTCCAGTAGATGACGAGGCCGGCGGGCATCGAACCCAGCATGAAGGTGAAGATCAGCGGCATCCAGTTGAACATCGAGGCCTGCACCGGATCGGTGGGGGTCGGGTTCAGGCGCATCTGAACCCACATGGTGATGCCCATCAGGATCGGCCACACGCCGAGCATCAGGAGATGCGGCGGGGTCCAGGGAATGAGACCGAAGAGATTGAAGAGGCTCGTCGGGTCGGGCGCGGAAAGATCGTGGATCCAGCCGTAGAAGGGCGCGTGGCGCAGGTCGATGGTGGTCAGGATCACCTTGTAGAGCGAGAAGAAGATGGGAATCTGAATGACGATGGGAAGGCAACCGGACAACGGCGACACCTTCTCCTTCTTGTACATCTCCATGATTTCCTGCTGCTGCTTCATGCGGTCATCCGGGAATGCCGCCTTGATGCGCTCCATTTCCGGCTGCAGCTTCTTCATTTTGCTCATCGAGGCATAGGACTTGTTGGCAAGCGGGAAGAGCACCAGCTTCACGAGCACGGTGACGAACAGGATGGCGAGGCCGAAGTTGCCGAGGAAGCTGTTGGCGAAGTGCAGCAGCTTGTACATCGGCTTGGTGAGGAAGTAGAACCAGCCCCAGTCGATCATCAGGTCGAACTTGTCGATGTTGTACTTCTCGCCGATGGCATACATGCTGTTGACGATCTTGGCGCCAGCATAGATGTGATCAGTGGTCGAGGTGGCCGAACCGGGGGCGAGCGTCAGGGCTTCCCTGGCGAGCCAGTCCACCTGATAGGCATCGCGTGCCCCGATCTTGAAATGCTGGTAGGTCGAGGTGAGGTTGCGCGTCTGGTCGGGAATCAGGGCCGTGGCCCAGTACTTGTCGGTGAAGGCCACCCAGCCGCCCTTGGACTCCTTGGTGATCTTGCCGCCTTCTTCCGCCACATCGCTGTAATGCGCCTCGGTCAGCGTTCCGTCCTGCACGCCGAGCAGGCCTTCGAAGAAGACGTAGAAGCCAGCCACACTCGGCGTGTCCTGGCGCTGCACGCGGGCATAGGGAATGAGCGAGACGGGCGCACCGGACTTGTTCTCGACACCCTGCTTGATGGTGAAGACATAATCATCCGACAGCGAAATCTCGCGGGTGAAGACAAGTCCCTCGCCATTGTCGAAACTCAGCGTCACCGGGGTGGTGCCGGTGAGGGTGGAGCCGGAGGACACCGTCCAGACCGATTTCGAGTCCGGCAGCTTCACGGTGGAACCATTGGTGCCCACGAAACCCTGCTCGGCAAAATAGGCGTTGGGCGTGCCGGACGGCGAAAGCAGCGTGATCACCGGGCTCGTCGGATCGGGAAGCTCGTGATACTGCTTCAGCTTCAGGTCATCGAGCTGTGCGCCCGTGAGGTTGATGGAGCCTTCGAGAAGCGGCGTGTCGATCTTCACGCGGCCCGTGGCGGCAATCGCCTGGTCACGGGTGGAGGTGCCCGCCTCCGCCGGATTGCCGGGAACCTGCGCACCCGCCGTGCTCTGGCCGGGTTCGGCGGTGGTTGTCTGCTGCGCGGCCTGTTGCTGCTGTTGCTGCTGGAGCTGCGGCGTGACGAAGAAATACTGCCAGGCAAAGATGATGGCCATGGAAAGCACGATTGCGAGAATGAAATTCTTGCTGTCGGGCTTCAGGGGATTCTGGTTGGGTGTCATTGGCCGGTCCTGGTGGCGCTCGCGGGCTTCGCGGCGTGGAGTTTGGAGACTGCGGATATAATGTCGTTCTGCAAGGCTTCAAAGCCGCGTGTGGCGCTGGCTTCGCGACCGATCAACACATAGTCGAACCCTGTGCGGGCCACGGCCGGAAGCGCCAGCCTTGCAGCTTCCTTGAGGCGGCGGCGAATGCGGTTGCGCATCACGGCGTTGCCCAGTTTCTTGGTGCAGGTGAATCCCACCCGCGGGGGCTTTTCGTCCTGCCGGTCACGGGCCTGAACGAGTACCCCTGACTGCGGCACAAAACGGCCCTTCGCCGCGGACAGGAAGTCGCGCCGGCGCAGAAGCCGTTCCATTGATGTGACCTGTCTGGCTTAGGCGCTGAGGCGCTTGCGGCCGCGCGCACGGCGGCGGCTGATGACCTTGCGGCCACCGACGGTGGCCATGCGCGCACGGAAACCATGGCGGCGCTTGCGAACAAGCTTGGAAGGTTGATAGGTGCGCTTCACGAGCAATCTCCGTAAGGTTTGCTGACACACCCAAGCATTTGACTTTACACGTCAAATACCCGTCCGGGGCAGGCTTTACTGCCCCCGGAAAGGCGGGGGATGTCAGGAATTTGACGGGCTTATGCGGAATCCCCCGGCAAAAGTCAACGGCAGGGGGAAACAGGTGGTCCGGCGGGGCGAACACGTCGGCTGAACCCTTCTCAACTCCGGGTGAGGTCTGCTGCAAAGCGCACCGGGGTGGCGTATGGAAGAGGCATGACCGTTCCCCCACCTGAACAGCCCGCCCGCCCGGCGTCGGCGCGGCGCTGGCTGGCGCCGCTGCTGATCGTCGCGCTGATGCTGGCGGGTTATGGTCTGGGCCTGCAGCGCTATCTCTCGCTCGAGTCGCTCGCGGCCCATCGTGAATCCTTGCGCGCCTTTACCGATGCCCACGCGTTGGGCGCGGTCCTGATCTTCATCGCGGTCTACGCCGTTGCCGTGGCGCTTTCCTTTCCCGGCGCGTCGGCGCTCACGGTTGCGGGCGGCCTGCTTTTCGGCTGGCTGGCGGGCGGTCTTGCCGCCGTCGTCGCGGCGACACTGGGCGGCATGGCGATCTTCCTGATTGCCCGCTCCTCCTTCGGTGAAGCGCTGTCCCGCAAGGGCGGCGAGCGCATGCAGAAGCTGCGCCAGGGCTTTGCACGCGATGCCTTCAGCTACCTGCTGTTCCTGCGGCTCGTGCCGCTCTTTCCCTTCTGGCTTGTGAACCTCGCTTCCGCCTTCACCGGAATGCGCCTTGCGACCTTTGCTTCGGCAACGGCCATGGGAATCATTCCTGGCACCTTCGCCTTTGCCTTCCTCGGCGAGGGCCTCGACAGCGTGGTCGCCAACAGGAGCGAGGCCCATGCCGCCTGCCTTGCCGCAAAGGGACCGGAAAATTGTCATTTTGAGTTGTCAGTGCAGGATCTCGTCACCGCCGAAATGCTCGTTGCCTTTGCGGCACTGGGTCTCGTAGCGTTGGTTCCGGTGGGATTGCGGAAGTGGAAGGGGAACGAATGACGTTTGACATCGCGGTGATCGGGGGTGGCTCCGCGGGGTTGTCGGTGGCTGCGGCTGCCGCGCAATTCGGCCAGACGGTGGTCCTCTTTGAAAAGGATGCCATGGGTGGCGATTGCCTGAACACCGGCTGCGTGCCTTCCAAGGCCATGCTGGCGGCGGCGAAGGCGGCAGAAGCCCATCGCAAGAGCGACGGCTTCGGGATTGCCGGGCACGAGCCGGGTGTCGATTTCGCTGCGGTGATGGCCCATGTGCTGCGGGTGATCGCGGCCATTGCACCGCACGACTCGCAGGCCCGTTTCGAAAGCCTGGGCGTGAAGGTGGTGCGCGCCCATGCCAAGTTCATCGGCCCGCAGACGCTGGAAGCGGGCGGCGATACCTATGAAGCCCGCCGCATCGTGATCGCCACGGGATCGCGCGCCGGCGTGCCGCCCATTCCCGGCCTCGAAGCGGTGCCCTTCTTCACCAACGAGAGCATCTTCCGCAACACCGTGCTGCCCAGCCATCTCATCATCATCGGCGGCGGCCCCATCGGACTTGAAATGGCCCAGGCGCATCGCCGCCTCGGCTCCCAGGTAACAGTGCTGGAGGCACAGGAGCCGCTTGGCCGCGATGATCCGGAACTCGCCGCCGTCGTGATCGAGGCCCTCAGGCACGAAGGTGTGGCGATCAAGGCCCAGGCCCGCATCGAACGCGTGGACAAGACCGCCGGCGGCGTGCGCATCCAGCTTGCCGGAGACGAGCGCATCGTCGGCTCGCACCTGCTTGTTGCGGCGGGGCGCAAGGCGAACGTGGACGGGCTGAATCTCGAAGCCGCAGGCATTGCCTTCACGGCGAAAGGCATTACCGTCGATGGCCTCCTGCGCAGCAGCAACCGTCATGTCTATGCCGCAGGGGATGTGGCAGGCGGACTGCAATTCACCCACGTGGCCGGTCATCACGCCGGCCTCATCATCCGGCACATCCTGTTCCGTCAACGGACGAAGTTGCGCGAGGATGCCATGCCCTGGGTCACCTACACCGATCCGGAGCTTGCCCATGTCGGCCTGACCGAAGCCCAGGCGCGGGCCCGCTACGGGCGACGCGCAAGCGTGCTGAGGCAGGACTTTGCCGGGAACGACAGGGCCCAGACAGGGCGCGAGGCAAAGGGTTTCGTCAAGGTGATGGCGGGGCCGCGCGGCCGGATCCTGGGAGCAAGCATCGTCGGCGCCCAGGCGGGCGAGCAGATTGCGTTTTGGTCCCTGGCGATCTCCCAGGGCCTCAAGCTTTCGCAGGTCGCCCAAACCGTGTTACCCTATCCGACACTGGCGGAAGCGGGAAAACGCGCCGCCGTTTCGCACTATGCCGGGCTTGCAGGAAGCAGTCTTGTGCGGGGTGTGATCGCATTCCTGAAACTGTGGGGGTGAACAGGGTCTGCCATGGCTGAGAAGGCCGCCACCGCTCCGCCGCGCAAGAGGAAGGGCTTCCGCGCCAGCCTCTCCGGCAAGGTGCTGGCTCTCAGCATCGTTTTCGTCATGCTGGGCGAAGTGCTGATCTTCCTTCCCTCGATCGCGAACTTCCGCATCCAGTGGTTCAAGTCACGCATCGCACAGGCGGAAATCGCCGCCCTGGCTGCCGAGGCCGCTCCCGACCGCCTGCTCAACGACGACCTGCGCACCGAGATCCTGAAGGGGGCCGGTGTCTCTGCCGTCTCCCTAAAGAAGGGCGAGAAGCGCCAGCTCATGCTGCGGGACGACAGCCTTCACATGGTGGAGCAGACCTTCGATCTCCGCCCCGGCATGTACTACAATACGGTATTCGACGCCCTTGCCGCGCTTGTGCGTTCCGAAGACCGCACCATCGGTGTCATCGATGTCCCGCCCAACATGTCGGGTGACCTGATCGAGATCGCCCTTCATGAGAAGCCTCTCTCGGAAGCGATGCGGAGCTACGCGCTGCGCATCCTGATGTTGTCCATCGTCCTGTCGCTGATCGTTGCGGCCTTCATTTTCGCCGCCCTGGCCCGTGTGCTGGTGCGGCCCATGCAGCAGCTTTCGGCTGATATCACCCGTTTTGCCGGGAACCCGGAGGATGCCTCGCGCATCATCGTGCCGTCCGGCCGCAGCGATGAACTGGGACAGGCCGAGCATGAGCTTCACGCCATGCAGACCGAGCTTCATGCCATGCTGCAACAGAAGAACAGGCTGGCTGCCCTTGGCCTTGCCGTCAGCAAGGTGAGCCACGACCTGCGCAACATGCTGACATCGGCGCAACTGATTTCCGACCGGCTGGGCGAAGTGAAGGATCCGCAGGTGCAGCGCTTTGCCCCGAAGCTCATCGGCTCGCTGGACCGCGCCATCGGTTTTCTCAACCGCACCCTGAAATATGGCCAGGCGGGAGAGCAGGCGCCGCAGCGCGAGGCCATCGAGGTGCGTGGCCTTGCCACCGACGTGCTGGATGCCTTTTCCTTGGGCGGCGGCGGCTCCATACGTTTTCGCAACGAGGTGCCCGCGGTGCTCGTGGCCGAGGCCGACCGCGAGCAGGTGAACCGCATTCTCACCAACCTTGTCCGCAATGCCGTGCAGGCGCTGGAACAGGGGGGTGGGCGCGGCGAAATCCTGATTGCGGGGGAAAGGCAGGGCAGCGTCACCCTGATCGAAGTCAGCGACACGGGGCCGGGAATCCCGGAGGCGGTGCGCGACAGGGTCTTTGCCGCGTTCCAGTCGGCCGCCAAGAGCGGCGGCACGGGGCTGGGGCTGGCGATCTCGGCTGAACTGGCGGAGGCCCATGGCGGCAGCCTCAAGGTTGCACGCACGGGGCCGTCCGGCACCAGCTTCATTCTCAGCCTGCCCGACCCGCCGGTGCAACTCGCCAGCCGCCAGAGCCGCAGGAATGGCGGGAATTAGGGGGCATTCCGGGATTCGGAATTCCCCGCTTGCCTTTGGAAGCTTGAGCGGATAAGGACGCGCTGTTTCCGCCAGACTGGCGTTGAAACACAAAGCGCCCGTAGCTCAGCTGGATCAGAGCACCAGACTACGAATCTGGGGGTCAGAGGTTCGAATCCTTTCGGGCGC
>JAEUMJ010000099.1 GCA_016792865.1 Hyphomicrobiales bacterium | reverse complement strand
CCTTCCGTCACCTCATAGCCTTCGCGGCCGGAGAGCACGTAGGACAAGGTGGACTTGCCGGAGCCGTTCGGCCCCATGATGGCGTGCACCTCGCCCGGCTTCACCGTCAGGGTCAGGCCCTTGAGGATCTCACGGGATTCGTCTTCGAGCTTTACATGGAGGTTTTTGATTTCGAGCATGATGGTTCCGGGTGTCAGGTGTTCGAGATGAATTTGTAGGCGAAGGTGATAGCGGCAAGTCCCACTGCACCCTTGATCGCGTCCAGTCCGGCGCGGCTCGCAGCGTCGGGCAATTGCGCCCGATAGTATTGCGTGTAGCGGTAGAACCCGAACACGAGCGCCAATCCGACCGGCAAGGCAATGTCGAGAGCAGTCAGCGTCATCCTACGCTCCCTTCCAGCGAAATGCCGATCAGCTTCTGCGTTTCGGCCATGAATTCCATGGGCAGTTGCTGCAACACGTCGCGCACGAAACCGTTGACGATCAGGGCCACGGCCTCCTCTTCCGAGAGACCGCGCGACATGCAGTAGAACATCTGGTCATCGGAGATCTTGGAGGTCGTTGCCTCATGCTCGAACTGCGCCGTGGAGGTCTTGCTCTCGATGTACGGCACGGTGTGGGCACCGCACTTGTCGCCGATCAGCAGCGAGTCACACTGGGTGAAGTTGCGTGCGTTCAGGGCCTTGCGGTGGGCTGAGACAAGTCCGCGATAGGTGTTGTCGCTGCGACCTGCGGCAATGCCCTTTGAGATGATGCGGCTGGAGGTGTTCTTGCCGAGGTGGATCATCTTTGTGCCGCTATCCACCTGCTGGCGGCCGTTCGAAATGGCGATGGAATAGAACTCGCCACGCGAATGGTCGCCGCGCAGGATGCAGCTCGGATACTTCCAGGTGATCGCGGAGCCGGTTTCCACCTGAGTCCATGAAATCTTGGAATGTGCCCCGCGGCAATCGCCACGCTTGGTGACGAAATTGTAGACACCGCCCTTGCCTTCCGCGTCACCGGGATACCAGTTCTGCACGGTCGAATACTTGATCTCGGCATCTTCGAGCGCGATCAGCTCAACAACAGCGGCGTGAAGCTGGCTCTCATCGCGGGTCGGGGCGGTGCAGCCCTCCAGATATGAAACATAGGCGCCCTTGTCGGCGATGATCAGGGTGCGCTCGAACTGGCCCGTGTTCTTCGCATTCATGCGGAAGTAGGTGGAAAGCTCCATGGGGCAGCGCACGCCCGGCGGCACGTAGACAAAGGAACCGTCGGAAAACACGGCCGCATTGAGCGCGGCATAGTAGTTGTCGCCTTGCGGAACGACGGACCCCAGATACTGCTTCACCAGCTCGGGATGTTCACGAAGGGCTTCCGAGATCGAGCAGAAGATCACGCCATGCTTCTTCAACTCGTCCTTGAAGGTGGTCACCACGGAGACAGAATCGAACACCGCATCGACCGCCACCTTGCCCGATGCGTATTCACCGCCGGACTCGCCATCCAGCTCGCTCTTCTCGCCCTGCTTGCGCACACCTGCGAGAATTTCCTGCTCCTTCAGCGGAATGCCGAGCTTTGCGTAGGTTTCGAGCAGCTTGGGGTCCACCTCATCCAGCGACTTCGGCGCGGGCGTTGATTTTGGCGCCGCATAGTAGTGGATGTCCTGGAAATCGATCTTCGGGTAGGAGACCTTGGCCCAGGTCGGTTCTTCCATCTCAAGCCAGCGGCGATAGGCTTCGAGACGCCATTCAAGCATCCACGCAGGCTCGTTCTTCTTGCCCGAAATGTAGCGGACGATATCCTCGTTCAGGCCCTTGGGGGCAAGCTCGGATTCAATGTCGGTCTCGAAGCCGTACTTGTACTTGTCGACATCGATATGCTTGACGAGTTCAATTGTTTCCTGATCAGCCATTGTTTTCCCTCAAGCCGCTTGCCGCGCGCGATGACGCGCCACAAGCTGCTTCCAAACAGTCACGAAGTGCCGCACATCGGCGGCTGTTGAGTTCCATCCCAGGCTCACGCGAACGGCGGAGGCCGCCACTTCGGGAGCCACACCCATCGCCTCAAGCACGTGCGAGCGGCCAACCTTGCCCGACGAACAGGCAGAGCCGGATGACACCGCAACCCCGGCAAGATCGAAATTCATCAGCAGGGTTTCGGCCCTGAAACCGGGCATGGCGAAGCACGAGGTGTTGGGCAAGCGTTCGGCACCGGCACCCAGGATCACCGCCGATTCAAGCGATGATTCCAGTTCGTCCCGCAACACCTTGATGTTCAATGGGTTTTCCCTGGATACGGCGGCCCAACCGGCGATCCCGGCGAGATTTTCGGTGCCTGCACGGCGGCGCAGTTCCTGGCCCCCGCCCAGAAGCAGCGGTTCAACCACGAGGCCGTCGCGGATGACGAGCGCACCGACGCCCACGGGACCACCCACCTTGTGTGCGGCAACGGTCATGAGATCACAGCCCAGCAAGCCGAAGTTGACGGGGATCTTTCCGAAGCCCTGCACGGCATCAACATGCACGAGTGCCCCGGCCTTTCGGGCCAGCGCCACCACGTCGGCAATCGGCTGGATGACGCCCGTCTCGTTGTTGGCCAGCATCACGCTGACAAGAACATTCGGCCCGCCCAGCATTCGTTCAAGGGCGGCGAGATCGACCCGGCCTTCACCGTCAACCGGAATGAGGTCGAGTGGCTTCCCGCTGGCCCGTGCTGCCGCAAGCACGCTCGGATGCTCGACCGCCGACACGAGGACACGCTCGGCCTGAACGCCCCGCAGTGCCATGTTGTTGGCTTCCGTGCCACCGCTGGTAAAGACGATCATCTCCGGCAGGCAGCCCAGCGCAAAGCCGAGCACTTCCCTGGCGTCGTCCAGCAGCTTCCTCGCCGCGCGGCCCTCTCCGTGTACGGATGAAGCATTGCCGCCGACATCAAGCGCAACAAGCATCGCTTCCCTGGCGGAGGGCCGGAGCGGGCTGGTTGCGTTATGGTCGAGGTAGGTTCTCACATCTGCATTCCGGCGGGTGAACGGTCCTTTGCCTGCTTGATGGAGGCGGCAAGCGCGAGGTTGCGCTTCTCGATCACGTCCTCAAGCGTGACGCTCTCCAGGAAATACATCATCTGGCGGCCCAGCGAGGACCACAGGTCGTGGGCGCAGCAACGCTCACCCTTGACGCATCCTTCAACGGCGTCGCCTTCGCAGCGGGTCACTCGCAGCGGCTCGTCCACCGCCAAAATCACATCCGACATGGCAATTTCACTGGATGGCCGGGACAGCGAATAGCCACCGGCGGCGCCACGGGCGCTGACCACAAGCCCGGCCCGGCGCAACTTGCCGAAAAGCTGCTCCAGATACTCCTGGCTGATGTCCTGACGTTCGGCGATTTCGCCCAGCGAAACCGGGCGAGTCGTGCCCGGCACCCCGCCATGCTGGCCGATGTCGATCATCGCCATGACGGCATACCGGCCTTTTGTGCTCATCTTCATCGCGGTTTTCCCTTCAACCGTCACGAAATGCTTGCTTTTTGCCCCTGCCCCCGTGCTAAAGCGCCCTCTCGCGGACAGACAGGCCAATCCTGGAATTGTTCTAAACCATTTAGATAACCCGACTACGGGAGTCAAGTATGGGATGCATGCATCCCCCTTGGCGTGTGGTTGGCCGGAGACAGGACGTTTCATGCCGGAAGTGATTTTCAACGGACCCGCAGGCAGGATTGAAGGGCGCTACCATCAGGCCAAGGCGACGGGTGCCCCCATTGCCATCCTGCTGCACCCCCACCCCACCTTTGGCGGCACGATGAACAACCCCATCGTCCACAGCCTCTATGGCCTTTTCCAGAGCCGGGGCTTCTCGGTGCTGCGCTTCAACTTCCGCGGCGTTGGCCGCAGCCAGGGCCTTTTCGACAATGGTGCGGGCGAATTGTCCGATGCCGCTTCGGCCCTTGATTGGCTGCAATCCTTCAACCGTGAAGCGAAGATCTGCTGGATTGCGGGCATCTCCTTCGGCGCATGGATTTCCATGCAGCTTCTCATGCGTCGTCCTGAAATCTCCGGTTTCATCTCCGTCGCTCCGCTCGCCAAGCATTACGACTTCTCGTTCCTCGCTCCCTGCCCTGCTTCGGGCCTGTTCGTGAATGGGGAGAAGGATACCGTCACCGCACCGGAGGCCGTGCACAGCCTCGTCTCGAAGTTGAAGACCCAGAAGGGCATCACCATCGAACACAAGGTGATTCCGGGCGCGAACCATTTCTTCCAGGACAAGATCGACGACCTGACGAAGATCTGCGCCGATTACCTGGATCGCCGCCTGACGCGCGAAGCATAACAGCCCCGCTCAAATCGCTGTCTGTTTTCGGGTGGCAGGTCATGCCCTGCCCGCCTATTGAGCAGTCCTCCATTCACGAGGGCCGCCATGGGCGACAGCAAGATCGACGCACAATCCTGGGGCCTGCTACTGATCCTCTCGCTCATCTGGGGCGGCTCCTTCCTGTTCATCGCCATCGCGGTGAAGGAACTGCCCGCGCTCCTGATCGTGCTGGCGCGGGTCGGCATCGCGGCGCTCATCATCATTCCGGCGCACCTGTTGATCATCGGCAAGCTGCCGCGCGACCTCAAGACCTGGATCGCCTGCGGCGGGATGTCGATCATGAACAACGTGCTTCCCTTCACGGCGATATCCTGGGGCCAGCATCACATCACGGGCGGCCTCGCCTCGGTCATTAATGCGACGACGCCCATGTTTGCCGCCCTCTTCATGGCGATGTTCGGGCTTGAAGCGATCACGGCGCGAAAGGCGCTGGCACTGGCGCTCGGCCTTGCCGGGGTCCTCATCCTGAAAGGTGGCGGCTTTGGCGATCTGGGGGCGCAGACCCTTGGAATTCTTGCCGTCGTTTTCGCCTCCATGACCTACGGGCTGTCCGCGCCCTGGTCCAAGGTGAAGCTGACCGGCATTCCTCCCCTCACCATCGCCACGTGCCAGCTGACGCTGTCCTCCATCATCATGGCCGTGATCGTGCTGTTGTTCTCGGACGTTCGCCTGTTTGCGCAGGCATCGCAGCAAACGTGGATCGCCCTGGTCCTGCTTGCCGCGATTTCCACCTCGATTGCCTATCTGCTCTTTTTCCGCATCATCGAACGGGCCGGGCCATCCTTCGTCTCCCTCGTCACCATGATCATTCCCGTGTCGGCGATCCTGCTCGGCTATCTGGTGATCGGTGAAAAGCTGTCCCTGAACGAAGTGGCGGGAGCCCTGGTGATCGG
>JAEUMJ010000094.1 GCA_016792865.1 Hyphomicrobiales bacterium | reverse complement strand
TTCGCCTTCGTCAATGGCAGGCCGGTGCGCGACAAGCTGATCAGCGGCGCCATCCGGGGGGCCTATGCCGATGTGCTGCCGCCGGGGCGGTATCCTGCCGTCGTGCTTTACATCTCCTGCGATGCGTCCCGCGTGGACGTGAACGTCCATCCCGCCAAGACGGAGGTGCGTTTCCGCGATCAGGGCTTCGTGCGCGGCCTGATTGTCAGCGCCATCCGGCAGGCGCTTGGCGCTTCACGGCCTGTCGCCGACACGACCATCTCCTCCGCCACTCTCGACTCTTTCCGGCGCGAGCGCAGTGGCTTCCAGCCGCCGCCCTTCCGGCCCGCGCCCGATCATGCCAGGCCGGCGCATTTCGCCGAAGCGGTGCAGGCGGGGCTCGACATGCACATGCCACCGTCGGCGCGCGAGGCCGCTCCCGCAGACGCGGAGAACCCCGCCGCCTATCCGCTGGGTCAGGCACGCGCCCAGCTTCACGGCAACTATATTGTGGCACAAACCCAAACCGGCATGATCCTCGTCGATCAGCACGCCGCGCACGAACGCATCGTCTATGAGCGATTGAAGGCCGAGCAAGCGGCGCGGGGCATCATCACCCAGCCGCTTCTTGTGCCGCAGGTGATCGAGGTGGATGTGCAGGCTTTCGCCGCCATCCTCTCCGTGCAGGACGTGCTGGGACAGGCCGGGCTTGCAGTGGAAGGCTTCGGTGACACGTCGCTGGTGATCCGTGAGATTCCGGCAGCCCTGTCGTCAGCGGATTGGAAGGAGGTCTTGCAGGCCGTTGCCGATGAAGTGACGGAGCTTGGAACACTGCAATCACTCGACGGCAAGATGAACCATGTGCTCGCCACCTTCGCCTGCCATCATTCGGTGCGCTCAGGCCGAACACTGCGTGTGGACGAAATGAACGCGCTCTTGCGCCAGATGGAAGTCACGCCGAATGCGGGACAGTGCAACCATGGCCGTCCCACCTTCATCGAGTTGAAGATGGGTGATATCGAGCGCCTGTTCGGACGCAGCTAGGCGGCGCGGAAGAAATGCACGGTGGTGTCGCCGTAGACGCGCGAGTCGATGCGGGTGAGGCCGGGCACATCGGCAACCGTGGCGCGTTCCGCTTCTTCCAGCACCACCACCGCAGCGGGCGACAGCCAGCCCCCCTCCACGAGGGACTCGAGCGCCTTTTCTCCCAGGCCCTTGTTGTAGGGCGGGTCGGCGAAGACGAGTTCGAAAGGCGACTGTGGCGCACAGGGGCCGAGCCTGGTGGCGTCGCGACGCCAGATCTTGCAAAGGCCGATGGCCCCCAGGGCATCGGCATTGCGGCGGATGACGCCCCTCGCTTCTGTTCCTTCCTCGACGAACTGGCAGAATTTGGCCCCGCGCGAGAGGGCCTCAAGGCCGAGTGCTCCGGTGCCGGCGAAGAGGTCCATCACGCGCGCCCCTTCCAGCTCGAAGCCTTCGATGCCGTGGGCGAGAATGTTGAAGATCGATTCCCGCACCCGGTCCGAAGTGGGCCGCGTCGCCAAAGAGGAGGGTCCGTGAATGGCGTGACCCTTGAATTTACCGCCGACGATCCGCATCAATCCATCCTGACTTCGTGCTTGAATCGCACCTCTTAACGGTGTGATCTGCCACGGTGAAACAGAAACTGCCAGACCCCATGCGGCTTGCCCTTGCCGAGGCCCACGCCGCAGCAGACCGTGGCGAAGTGCCAGTGGGCGCGGCCGTCGTGGCGCCCGACGGTGAGGTTCTGGCCGTGGCGGGCAATCGCACGCTGGAGCTGAAGGATCCATCGGCCCACGCGGAGTTGCTTGCCATCCGCGCGGCGGCGAAGAAGCTCGGCAGCGAGCGGCTGGTGGATTGCGATCTCTATGTCACGCTGGAGCCGTGCGCCATGTGCGCGGGCGTCATTTCCTTCGCCCGCATCCGCCGGGTTTACTTCGGCGCAGAGGACGCGAAGATGGGGGCCGTCGAACACGGACCGCGTTTCTTCGCCCAGCCCACCTGCCATCATGCGCCGGAAGTCTATGGCGGCATCGGCGAAAGCGAGGCTGCGGCCATCCTGCGGGATTTCTTTCGGCAGCGGCGGGGCGAGGGATCGACGCCCGAGGCCTAGCCCTCGCGCTTCTGTTCCGGCGACGTGGCAGGCAATTGCACGATTTTGGCAGGCTCGGACAGCAGCATGCGGTCAAGCTTGCGCTTCAGTTCTTCCTTGGCCGGTTCCGCTGCCGCGATGATGTCACGGGCGCGGAAGAAATCAGCCGAACCGAAATCCTCGACCTTGGGCGTGATGTAGATATCGGGCGGAGCCAGCGCCCGCTTCATCTGGGCCATGCGATTGAACATGATGAGCAGTGAACCCACCGCAATCTCCATGTTGCCGAGCTTGCCATGGGCGGATTGGCGGGGCCTTCCCGTCACGTCCACGGCCACGACGAGATCCACGCCATCCCGCACATGGTCGAAGGGGACAGGATTCACCACGCCACCATCCACATGGATGCGGCCATCAATGACCGGTGCGGAGATGAGGCCCGGTATGGCGATCGATGCGCCGACAGCCCGCGCCAGGGGACCATGGGTGAGAACGGCTTCTTCCATGCGGTCATAGTCGCAGGCGATGATCTTGAGCGGTATGCGGGTTTCTTCGATGTTGCGGGGCAGGCTGTCGGGCAGGCCCAGATCCGCGAGGCGTTCGCCATCGAGATGCATGGAAGCCAATCCCTTGAGGGAGAGCAGTTCCAGTGGCTTCGTCTTCCGTGCCCCGAACACGTAGCGGGCGAAATCCATACGGTTGGCCAACAGCCTTTCGGCATGGACGCGCAATTCCTTTGCCGACATGCCGGCCGCATAACAGGCGCCGACAAGGGCGCCCATGCTGCACCCCGCAATCACGGCAGGGGTGATGTTCAATTCATCGAAGGCTTCCAGCAGCGCAATGTGGGCCAGTCCGCGTGCACCGCCACCGCCAAGGGCAAGGCCAATGCGACGCGCCGCCGTCATGACGCCCGCCAGCCGATGTCGCGGCGGCAGAACCCACCGGCAAAGCTGATCTTGTCCACGGCTGAGTAGGCCCGTGCCTGTGCTTCCTTCACGCTCTTGCCGAGTGCTGTGACATTGAGCACGCGGCCGCCATTGGCAATGAGAACGCCGTCCTTCGTCGCCGTCCCGGCGTGGAAGACTTCAACGTCCACACCAAGATCGCTATCCAGGCCCTTGATGGGACTCCCCTTTTTCACCGTTCCGGGATAGCCCTCGGAACACAGGCACACGGTGAGGGCGGTTTCGTCCTTCCAGCGCACGCTCATCTTGTCCAGCGTGCCATCCGCCGAGGCAAGCAGCAGCGTCAGGAGATCGCTCTTGAGGCGCGGCATCAGCACCTGCGTTTCGGGATCACCGAAGCGGGCATTGTATTCGATGAGTTGCGGCCCGTCCCTGGTGAGCATCAGGCCCGCGTAAAGAACGCCCTTGTAGGGATGGCCGGCTGCGGCAAGTGCCCTCACGGTGGGCTTGACGATCTTCTCAAGTGCGTCCGCCGTGAGCGCGGGAGTCATGCATGGGGCAGGGGAATAGGCGCCCATGCCGCCGGTGTTGGGCCCGGTATCGCCGTCTCCCAGACGCTTGTGGTCCTGTGCCGTTGTGAGCGGCAGCACATTCACGCCGTCGCTCAGCACGAAGAAGCTCGCCTCCTCGCCTTCGAGGAAGTCCTCCACGACGCAGGACGCCTCGCCAAAGCGGCCATCCCAGATGTCGCGCAGGGCAGCCTCCGCCTCCGCAAGGGTCATCGCCACGGTCACGCCCTTGCCCGCCGCAAGTCCATCCGCCTTGATGACGATGGGCGCACCCCGTTCCCTCACATAGGCGAGTGCCTTGTCGAGGGCGGTGAAGCGCTCATAGGCCGCAGTCGGAATATTGTTGTTGCGGCAGATGTCCTTGGTGAAGCCCTTTGAGCCTTCAAGCTGGGCGGCATAACGCGTCGGGCCGAAGGACTTGATGCCCGCTTGCGTGAGGTCATCGACCAGACCCGCAACAAGCGGCGCTTCCGGACCGACAACCACGAAGCCGATGTTGTTCTCACCGCAGAAGCGAATGACGGCGGCATGGTCCGTCACGTCGAGGGCGACGTTGGTGCCCACCTTCGCCATGCCGGGATTGCCCGGCGCACAATAGAGCGAGTGGAGAAGCGGGCTGGCGGACAGCGCCCAGGCGAGGGCGTGTTCGCGGCCGCCGCTGCCGATCAGAAGGACATTCATGACTTCAGCTGCACATTCGATGAGAGAGCCACGCGGCTCGATTTGACATGGAGGACGGCGGGGCCGGGGGCGGC
>JAEUMJ010000024.1 GCA_016792865.1 Hyphomicrobiales bacterium | reverse complement strand
CGGATATAGGTGCCATAGGCGCCGCGCTGGGTCTGCTTCACCTCATCCACCTTGATGCCACGTTCCTTCGCGGCGATGGGGGCCGACACCATGTTGACGGTACCGAGCTGGGCCTGCAGCACGCCCGCCAGCGCGGCAGAGGTGAGCGCGCGCGTATTCATCTCGCCGACATCACCCGCGTATTCGATCACCACATCGGTGATGGCTGCGTCGGTAAGCTGGCCCACGAACCTGCCAAGCTTGTTGGCAAGTTCGACATAGGGGCGAAGACGCGGCGCCTCGTCGGCCGAGATCGACGGCATGTTCAATGCGTTGGTCACGGCACCGGTCATGAGGAAATCGGCCATCTGCTCAGCCACCTGAAGCGCCACGTTTTCCTGGGCTTCATTGGTGGAGGCGCCGAGATGCGGCGTCGCAACGACATTCTCCATGCCGAAGAGCGGATGCGAGGTGGCGGGTTCGACCTCGAAAACGTCGAGCGCGGCGCCCGCCACATGCTTGCTCTTCAGGGCTTCCAGCAGCGCATCCTCGTTCACGAGACCGCCGCGGGCGCAGTTGATGATGCGCACCCCCTTCTTGCATTTGGCAAGGGAGTCGGCGTTCACGATGTTGCGCGTCTTGTCGGTCAGCGGCGTGTGCAAGGTGATGAAATCGGAGCGCCGGAAGATGTCATCGAGTTCAACCTTCTCCACGCCGAGGTCGAGGGCGCGTTCCGGCGAGAGGAATGGATCAAAGGCAACCACCTTCATTTTCAGGCCGATGGCGCGGTCGGCAACGATGGAGCCGATGTTCCCGCAGCCGATCACGCCCAGGGTCTTGTTGCAGAGTTCCACACCCATGAAGCGGTTCTTTTCCCACTTGCCCGCGTGAGTGGAGGCATTGGCCTCCGGAATCTGGCGGGCCAGCGCCATCATCATGGAAATTGCGTGTTCGGCCGTCGTGATGGCGTTGCCGAACGGCGTGTTCATCACCACGATGCCACGCTGGCTGGCGGCTGGTATGTCCACATTGTCAACGCCAATGCCGGCGCGACCGATGACTTTCAGCCTGCTGGCGGCGGCGATGATCTTCGGCGTCACCTTGGTTGCGGATCGGATGGCAAGGCCATCATATTTCGGGATTGCTTCCAGCAGCGCATCCTTGTCCTTGCCGAGGTCAGGCAGATAATCAACCTCGATGCCACGATCCTTGAAGATCTTCACGGCGGCTTCGGAAAGCTTGTCGGAAACGAGTACGCGGGGTGTGGGCATGGTCTTGCTCCAATAGGTCTGGGAGGAACGGAAGGAGGCGGGCCGTCAGCCCGCCGCACGCTTTGGTTATGACCTGGCGGCCTGGGCGTAGGCCCAGTCGAGCCACGGGAGCAGCGCTTCGAGATCGGCTGTTTCAACCGTTGCACCACACCAGATGCGAAGGCCGGGCGGCGCATCGCGATAGCCGCCGATGTCGTAAGCGGCCTTTTCGGATTCCAGCAGCTTCACCATTTTCTTGGGAAGGTCTTCCGCGCCATCTAGCGTGAAGCATACGGACGTGTTGGAACGCGTTTCCGGCAGCCGGGCGAGGTGATGGGCGAAGGGCCGGATCTCGATCCACTTCGCGATGACACCGGCATTGGCGTCGGCACGGGCGCGGAGTCCCTTCAGGCCGCCAATCGACTGCGCCCATTCAAGCGAGATAATGTAGTCCTCGACGCAGAGCATGGAGGGCGTGTTGATGGTCTCGCCTTCGAAAATTCCGGCAATGAGCTTGCCGCCCGAGGTCATGCGGAAGATCTTCGGCATGGGCCACGGCGGCGTGTAGCTTTCGAGACGGGCGACGGCGCGCGGGCCGAGGATGATGACGCCATGCGCACCCTCCCCTCCCAGAACCTTCTGCCAGGAAAACGTCACCACATCGAGTTTGCTGAAATCCATGTCCTGCGCGAAAGCGGAGGATGTGGCGTCGCAAATGGTCAGTCCTTCGCGGTCGGCCGGAATCCAGCTTGCATCCGGCACGCGCACGCCCGAGGTGGTGCCATTCCAGGTGAAGACAACATCGCGGCTGAAATCGACCTTGGAGAGATCGGGCAGCTCGCCATAAGGCGCGATCATCTTGCGCACATCGGCGAGCTTCAATTGCTTCACCACGTCCGAGACCCAGCCCTCGCCGAAGCTTTCCCACGCCAGCATGTCGACGCCGCGCGCACCCAACAGCGACCACAACGCCATTTCAACCGCGCCCGTGTCCGATGCCGGGACAATGCCGATCCTGTAATCCGCCGGAACCTGCAAGACCTCGCGCGTGAGATCGATGGCGCGTTTCAGGCGCTTTTTTCCTTCGCCGGAGCGATGGGAGCGGCCTGTCAGTGCAGTCTTGAGCTTGTCTGGGGTCCAGCCGGGGATTTTCGCGCAGGGGCCGGAAGAAAATTGTGCGTTAGCCGGTCGCACGGCCGGTTTTGTATCTGTCATGTTGCTCCATCCTTACAGATGGACTGACCCCCGTTGGGGAGGGCTAGCCCGCGCCCGCCATAGCTGTTTACCATGCCGCATTGCAAGCAGGATTTGTCGCGTTCGGCACTTTGCCGCAACTCAGGGTCAAGAATTCCTTATCTTGGCAAGCAGGCGCGGCCTCTCCTAAGCTTCAGGAAACGGTGGAAACATGGGCCAGGCAGAGAACGGTGAACTCTATCACGATCGCATGATCGGCATCCTGGAACGCCTCTGGGGCGATGGCTGGCTATCTCCGGGCGGGCCGGATGAAGTGCGCCGCCTGCTCGACGGGATGGACCTTGCGGGCAAATCGATTCTCGATATCGGCTGCGGTGCGGGCGGCATCGACGTGTTGCTGGTGAAGGAGTTCGGTGCCGGTTACGTCTGCGGCATCGACGTGGAAGACACGGTCTTGGCCAATGCCCGCGCCCGTGCCGAAAAGGCGGGATGTGCCGGAAGCATCGGTGTCGTCAAGGTGGTGCCGGGACCGCTTCCATTTCCGCCGGGCACATTCGATATCGTCTTCAGCAAGGATTCGATTGTCCACATTCCCGCAAAGCACACACTCATGCAGGATGTGTTCCGCGTGCTGAAGCCGGGCGGCTGGTTCGTGGCTTCGGACTGGCTGATCGGCCACGACGACGAACCGAGCCGTCAGATGAAGAACTACATCGCCTCTGAAGGTCTTGATTTCGGCATGGCCTCGCCGGGCCGGTACAGGGACGCAATGGAGAAGGCGGGCTTCACGGACATCACCGTCACCAGCCGCAACGCCTGGTATCGCGAACGTGCACGGCAGGAACTGGAAACGCTGAGCGGCCCGCTTTACGGCGAAGCGGTGCAGGCACTTGGGCAGGAGTTCGTGGACCACAACGTCACGATCTGGCGCAACATGATTCCCGTTCTCGATTCAGGCGAGCACTGCCCCACCCACCTGCGTGGTTTCAAGCCGCTGGCCTGAACGGACCATCCGGCGAGAAATGGCGCGGGAATAAGACCGTCGCCAACGCGAATAGCGTCTTCAGTGCCTCATCGCGGGTGTAAGGCTCCTTCATCGAGAGCATATCATTCCAGAGGCCCTCGCTTGTGAAACGCAAGACACGGGCGGTACGCGCCGCATCGATTGCATAGCTGCCCTCGGCGATGAGTTGCGAGCAGATGCCTTCCAGCTCGGCGATATAGATGTTGTCGTTGGAGCTGCATTCCTGCTGATAGATGGGGCGGCTTTGCACCTCGCCCCAATAGGAACACCAGCAGGCGATGCTTTCCTGCGTGCAGATGGCGTCATTGAAATCCGCTGCAAGCATCGCCGCCAGGCGATCCGCCGGGCGTTCCCCCGCTGCGGCCAAGGCAGCCTGCCAGTTCTCGCGATATTCATCGGCCATGTTCAGCAGCGTTTCGCTGAGCAGCTTTTCCTTCGACTCGAAATGGAAGTTCACCAGCCCGTGCGAAACACCGGCCTCCGCCGCCACATCCGAAAGCGTGGTCTGTGAATAACCCTTGCGGGCAAGCACGCGCTTGGTCGCCGCAATCAGCTGCTGGCGGCGCACATCGCGGCTGATCTTGCGCTGGAGAGGTACGGCAGCGTCCGACTTCGAGGCTTGGGGCATGGGGGGAATCCGGCTGCGAAAACACGCATTCAGTATCATAAGCGCGTTGAAACACAACGTTCTTTTTCAGTTGATTGACAGTTCAGTCAGAATTGTGCCAGCCTTCCGGTCAAGGCTCCGGCGTTTTCGCCTCTGGCGCAAGACCCGGTCAAACCAGGAAAGCGTTTCAAATCATGACCCTGCGCAACACCCGCACCCTCGCCAAGTCCAATGCCCATTTCAAGAAGGCGCTCACGCGCTTGCCACTCGGAGTGGCTTCGACCTTCCGCTACTGGGGTGAGGACCGGACGATCTACGTGAAGAAGGGCAAGGGCGGGCGCACCTGGGACATCGACGACAATTGCTACGTCGATTACCGGCTGGGCTACGGGCCGGCGATTCTCGGCTACGCTGACGACCGGGTGGATGAAGCCGCCCGCAAGGGCATGGAAGTGGGCGGCGTCTTCGCCCTGTCCACCGAGCGCGAATTCACTGTGGCCGAACGCATGGCCAAGATGGTGCCGTCGGTCGAGCTGGTCCGCTATTCCAACAGCGGCACCGAAGCCGTGATGGCAGCCTTGCGGCTCGCCCGCGCCTTTACCGGCCGCGAAAGCTACATCCTCATCGAAGGCGGCTATCACGGACTCTTCGATGCCGCCATGTGGATGGCGAATATGGACGAGTGGGATCCGAACAGCGGGCTGGAGCCCGTCACGGTCCCCTACTCGCGCGGCATTCCCAGCACCATCAGGCAGTTGGTGCACCTCACCCCGATGAACAACGCCCAGCGCCTCGAAGACATTTTCCGGAAACACGGCGGCGAGATCGCAGCGATGCTGATCGAGCCGATGATGGGCAATTGCTGCGCCATCTCCGCGACAACGGAATTCGTGCAGCTCGCCCGCAGGCTCTGCGACAAGTATGGCGTGCTCCTGATCATCGACGAAGTGAAGACGGGATTCCGCGTGGCCAAGGGTGGCGTGCAATCCCTGCACAACGTCAAGCCCGACATCTGCACCTTCGCCAAGGCCATGGCGAATGGTTATCCCATCGCGGCAATCGGCGGGCGCGAAGACGTGATGCGCACCTTCCGACCCGGTGGCGCGGCCCATGGCGGCACCTATACGGCGCACTCCGTTTCACTGGCCGCAGCCGAGCGGTGCCTCCAGATCCTCGACGAAACCCCGGCTCTCGCCAGCCTTGCCTCCGCCGGCGAGAAGCTGAAGGCCGGGATGAAGGCCATTCTGGACCGGCGCGGCATCGTGCATTCGTTCTCCGGCCATTCCTCCATGTTCGGCCTGTTCTTCGCACCGCAGCCACCCAGCGACTATCGCGCCTGGAAGAAATCCGACTATAGTTTCTACGACAAGCTGGCGCGCCACATGCAGGACAACAACATCATCGTCGAGCCGGACTCCCGCGAACCGCTGTTCATGTGCGAGGCACACGATGAAAGCTGCATCAGCGACACGCTCCGCGCCTTCGAGACGTCCGTTGACCTGACACTCGAGCAGGTGGAACAGGAAAGGCGCGTCTCGTGAGCCGATACGACGCCATCATCGCAGGCGGCGGCCACAATGGCCTCGTCACCGCCTGCTATCTCGCCAAGGCGGGATTGAAAACACTCGTCGTCGAAAAGAATGACTGGGTGGGTGGTGCCGCTGTTTCACGCTCGCTCTACCCCGGCTTCACCTATTCCAATTGCTCCTACGTCTCGTCCCTGCTCCGCCCGGAAATCATGCGGGAACTGGAACTGCCGAAGCACGGCCTGCAAATCATCCCTTACGAGGGCGGTGCGGTGTTCACCCAGGATGGCGGCTACCTCGCCATGTACCGCGATCACGACGCCAACCGGCGGGAGTTCGCCCGCTACTCCCAACGCGACGCCGAGAACTACGACCGCTATTCCCGTGACGTGCTGCGTCACTGCCGCTTCATCCGCCCGCTCCTGCTGCGGACGCCGCCCGATCCCACGTCCTTCCGCCCGCGTGACCTTTCCGAGCTTGCCTACATCGGGAAAAAGCTGTTCGACATGCCGGAAGAAGACATCTACGCCATGATCCGCTTCTGGACGATGAGCATCTCGGATTTCCTAGACGAGTATTTCGAGACGCCCGTGATCAAGGCATATCTGGCGGTATCATCCATCATCGGCACGGCGCTCGGCCCCATGTCCCCCGGTTCCGCCTACGTGCTGCTGCATCATTACATGGGCGATGTTGACGGCAACATCGGTGCCTGGGGCTATGCCCGTGGCGGCATGGGTTCGATCAGCAAGGCGCTGATGGCGTCGTTCGTTGCAGCGGGCGGCGAGGTCCGCACCGGGTCCGGGGTCGCCGAAATCCTGATCAGCAATGGCCGGGCCACCGGCGTCGCACTTGCGAACGGAGACACCTTCGAAGCGCCGATGGTGATCTCCAACATGGACGTGAAGCGCACCTTCCTGAAACATGTGGATGAAAAGCATCTGCCTCCCGATTTCGTGAAAAGCGTGAAGCGCTTCAAGATCAGGGGATCGTCCGGGAAGGTGAACATCGCGCTGGACGGCTTGCCGACCTTCCCGGCGCTGCCGCCGGACTCCCCCTGCATTCGGGGCGATCTTCACTTCACCGATTCAATCGAGCGCCTTGAACATGCCTATGACGACTGGAAGGCCGGACGCTATTCCCGCGATCCCTTCCTCGACATGATGATCCCGACAACCACCGACCCCACCATGACACCGCCCGGCAAGCATTTCATGAGCTGCTTCGTGCAATATGCGCCGCCGAAGATCGAAGGGCGCGACTGGACCGACGCCGACCGCGACGCCTTCGGCCAGACCGTGTTGAACCAGATCGAACAATACGCACCCGGCTTCAAGAATCTCGTCCTGCATGCGGAAGTGCGCACGCCGCGTGAGCTGGAGGCGGAAGTCGGCCTGACGGAAGGCAACATCTTCCAGGGCGAACTGACGTTCGATCAGCTTCTCTTCAATCGCCCGGTGCCGGGCTATGCCCAGTACCGGTCGCCCATCGACGGCCTGTGGATGTGCGGTTCCTCAACCCATCCGGGCGGTGGGGTGATGGGTGCCCCCGGTCGCAACGCCGCTGCAGAGATCCTCCGTTCACTGAAGAAACCGGCCATCATGGGAGATGCCTATGCCGTCCTTTGACGCAATCGTCATTGGCGCAGGCATCAACGGCCTCGCGGCGGCCGGGCGTCTCGCCATGGCGGGTGCGCGGGTCACCGTGCTGGAGTCCGCCCCGGCTGCCGGCGGCATGGCAAACCTGGCCCATCTCTCCACTGGCATTGATCACCGCATCGAGAAGGCCCTCGACCTTGCATCCCACGGGCTCGAATGGGCCGAGCCGAACGTGGCCAGCACGGCCCTTTCCGCTTCGGGAAATCACCTGACACTGAAAGGTGCTTTCGGGGAAAGCATCGAGGGCACCCTTTCCGCCGCCGACAAGGCCGCATGGACGGCGCTGCGCCGCGACCTCCTCGGCAATGCAGCCGCGCTGGCACCATTCAAGGAGATGACGCCTCCCCGCCTCGCCCGCGACCACGGTGCGAACATCTGGGATCTCGTCCGCAACGGCCTGGCGCTCCGCCGCATGGGTCGCGACCGGCTGCGCGAATTCATGCGCCTGATGCTCATCAACGTCCATGATGTGCTCGAAGATGAACTGGGCGACGACCGGTTGAAGGGACTGCTCGCGTTCGACACGGTCCTGGGCCACCACGCCGGGCCGCGCTCTCCCAACTCCCTGCTTGGCCTGTATCACCGTATCTCGTCGAGGGTGCAGGGCAGGCAAGCCGCCCTTGCGCTGCCCAGAGGCGGCATGACGTCAGTGATTGCAGCGATGCAGAAGGCGCTGTCCACCAGAGGGGTGACGCTGCGTTTCAATGCGCAGGTGAACACCATCCGCGTGGATGACGACCGTGTGCAATCTGTCACGCTTGCCAACGGCGACACGCTGACGGCGGATGTGGTCGTCTCGGCCCTTCACCCTGCCACCACGCTGATGACCCTTGTGGGAGCACCACAGTTCGATACCGGGGTCGTGCGCCGTGTGCAGAACATCAGGTCGCGCGGCACCACCAGCCGCCTCACGCTCAAGCTCAAGTCCATGCCGGATTTCAGGGGGGCCAACCTTCGCACCCGCCTTGTCATCGCGCCGTCGTCAAGGGCAGTCGAAGAGGCCTTCAACGCCGTGAAGTACGGTGCCTTTTCCCCAGCACCCGTAATGGAAATCGTCATACCCGGGGCCTTCATGCCGGAGGCCGACAGTGACGGCCCCACCCTTTCGGCACTTGTACAATATGCACCCGTCGACCTTCGCATGGGTTGGGCGCGCGGCAGGGGGGCTTTCCTGAAAGTGATCATGGAACAGCTCGAAGCCCATGCTCCCGGCCTTGGTGCGCTGGTCACCTCCGCCGATCTGGTCACGCCTGCCGACGTGGCCATGCGTTACGGCGCGCCCGGCGGCCAATGGCACCACGCCGAGCTGTCGGTGGAGCAGATGCTGTTCCTCCGGCCCGCCATCGGCATGGCGCAGTATTCAACTCCGGTGCGCGGACTGTATCTCGCGAGTGCGGCCACCCACCCCGGAGGAGGTGTTGCGGGAAGCGCAGGATGGAATGCGGCGGGCCAGGCCATCGCCGGTGGAGGCGCAGCATGAAGGACAGCAAACTCCATTTCCGCACGCCCCTCATCACGACGCCCTTCCACGCGCGCACCTCTGCCGCCAACAAGCTGAACGCCTGGGCCCCATGGGCGGGCTACACCACGGCCCTGAGCTACAGCGACGAAACCATGGAATACACGGCCCTGCGAAACCAGGCAGGGCTTTATGATCTTTCACCGATGGTGAAGTACGCGATCACCGGACCGGACGCCCTGCGCTTCCTCAACCGTCTCACGCTGCGCGATGTCAGCAAGCTGCAGCCGGGGAATGTCCATTACACCGCGTGGTGCGATGATGCCGGAAAGCTCATCGACGATGGCACGCTGTTCCACCTCGCGCCGGGGCGCTATCGCCTCTGCTGCCAGGAGAGGCACCTGCCATGGTTGCTGGACAGCGCCATCGGTTTCGATGTCAGCATCGAGGATGAAAGTGAAAAGGTCGCCGCGCTGTCGCTGCAAGGCCCCTGCTCCTTCGCAATCCTCGCCCGCGCCGGTCTGGAAGCGGCTCAAGGGCTGAAACCGTTCCAGTTGATGGACTTCGCCTTCGACGGCGGAATGCTGACCATTTCCCGGACAGGCTTTACCGCCGATCTCGGCTACGAACTCTGGACCACGCCGCAGGCCGCCCTTTCCCTGTGGGATCACCTGATGGTGAAGGGCGCCGACCACGGCCTCCGCCCCATCGGCACGACGGCCCTCAACATGACACGCATCGAAGCGGGATTCATGATTGCGAACATGGACTTCGTGAGCGCCACCACCGCCCTGCGTCCGGACCGGCTGCGCTCTCCCTTCGACATGGGCCTGGAATGGATGATCGATTTCAACAAGGGCCACTTCAACGGACGCGCCGCGCTGAAGCGCGAGAAGGAAAGTGGCAGCACAAAGTGGGCGTTTGTCGGTCTCGACATCGAGGGCAACGTGGAGGCCGAACACGCGTTGATCTACGACAACAGGAAAACCGAAGTCGGCCACATCACCGCATCGCTCTGGTCGCCGACCGTGAAGCGCAATATCGCACTGGCCATGTTGCGGCGGCCCTACCATGCCGAAAGGTCCGGCAACCTCTGGGTGGAAATTTACGCGCTCCGCGAGCTTGAATATCACAAGCTCATGGTGAAGGCTCAGGTGGTGCCGCGGCAGTTCTTCAATCCGCCGCGCCGACGGGCAAATCCGCCCGGATTGTATTGAGGGAGACGCCCATGGAACAGCCATCGTCCTTCCACCCAGCCTCACCCATCCTGGATTTCTGCCCTCCGTCGCTGCCCGCCCGCTGGTATACCGATCCTGCGCACTTCCAGCGCGAGCAGCGTGAGATCCATGCCAGGAGCTGGATCCATGTTGGTCGCGTCGCCGACCTTCCGCCTCTTGTCCTGCGCCGCATCGAGATCGCGGGACAGAACCTCATCCTCGTCAAGGACGACAAGGGGGTTGTCCGTTGCCTGCACAATACCTGCCGTCACCGCGGCTCGGAACTTTGTCAGCACACGGAGCAAAAGCTGAAGTCTAAACTCATTACCTGCCCCTATCATGAATGGAGCTATGACCTCGAAGGGCGTCTGGTCAGGGTTCCGCATGTGCCGGAAACGCCCGGTTTCGACAAGACGGCCCACGGGCTGTTCAGTGCACGGGTGAAGCTGTGGAACGGATTCATCTTCGTTTGCCTTGCCGATGACCCGCCCGATTTCGCCAGCCTGCCCGATATCGGTGCCGATGCCCTGAACAACTGGCCCATGGAGAGCCTCGTCACGGGACATCGCATGACCAGCGTCCTGCAGTGCAACTGGAAGGTCTTCTGGGAAAACTACAATGAATGCCTGCATTGCCCCGGCATCCACCCCACGCTGTGCGACATGGTTCCCGTTTACGGACAGGGCGTGATGAGTGCATCCGAGGTGCCGGGCTGGACGCCTGAAGCGGAAGCCGTATCACCCTTGAAGGAAGGCGCCCGCACATGGACCCGCAACGGCCAGCCTTGCGGGCCTGAGTTTCCCGGCCTCAGCCAAGCCCAGCGCACTGCCGCTTTCACCTTCGTGACCCTCATGCCCACCATGTACGTGGTGGCGCATGTGGACTACGTCCGCGCAGTCACCGTGCGCCCGCTCTCGGCGGAGCAAACGGAGCTTGTTGCCGAATGGCTTTTCCCCGCGGAAACGCTGGCGGCGCCTGGCTTCGACCTTGCCAATGTCGTTGATTTCGCCGCCACGGTGATCCGCGAGGACGGTGCGGCCAGCGAGATGAATCAGCGCGGCCTCCGCAATGCCCGTTTCGAGCACGGGACACTCATGCCGCAAGAATTCGATGTCTTCAACTTCCAGCAATGGGTACGCCGCAAGCTTGGCGAACCGCTTGTCACGAGGAACACACGCCCATGACGATCCACATCCCGCCGGGCGCAGCCACGCCCGCCAATGACTGGGACCGCCGCGGCCTGCCCGGCTGGACCTATCACAACCCTGCCCTGCTCGAACTCGAAATGGATCAGATCCTCCTTCGCCACTGGCAGATTGTCGGGCACGTCAATGATGTCCCGAAGCCGGGCGACTACATGTCCTTCGACCTCGGACCGGAACGCGCCTTCGTTCTCCGCCAGCAGGACGGCACGCTGCGCGCCTTCCACAATCTCTGCCGACACCGCGGGTCGCGCATCGTCACCGAGGGGTCCGGGCACTGCAAGAACGCGCTTGTCTGCCCCTTCCATGGCTGGGTCTACAATTTCGACGGCACGCTGCGCGGTGCCGCGCGGCCGACGAGCTTCGCCGAACTCGACAAGCACAAGTTCGGCCTGAAGCCGGTTGAGCTTGACGTGTGGATGGGCTTCATCTTCATCCGCTTCAAGCCCGGCCCGCAGGAGTCGGTTGCCGCCACGCTCGCCCCCTATGCCACGGAAATCGGCAGCCACCTGCCGGAACTCATGGTGCCCACCGGACAGCTGTGGAACAGCGAACTGCCCGTGAACTGGAAGTCGGTGCGCGACGTGGACAACGAGGGTTACCACGTCGCAATGGCGCATCCGGCGCTACAGGACCTCTACGGCTTCACCTATCGCGACACCGATTACGGTCCCCAGCTTCGCGTCTCGAAGGGGACCTTCAAGGAAGGTGCCGGACGCATGTGGAGCGTCCGTCACTATGTCAGGAACTCCACGCCCCATCCGGCCTTGCCGGAGGATCGGCGCAGCCTGTGGGGCTATTACGGTGTCTTTCCCAATGCCGTCTTCATCACCACGCCGGAAACCATCCAGTTCTACCAGGAACTGCCCATTGACGTGAACCGCTCGATCGTTCGCGGCATGGTCTACCGCTACCCGGAGGAAAGCCGGAAGCAGCGGCTGGCCCGCTATCTCTCCTATCGTATTGACCGGGCCACCTATGCGGAAGATACTCAATTGGCCATTTGGTCCAATGAATCCATGAAGTCATCCGCCTTCGACAGCTTTCATCTTTCGGATCATGAGCGCTTCCTGCGCGCCCATCACGACGACCTCCGGCGATTGCTTCCTGTCCTGAAACTCGATCATCCGCCAGCGCCGGAGCGCATGGCGGAAGTCAATTCCGCCCTTCACGGCGCAAGAGACTGAGGCCGGGGAAAACCAACGATGATTACGGTCCCGCATAACGCCACGCTTTCATCGAAGAGTGGCGGCGGGCTGCCGTTGTCACAAGCAAGAACAGACAAAAAGGGAGAAAACCATGAAACTGAACCGCCGCAAGGCACTTGCGCTCGCCGCCGGCAGCGGCCTTGTCGCCATGCCGTTCGTGCATCGCGCCAAGGCCGAAGACAAGATCCTCAACGTCTATAACTGGGCCGACTATATCGGCGAGACCACGATCGAGGATTTCCAGAAGGCCACCGGCATAGCCGTCACCTACGATACCTACAGCTCGACGGACGAAATGCAGGCCAAGATGCTGGCCGGAAGCACGGGCTATGACGTGGTTGATATGGCCGGCATCAGCCTTTCCCGCTTCGTAGCCGCTGGCATCTACCAGAAGCTCGACAAGTCCAAGCTGCCGAACAGCAAGAACCTCGACCCGGAAATCATGAATATCCTGCAGGGCTTCGATCCCGGCAACGAATACTCGATCCCCTACATGTGGGGATCCGTCGGCTTCACCTACAACGCCGACATGGTGAAGGAACGTCTCTCGGATGTCGATCTCGAGTCCCTCGATCTGGTCATGAAGCCGGAGAACGCACAGAAGCTCGCCGACTGCGGCATCTCCTGGCTTGATGAACCGACCGACGTGATCATGCTGCTGCTCGACTATCTCGGAAAGCCGCGCAACACCTACGCGCCGGACGATCTCAAGGCCGTGATTGAGGCCTTCAAGGCCATCCGGCCGACGGTGCGCACCTTCGACAGCACCAACTACCTGAATGCGCTTCCGAACAAGGAACTCTGTGTCGCCAACAACTGGTCGGGCGACTATTCCACCGCCAAGGCCCGCGCCAAGGAAGCAGGCGTGGACATCAACCTCGCCTACTTCGTGCCGAAGACGGGAGCGCCTGCATGGTTCGACGTGTTCTGCATTCCGGCTGACGCAAAGAATGTCGGCAACGCGCATACCTTCCTGAACTACATGATGGAACCGGAGGTGATTGCGAAATGCACCAACTTCACCAACTATGCCAATGCCAACATTGCGGCCAAGCAGTTCGTCGATCCGGAAGTGCTCGCCAATCCCGCTGTCTATCCCTCCGAAGACGTAATGAAGCGCCTGTGGACGCCAAAGCCCCTCACGGAAGAGAACGACCGCGCCTTGACCGAAACCTTCAACGCCATGAAGGCGGGCTGAGGGAGCGGGTCCGGGGCGCACATCATGGCTGAAAGCGAACCCTCCCCTTCGCAGGGAGATTTCATCCGCATTGAAGGTGTCACCAAGAACTTCGGCACCTTCAAGGCGGTGGACAACGTCTCGCTCAACATCGGGAAGGGCGAACTCTTCGCCCTTCTCGGTGGTTCCGGCTGCGGCAAGACCACCTTGCTGCGCATGCTGGCCGGATTCGAGACACCGACGGCAGGCCGGATCTTCATTGACGGGCAGGACATGGAGGGCGTCCCCGCCTATGACCGGCCCGTCAACATGATGTTCCAGTCCTATGCCCTTTTCCCCCACATGACCGTGGCGGCGAATGTGGGTTACGGGCTGAAGCACGAAGACATGTCGCCCGCCCGGCGCCAGGACCGCGTGAAGGAGATGCTCGCCATGGTGCAGCTCTCTCACCTCGCAGACCGGAAGCCGCATCAGCTCTCCGGCGGGCAACGGCAGCGCGTGGCCCTGGCCCGCTCGCTTGCGAAGTTGCCGAAGCTCCTGCTGCTCGATGAGCCGCTCGGCGCTCTCGACAAGAAACTGCGCGAGCATACGCAGTTCGAGATTGCCAACATCCAGTACAAGCTCGGCATCACCTTCGTGGTCGTGACGCACGATCAGGAAGAGGCAATGACGCTTGCGTCCCGCATCGCGGTCATGGATCGCGGCATCATCCGCCAGATCGGCGCACCCTCCGACATCTACGAGAATCCCAACAGCCGGTTCGTTGCCGACTTCATCGGCTCGATCAACATGGTCGAGGCCGACGTGGTCAGGGTGGATGGAGAAACCGTCGAGGTGAGCGCCGGGCAGCTTGGCGCCCATGTGAAAGTCCTTGCCCATGGCTGGTCGCCGGGGGAACGGGCGTCACTCGCCTTCCGGCCGGAGAAGGTCACGATTTCGCGCAAGAAGCCGGCCGGAGCCGTGAATGTGCTCAAGGGCAAGGTGCAGGACTTCGGATACTTCGGCAAGGATTCACTCTACCGCATCAAGCTGCCGACCGGTCATGTTCTCTCTGTCAATGCCGTCAATGCCGAGCGCGTGGCGGCCGAGAAGGCCGTCGCAACATGGGAGGACGAAGTCTACCTCACCGTCTCGCCCGCCTCCGCCATGCTCTTCCGGAGCGAAGCATGAGCCGGGCCAACGATAGCTGGTTCAACAGGCGCGGCTGGCGCGACACCATCATCACCGCGCCATACCTCTGGCTTGTCCTCTTCTTCCTCATCCCCTTCATCATCGTGATCGTGATGAGCTTTGCGAAGACTGCCACGCAATCGCCCCCCTTCGCCTTCCTGCCGGACTGGCCCTATGTCCGCTTCGAGACCTATGAAAGGCTGTTCACCAACTCGGTCTACATCCGTGCCGGCCTGATTTCCATCTACAATGCGGCCATCGCCACCGTTCTGTGCCTGCTCATCGGCTATCCCATGGCGCTCTCCATCACGCGCGCCAACAAGTCGATGCAGCGCCTGCTGCTCATGCTGATCATCCTGCCATTCTGGACGTCCTTTCTGTTGCGCGTCTATGCGTGGATCGGGCTGATGGGCCGCAATAGCTGGTTCAACAAGTGGCTGACCTCCGCATACAATGTGCTTGTGCCGGGCAATTGGGAGTTGCCCGCCATCCAGATGATGAACACCAATTTCGCCGTGGTGCTGGTGATGGTCTATTCATACCTGCCCTTCATGGTCCTGCCGCTCTACGCCAACCTTGAAAAGCTCGACACCACGTTGAACGAGGCGGCAATGGACCTGGGCTCGCGACGCTGGCAGGTGTTCCGCGACGTGACCCTGCCGCTTTCCATACCCGGCATCATCGCGGGGGGATTGCTCGTCTTCATTCCGGCCATGGGCGAACTCATCATTCCCAGCCTTGTCGGCAATGCAAGCGATCCCATGATCGGGCGCGTCATCCAGCAGGAGTTCGGCCAGAACCGCGACTGGCCCATGGCGTCCGCCGTGGCGGTGGCGCTGCTTCTGATGCTGGTGGTCCCGCTCATTGTCTACAATCACTTCGAGGCAAAGGCACAGGCGGGGGCGAAGTCATGAAGCAGCGCTCCACCTTCCTCTTTTCGGTCCTCGCCTTCGGCCTGGCCTTCCTCTACGTGCCCATCTTCTCGATGATCTTCTTCTCCTTCAACAAGTCGCGGCTCGCCACCGTGTGGGGAGGCTTCTCGACCCAGTGGTACGGCAAGCTGTTCAGCAACAGCCAGGTGATCGACGCCGCCGTCTTGTCGATCAAGATCGCGCTCCTCAGCGCCACCATGGCAACGATCCTGGGCACCATGGCAGGGCTTGCACTGGCACGCTTCCGACAGTTCCGGGGGCGCGCCCTGATGTCGGGCCTCGTCACGGCACCACTCATCATGCCGGAAGTCATCACCGGCATTTCCTCGCTGCTCCTCTTCATCATGATGGCGGAATGGCTCGGCTGGCCCGGACAGCGCGGCTTCACCACAATCACCATCGCCCACATCACATTCTCGATGACCTATGTGACGGTCATTGTCCAATCCCGTCTCGCCGCAATGGACATGTCAATCGAGGAAGCCGCCATGGACCTGGGCTCGAAGCCCTGGCAGGTGCTGCGAGATGTGACGCTCCCCATCATATCGCCCGCCGTTCTTTCGGGTTGGCTGCTGGCCTTCACGATCTCGCTGGATGACGTCGTCATCACGAGCTTCACCACCGGCCCTGGCTATACAACCTTGCCGATGCTGATCTGGAGCAAGGTCAAGCTCGGCGTCACGCCCGACATCAATGCGCTGGCTTCCGTGATCGTGACCGTGGTGGCAGTGGGTGTTGCCATTTCCGCCGTCATTCTCGCCCGCGCCGACAAGCGTCGCGAACGCGACATCCAGATGGCCATTGCTGCCAACAAATGAGGGGCGGCATGGCCTGGAGCGCGGAAGACAAGCAGCAACTGGAATTCCTGAAAACGCCCGTGGGCACTCAGGACGGTGGCCGCATCCGGTATGCCGCGGCCATGCATTTCGCCCGCACGCACCGCCTCTCCCAAGACGCGCTTGAGGTCTTCCGCATTCTCGCCAAGGAAGACACGGCAAACCCCCGCGATGCCCTCGCGCACCGGAATCTCGCGTCCGAGCTCGACCAACTCCTCAACGGAACACGACCATGACCATGGACCCCCGCTTTGCCATCCTCTTTGAACCCGTGAGGATCGGCCCTGTCACGGCGCCGAACCGATTCTATCAGGTGCCCCATTGCACCGGCATGGGTTACTCCTATCCGCAGACTCTGGTGGCGATGCGCGAGATCAAGGCCGAAGGCGGCTGGGGCGTCGTGAACACGGAGTACTGCTCCATTCATCCGTCCTCGGATGATCTGCCCGCACCTTTCTGCTCACTCTGGGATGAGGGAGACGTGAGGAACCTCGCAGCCATGTCGGAAAGGGTTCACCGGCATGGGGCGCTGGCGGGGGTGGAACTCTGGTATGGCGGGCAACGCACCACCAACCATCATTCCCGTTTGCCAGTGCTGGCGCCGGGGTCCATGCCCGTCACCGCTGCGCCGTGGCAAAGCCAGAAGATGGATGCAGCCGATTTCCGGGCCTATCGCCAATGGCACGCAGCCGCCGTTCGCCGCGCCCTTCAGGCGGGTTTCGACATTATATATGTCTACGCGGCGCACACCTATCTGCTGGCGCAGTTCCTTGATCCGCGCGTCAATCGCCGCGCCGACGACCACGGCGGCATTCTCGAGAACCGTTCACGCCTCTACCGCGAGGTCATTGCCGAAACCCGTGACATCCTGAAAGACAAGGCAGCACTCGCAACACGCATCGAAGTGACCGATGAAGACGAGACCGGCGCGGAGCACCGCGCCACGCTGCTCAAGCAGGTTGCACCCGACATAGATCTCTTCGATGTCACGATCCCGGACTATTCACGCGAGATGGGCCCATCCCGCTTCATAAAAGAAGCTGCGCTTGAAGCCGATATCGAGCATGTCCGCAAACTGACCGGCAAGCCTGTCGTGTCGGTCGGGCGCTTCACCAGTCCCGAAACCATGCTGGCGCAGGTGAAACGGGGCGTTCTCGATCTTGTGGGGGCGGCCCGGCCGTCCATCGCGGACCCCTTCCTGCCCAACAAGATCAGGGAAGGCCGCTTCGACGACATCCGCGAGTGCATTGGGTGCAACATCTGCTACGCCAACGACGCGCTGGGTGTCCCCATCCGCTGCACGCAAAACCCCAGCATGGGCGAGGAATGGCGGCGCGGCTGGCATCCGGAAAGGATGCGGCCCGCCAGGACGAAGGACACCGTGCTGGTGGTGGGAGCCGGTCCGGCGGGACTGGATGCAGCACTCACGCTCGGTCGCCGGGGAGTTCCGGTCATCCTGACCGAGGCGAGCCGCGATCTCGGTGGCCGCGTCACCCGCGAGACACGGCTTCCGTCGCTCGGCGAGTGGGTGCGCGTTCGTGATTGGCGTGCCCACCAGATCAGCAAGATGGAGAACATCTCGGTCTATCGCGAAAGCCCGATGACGGCGGATGACGTGCGCGAGTCGGGTGCCGCCCATGCCGTGATTGCCACAGGTGCCACATGGCGGCGCAACGGCCTGGGCCGCAGTTCGCCCGTCGCCATTCCATCGCTGGATGATCCCCGCACCCTCACCCCGGACGACATCATGGCGGGCAAGCGCCCGCAGGGGCCGGTCGTGGTCTTCGACGATGACCACTACTACATGGCGTCTGTCATCGCCCTCATGCTGGCGACGGAGGGCCTGCCGGTCACCTACGTCACATCGGACGGTGTTGCCGCCTCCTTCTCAAGCCACACGGTGGAGCAGGCGCGGACACAGGCGCAGCTCATCTCTGCCGGCGTGAAGATCATCGTGACCCATGTCATTTCAGGATACACAGGTGACCACCTCGAAATCGCCTGCGGCTTCTCCGGGAATGTCACTGCCCTTCCCTGTGGCGGCCTCGTCGCGGTCACCTCCCGTGAGCCCAACGATGCGCTATGGCATGAGTTGAAGGACAGCCCGACGCTTCGGGTCTCCCGCATCGGTGACTGCAAGGCACCGGGGATCATCGCGCAGGCCGTCTATGATGGTCATCGCTTTGCGCAGGAATTCGACCTCGGCGAAGAGGAAAACGTCGTTCGCCGTGAGCGTGTGGTGCTGGCATGAGCGGGGAAGCGGAGATTGCAGTGAGTGCGCTCATCCAAGAGATCGGGCGCTATCTCTCAAACTTTGATCATGCGGGCGTGTGCGCCGTGCGAAGGGGCATTGAACAATGGAGCGGCGGGCCGCACATGGATGTTGTTCCGCGCATCTTGCCGCCTTGCTCCTTCCTGCCCGCTGCCCTTGCCAACGTTCCTGACAAGGCCCTGGCGCGGGCAATCGAAGAGGCCACGCCGCACCTGCATTGGGTCACATATGATGCCTACCCCCGCGCAGAAATCGGCGCGGCCTTTGCCGACGGCCATGCCTTCGCATCGATCATCGGCGAAGGGGCGTTTCGCCGGGCAGATGACTTCGATCTCGGCCTCTTCGTGATCGCACCCAACACGCTCTATCGCGATCATCACCATGCTGCACCGGAACTCTATGCGCCCCTCACCGGCCCGCATCACTGGCGTTTCCTGCCCGACAAGAGCTTTCACAGCAAGCCTGCCAATGAACCGGTATGGAACGAGCCTTGGGCGCCGCATGCGACCCTGACGGGCGACACGCCC